>WRMG01000055.1 GCA_009777255.1 Oscillospiraceae bacterium | reverse complement strand
GTATCGCAACGAATCTTTTGGCAGACGCCGCGAAAAATTTACTCTTTCCGCACATATCGTTTCCCTCCGCACAAAAATAAAGCATACCTGTTCAAAATTGTACCAAACAAACTTAAAGATGTCAATATGCACATTTACGCGGACACGGCGATTTTTGTTAAAGGTGCGGACGGCCAATGGCCGTCTTTACAGGCGGCGCCGCGCAAAAAAGCCCGCGAAAGCGGGCTTTTTGTTATTTCTGTGATATTCAGCTTATATCCCACACCGATCTCGCCTTGATCTCGTCCGCGTTGCCGCGTAGTATCTTTACCGTCACGCTGCCGCCGTTTATGTCAAAGAAGTTGTCGGACAGGACAAAATCGCCGTCGTCGGAGTACAGCTCAACGCTCTTGGCGTAAGCCGACGCGGAGACGGTTAGCTCGTCGCCGGAGCGTTCGACTTTAAGCTGGGGGTCAACGAACTCGAAATGCTTGGGCATACAGAACAGCGCCGTGCCGCGCGAAACGATCCCGCCGTCAACATCCAGCTCGAAGCTGAAATAATTCGACAGCTCACAGCAATCGGAGAAGTCCAGCTCGTCCAGCCACTCCGAAGAGAACGCGGCGGCGGTCACGGTACATTCGCCGCTTTTGAGGAGCTCCGCGGCGGGGCCGCGCAGCGCCCACCTGACCGTGCCGGTCACGGGGCACGCCGTTTCGTTCGCCAGCGCCAGCCTTGCGGCTTTTTTTATCGGCGCGGGCTGCATGACGACGCTGGGGCGCTCGGTCATCTCGCCCGTCTCATGACACGAGAGCATGACGGGGGCGAAGAAGCGCTTGGCGTAGTAGTGCAGGGCTTTCCAGCGCCCGAAGCAGTCGATCGACGCCCACGACGCAACGGGCCAGATGTCGTTCAGCTGCCAGTAAATCGCGCCCATGCAGCGCCCGCGGTGACGCCGCCAGTGTTCGACGCCGTAGCGTATCGCGTCGGCCTGGAGCAGCTGCGAGGCGTAGAGCAGCCGCTCGAAATCGCGCGGGTATCTGTACATCAGCGACAGGTAGTACATAATGCGCCCGTTGGCGCCCATGTTGCGCTGGTGCATCTCCATGACGCGCGAGAAGATATTGCGGTCGCCCTCCTCGGTGAAAGCCTTCACGGTTTTCAGCTCGGGAAAACTCTGGAACCCGAACTCGGAGGCGTATCTGAAGAAAAATTTGCGGTATTCGCTGAACGGTTTAAGGCCGTGCCACACATCCCAGTAGTGGGTGTCGCCGCGGTCGGGGCCGTTGGGGTCGTCAAGGCCGCCGCCGGACGACGGCGACGCGGGCCAGTAATACGTCTGCGGATCGTATTTTGAAACCTCCTGCGGGATTATGTACTCGAAGATTCTAAAGTAGTCGGCGTTCTGCTTAGGCGTGGCGTTGTACCAGTTGTCGATACAGGCTATCTCCAGCTCGTTGTTGCCGCACCAGAGACCCAGCGACGCGTGGTGGCGCAGGCGCTTTACGTTGTCGGCGACCTCGGCGCGGATATTTTCGTCAAACTCCGGCGTAAGCTCGTAGACGGCGCAGGCGAACATGAAGTCCTGCCAAACGACAAGCCCCAGCTCGTCGCATATGTCAAAGAAGAAATCGTCGGGATAATAGCCGCCGCCCCATACGCGGATACAGTTGAAGTTCGCGGCGGCGGAATCCTCCAGCAGCACGCGCGTCCGCTCGGGGCTGACGCGGGAGAGGAGATTGTCCTCGGGGATATAGTCGGCGCCCATGGCGAATATCGCAAGGCCGTTTATCTCGTGCGCGAACGACTCGCCCCATTCGTCCTCTTCGCGCTTTATGGTCATAGTGCGCAGGCCGATACGCCGCTCCCATACGTCCGCCTTGCTGCCGCCGACACTCATCACGGCTTTGACGGTGTACAGCGGCTGCGCGCCGTAGCCGTTCGGCCACCACAGCTCGGGTTCGTCTATGACAATAGCCGCGCCGTCGGAGCGCAGCGCCTTGCCGCAAGGCGCGGTGACGGAGACCTCAAAGACGGCGGGGCAGGAGGCTTCGATTTCAAAGCCCAACTCGACCTGGCCGTCTTTATGCTTCTGGGTTACATATACGCTCTCGATGCGCCCGTCGTTTTCGCCGATGCCCAAAAGATAGACATTGCGCCAGATACCGGCGTCGGGCAGACGCGGACCCCAGTCCCAGCCGAACATGCAGTGCGCCTTGCGGAGCTGGGAGAAGCCGCGCATGGCGTCGGGAGTGCCGCCGACGTGAAGCTCTTTGTCGCGTTCGGCGATATAGCGCGTGGGGGACGTTATGGTTATCTTAATTACGTTATCCTTGGGCTTGACAATGTCCGTAACGTCGAACTCCCATACGCGGTGCATGTTGGCGGTGCCGCCGACGGTCTTGCCGTTAAGCTCGACGGCGCAGACGGTGTCCAGCCCCTCGAATACCAGCAGCGTTTGTACTGACGGCGCGGCGTCGAACGTCCTTGTAAAAATAAAATCGTTGTCCATCAGCTTCAGCGCGTCCAGCTCGTTATCGCGCCAGAACGGGTCCTCGATCAGCTTAGCGTCCAGCAGCGCGGAATAGACCGAGCCGGGGACGGCCGCCTTTATGCCCGTCATGCCGGCCGCGGGCGCGCCTGTTTCAGAGATCAGGTCGAGCGTCCACTCGCCGTTTAACAGGGTTTTTGTCATGTTGCCACCTCCTGCGTACTATTGTAAATGAAGGCGGC
>WRMG01000054.1 GCA_009777255.1 Oscillospiraceae bacterium | reverse complement strand
TGGTTGACCGTATTGACCAGATCCCGATGCTTCACGCGGACGGGATCGTCAAAGCGATGTCGTACTCCATGAACGGCGGCGCGCAGCTTAAAGAGCATCTTAAAATGTATGTCAACCGCGAAAAAGAGTTCGAGAGATGTCTTATTGACGCCGTGAGAGCTTCCGTGACGGTCGATATGGACATATACAAGGAGCTGTGCTGCATACTGTCGAAGGCCCAAGAGGAAATATTCAGAGTGAAACAAATCAGCGAACGCCTTGACCTGGGAGGCTGGAACGGCCACGACATAGCGCGGGTCTCAAAAGACCTGCACAAGCACCACGAAGACCACGACAACATGGATTATACATTGAGCTGATGAACGTTTATGAGCGGCTTGACAGGCTGAAAAAAGGCGACACCGTTTTTACGGACCTTCATGAGACCCTCTTTAACAGGGCTGATAACAGCGTCAACACACAGCTTGTCAATGCACTCATAGACGCACGCGGCCGCGGCGTCATAGTCGCTCTATGGACCGGCGGCGGCTGGCATGAAACCGCTTACGGCGTGGAGCTTATGCGTCGGCACGGGCTTGAGTTTGACGATGTCTTTATGAACATTCTTAAACCCACAGGGTTGATTATTGATAATTTGGGGGTTAGTCCATGACCGGCAAACAGATTGATATGCTCAGAGGCAACGCCGCCGATACGCTCGAAAGCCTTGAGCAGCTCCCCGGCGAGCTGACAAAGGATCAGGCGATCCTTTACGGCGCGATGACGGCGATAAATGACCACTTTAGGTCAGCGCCTGAAACGCCGGTTGCCAAGGAAACAGCTGAAGCTCCGCATGACGCGGCGTACTTTGCCAACGATGAGCTTAAAGCCGCCGACACTTATTATGGGATAGGCGAAAATAAATTGGCGCGTGACGAGCTGAAACACGCCGAATACTGGATAAGCAAAGCGCGGAGCGAGGCATATACCCCCGAAGCGCGGGAAACGGTAAATGATTTGCAGCTGCGGTATGACATCATGGCGCGGGTTATAGTGTGATGATAGTAAAAATAGTTGTACCTTTGAAGTGTCTCCTACGGGGTATCCGCCGATGAAGCCCAGCACCACCGCCGCGGCGCACGCGCCGTTCAGCCGGAACAGCGGGCGCATGACGTTCTCCAGCGCGCGCCCCAGATACCGCGCCAGCCCCAGCTCGACGACAAGCGTGGACAGCACGAAAAACGGGAACAGCGACGGCACAATGATATTCAGGCACAGGGTTATGCCGTCGCGCGCCGCCTGCGAGGCGAGCCGCGGCATGAACAGAAGCCCGGCAAACGATACGGTTATGGCCGCGCCGAGCAGCAAGTCCAGATGTAAGGCCGCGCGGAGCCTCATGGCATCGGCGCCGTCACGGCAACGCTCTCCAGACATTCCGCCGACATCTCGCAGAGGTAAACGCCGTTACGTTCCGCCGTCTTAAAGCTGACGGAGAGTATCTCGCCGCCGTCGGAGTCGTAAAGCAGACGCCTGTTAAGCGCGTATTCCATAAACGCGGCGGCGGAGGCCGGAGAAACCGCAAACTCTGTCGGCTCGTACTCGGTCAGCGTTTCGGTGACCCATGTAAACGGCAGCGTAAAGCTGCCGCCAAGCCTGAGCGTCTTGCGTTCGACGGTCTTTTCCGTGCCGAGCGCCGGCTCCCTCCCCTCGCGGTACAGGCTGAACCTGCGGCCCGCTATAATGACGGCATACCTGTTTTTTTCGCGGCCGGTGTAGCGCTTGCCGACCGCGCTCGCCGGTATGACCGACGCGTATTCGTACCATGTGCGCGCGGTGACCTCCGCCATGGCGTGTACCCGCCGCAGACCGACGATATTGGAGTTGATAAGCCCGCTGACCAGCAGCTGCCCCTTCTCGACCGCCTGACCGGCCGTCACTGCCGGAGCGCCCTCCAGCGTGTTTATCGAAATAATAAGCCCGTCCTTGCGCGAAACTATATTGCACGGCAGATCCCTCGGGATTATCTCGGGCGCCGGTTCCCTCTCCCTCACGCCGACGTCGGCGCGGCTGCCGCTCACGTTGACCGCGAGCCATTCAAGCTCGGGTATGGCGAGTATCATCAGATTCTGTATCTCCTTCGAGTCTATATGCCCTCGGTATGTGCCGATGCCGACGCCCAGCTCTCCGAGCTTTTGCAGGATCATCTCCCTCGGCACCGTCTCGTTGCCGGACACGTCTATCTCCCATATGAACAGCGAGAGCGCGCCGAGCGCGGCGGACATCAAGGCCATGCCCGCCAGCAGCGCGTAGCGCCGCCTGAAGCGCAGCAGAAAATACGGCAGCCCCATACGGCCCGTTATATCTATCCGCCCGACGCCGCGCGCCGCGAACGGCAGTATTCTCTTATACCCGCCGGGCAGCATGGACGCGCTCAGCCCGTCCGGGCCGCGGCGCTCAATATCCCACAGCGCGATACGGTTCTGCGCGCAGACGTTTATAAAGCGTTCGGGGTACTCCGAGGTCAGCCTGACGCGCACGCTCCCCCGGAAAAAGTTTAAGATTTTTAACATTTGCGGACCTCCGATAAAACACCCGCCGTCTGCGGACGGCGCCCTCTTTTATAAAGAGGGCAAGGTTATATGTACACGAAGTCTATGCCGATTAGCCGGCCGGTTATGAGAATCTCGCCGGGGTTCGCGGCGGCGACCGAGAGCTTGTCGCCGTGCAGCTTTATAACGGCGGCGCCGCCGTTGACATGTATATCCGTGTCGTTATACAGTAATATGCCCCTGTGGTTTTCAATAAGTATCTCGCTTAACCCGATTATGCTGATACGCGGCAGCCCCGCCATTATGTCGGCCGGCAGGTCAAGAACCCGCGAGAAACGCTCCAACACCTTTCGTTTGTCCCTCATGCCGTCACCTCATCTTTAGGATATGCCGGGGGACAGGGGGGTTATGAGTTTTGAGTTATAAGTTATGAGTTTTAAGTTATAAGAGGTCAAATGAAAAACTAACTTCCAGCATTTACGGTATCCATTAAAAATACAAGAGTAATTTCTAGTTCCAACTCTCAAAAACAGTGGTAAGCAGTCTAAAATACGTTGCGAAACGCCGATTTTATC
>WRMG01000053.1 GCA_009777255.1 Oscillospiraceae bacterium | reverse complement strand
CTTAGGATATCAATGTCTGGAGCAGTGTTTCCCAGATACCTTGCATTGTCCATCTTCTGAATCGGGTGTATACACTTTTCCAAGGTCCGAATCGTTCCGGCAAATCAGCCCATGGAATCCCAGTGTTCAGCCAATAGATTATGCCGTTAAGCATGACCCGGTTATCTTTCGCCGGGCGGCCGCCCTGGGGTTTACGTTCCGGTGGCAGTTTGTCCTTTACGCGTTCCCATTGTTCATCTGTTAATTCATGACGTTTCATACTTTACAGTATATCATTTCGTCGTTTTGATGGCAAGATCAGGGTTTGAAGAAATCCCCTACAGGGAAACGGGCGTATGGCGTGTGTAGGGGCGGTCGCCCTCGACCGCCCGTGTGTGTTAACGGTGTGCGGCGTTATGCGGTTATGCGCGGCGGGACGCCCGGGGGTGCGTCCCCTACGATGGGGCCATTGCAAAATTTTCACGGCGGCGCGATGAGGACATCGCGCCCTACGATGGGGGCGTTTTTGTACGGCGCGGCATCCCTGACGCGCCGTGTACATTTTGCACCGGACGCGCAATGCGCGCCCCTACCGCTCTATCCGTTCGACAACCCAATCCAAAAACCGCCTGACGCGCCGCGTCACGGCAGAATCCCTCTCAAGCCTGACCGCCAGCGGCGGGCTGACAAAATAATAAAGGCGTACAAGCGCGCGCCCGAACACGCTCCTGTTCAGCGTCCCGTCGCGGAAGCGCCTGAGCGCCATGACCTGCGGGGCATCGCGGCCGCCGTAAACGGCGGTGGCGATATAGCAGGCCGACGGGCCTTTACGGCGTATCCAGCGGGATTTCCTCGCCGTGTCAAAGCTCTCGCTTATCGGCGCGACCTGATAGAACTCGCTGGATTTATGCCCCGTGTTATACGAGTTGGGGTCCTCCACTATGGGTATACATACGGTTTCGTAGCAGCGCTGGAATATGGCCTGTATATGCTCGGGCTGCGCGGCGGCGGCGCAGAAGAAAACCTTGTTGCCCGTGCGTATGACCAGCTTGTCGCGCCACAGCCCGAGCAGCGCGTAGCCCACCTTGTTATATGAGTCCAGCTCCCCCGCTATCTCGCCCGCGTCCTCGCAGTTTTTGAACGAACGGAACTCCGACCACGGCAGAAGCCCGTTTTCGGGGTTCAAGATAACATTTCTGTAATGCCACAGCGCATATGTCTGAACGGGCTGACCCGTGACCGAAAGAATGTCGAGATGCAGCATGTTCAGCCGGTTGGCTTGGAACTGGAAGTAATACTTGTCGCTCATGAACTTCACCCCGACGCCCACGGGATAACCCACGCGCGACAGCATAGCGGTGATGCCGACGGTTTCAAACGTGCCGCACAGTATATCGTACTTGCGCTCGGCGACGGCGCTCAGCCCGTCGATGCCCTCCTTGAACATCTCGTATATATTGTCGGCGTGTCTTGTCGCCTCCTCGCTGTAGAGGACGCGGTCCTCCACGGGGGCGTTCTGGATCGCCTGATCAAGATTTTTATTTGTGAGTATCTCCCTGCGCACCGCGTCGGAGCCCGTGCGGAACGGGAAACAGGAGAAGCACTGCAATAGCTTCTCCTCGGCGTTGAAATTCCGCTCGTCCACCAGAAACATGCCCCAATGCGCGGCGTGTTCCTTGGCGTCTATCTCGTTGATTATCCTTGTGTAAATATCCGCGGCCTTTAAGTACTCGCGTGAATTAAGGAACTCCTTGGCGCGCTTATAGAGCGAGGCAAGGGTGTCCTCCTCCTCCTCGCCCTCCGCCGGGGGAGGCGCCGCGGCGACGGCGTGAGGCTGCGCCTCCTGCTCGGAGGACGGCTCCTTTTCGCCCTTAGGAGCGGGAGGTTGGGGCGGTTGCGCGCCGGCGCTCTCCTCGTCGCGCGCGCGCGACGGAAACACCGCCGCGAATTTCCGTATCGCCTCGTCTACGTTCATCTTGCTCCCGCAGTTGGCGCAGAAGCTGAGCTTTTTGGTGCTGTCCAGCCTCAGCTCGGAGCCGCAGCTGGTACATATGGCGGACCTGAAATTCTCCATAGAAAACCTGCCCCTCTTTACTAAAAGTTCCTTCTTGCTACCATATCGTCAATATGTCATATTTATGGATATTTTCGTCTGCGGTCAAGATAGCCATATCGTCAGCCTTGGCTGTCGCGATAAGCATTCTGTCAAAAGGGTCCCGATGAATAAACGGCAGCTTTTCAACTGTTTCAATATAAAGCGGCTCAACCGGCAGCAAATAAACGGGCATATCTTCGATCTTTTGCAGCAAACTACTAACTCCGCCGCTAAGTCCGGTCAACTTTCCGAGGCTTGCTTTTATCGCGATTTCCCATATCGAAGCTATACTTATATACAACTCGTAATCTTCGTCCAACAGCTTGGATTTCGCTTCAGGCGACAATTTTTCATATTCATTTACCCACCAAAGAGCAGCATGCGTATCAAGAAGTAATTTCATTCCATATACTCCCGAAGCTCCTCCAGCGGCGCGTTAAAATCCTCCGTCATCATGAACTGCCCGCGCATACAGCCAAAAACGTCCTCTCTCGGCATCTTATCCGTTTTCTTCTGCGGAGCGGCTACGGTAAAAGGGATACCGTTATGGTTAATAACTCCTTTGATAAAAACACTGAGGGCGCCGGACGGCGAAATGCCGATGTCACTGCAAATTTTATCAAATCGCTTTTTAGTTTTTTCATCTATACTGGCGGAAATTTGAACCGACATAAAACCACCTCATTACAAACTCAGCATCAGCTATAATATTACTATATACCATGCCGCGCCGTATTGCAACTGTTTTTTCCTTGACACGCCGGCGCGCCTGTGATATATTGTCCGCAAAACGATATAAAAAAGGACTGAGCCCCCAATGGACTACTTCGCGCAAATGGAAGACAAAATACCTAAGGGCCATACGCGCACGCGCTTCGCGCCCAGCCCCACCGGCTATATGCACGTCGGCGGGCTGCGGACGGCGCTTTACGCCTATCTGATCGCTAAAAAGGACGGCGGCAGGTTTATCCTGCGCGTCGAGGACACCGACAGGGCGCGTTACGTCGAGGGCGCGACCGAGATCATATACAAAACGCTGACCGGCGCGGGCCTTGTATACGACGAGGGACCCGACATCGGCGGCCCCGCCGGCCCGTACACCCAATCCGAGCGCCGCGAAATATACGGCAGATACGCCGAACGCCTCATAGAGCTGGGCGGCGCGTATGTCCGCGGCGGCGAGCCCGGCGTCGTGCGCCAGAAAATACCCGCGGACGGCAC
>WRMG01000052.1 GCA_009777255.1 Oscillospiraceae bacterium | reverse complement strand
GCTTGGAGCAACACCCGCATTAAAACCTGTCTCAACTTTCGCTCTCCTGTTCATACCATTGCACTGTCTGTTTTGAATTTCTTTCACTCATCATTGATTCCTTAACACAGCCGAATTGAAATTTTTTGATTCAGGGTATTGACAAACGGTGAATAATTGAGTATACTGTAAAAGCCGTGTAAGGAGCGAGGGAGCATAGCTCAGCTGGGAGAGCACATGCTTTACACGCATGGGGTCGCAGGTTCGAGCCCTGCTGTTCCCACCACCAGCGCGCTCCGTTCAGCACAGCGGTTTAATATGGCCCCGTAGTTCAGTTGGTTAGAACGCTAGCCTGTCACGCTAGAGGCCGACGGTTCGAGTCCGTTCGGGGTCGCCAAATCCGCCTCTGTAGCTCAGTTGGTAGAGCAGAGGACTGAAAATCCTCGTGTCGTTGGTTCAATTCCGACCGGAGGCACCAGCGGTAATTAACAGTTAACAATGAACAATTAACAATCGGTCACGGCTTTTCAATTGTTAATTGATAATTGTCCATTGTTAATTGCATTATGCGGGAGTGACTCAGTGGTAGAGTGTCACCTTGCCAAGGTGAAAGTCGCGGGTTCGAATCCCGTCTTCCGCTCCAGTTACTGGCAATTGATAATTAACAAAGGACATGATTGTCAATTGTCGGTTATCAATTGTCAATTGTTTTCGGCGCCATAGCCAAGTGGTAAGGCAGGGGTCTGCAAAACCCCGATTCCCCAGTTCAAGTCTGGGTGGCGCCTCCAAAACAAACCATAGAGAGGGGCGCACATTGTGCGCCCGTTAGCTTGTCCATCGCCCTTTATCTTTTGATGTATTCGGCGGCCAGCAGATCCGCAACCATGCCGTAGCTCTGCGTCCCCGCCTCCTGCTGCATGGCCTTCAGATAGGTGTCGTTTACTTTCTCGCCCATGTCGTTTAACGGCCCTTCGTACTGCGCGTAATGCTCGCGCACACCGAACAAATCCTCCGCGACGGCGTCGCTTAATCCCGCCCACAGCCGCGCCTGAGCCGAAGGATCGGCTTTGCCCAGCGCGTTTGACAGATAAGTAAACGCCAAAAACGCGCCGGAGTATTCCACATTCACGTCGCCCGAGTTAAGACACGCCATGATACCCAGAAAGTTCGCCTCATCCTCGGGCGCCGCGCCCTGACGGTGCGCCAGCTCATGGGCGATAACTGCGGGCAGGTTCTGCGGCGGGGTATCCAGATTGACACAGCTTTCGGCAAACCACGGGATGTACATGCCGGATATTCCGAAATGCGATTGAACCACATCCAGTACAAGCCCCTTAGCGGGCGCGGGGTCGGCTTTGATAAAGTCGTATGTGCCCGCGAGCCGCGTATAGCCGTTTATTACCGCGTTATTATACGACGTCAGCGGCTGTCTTGCCGTCCGTCCGTCCGCTCCGCGCTCCACGCCGGACGCGTTGAGTATACCGCGGTAATGCTCCGCCGTTTCCATCAGCTCGGACGCGTTCGCGGTATAACCCGCAAGCCCCATGCGCTCGCCGGGCGCCGGACAGAAATACGCGATACCGTACAGCCATATAAACGAAAGCAGCAGCGCTCCCGCCCATGTGAAAATAACGCGGACAAAATATCTGAGTTTTGTGCGTTTGATTATGGAGATAATAATATATAAAATCAGCGACAGCGGCAGCGCGTACATAAACAGCTCGGACAACGCAAACGGAACGAAGCCCGTAACGCGCGCAAGCGTATGCGATACATCGCGCAAAAGCTCGGGATACCATCCGGCGAACAGTTCCGGCAGGACAATAGCCGTGACAAACGACGATAGCGACAGCGCGAACAGCAGCAAAGGGACGGTTGATTTTCTCATATCGCTCCTCCTCGGATTTCCAAATTGCGTTTTATCAGGTCAAGCGCTTTGGAGTAATGGCGGCCTGATAAATCGCCGCTCAACGCTCCGCTATCAATATCGCTGATTATACCGTCTGTAAACTCGGGGATGTCCGTGATTTTCGCGTCTTTATTGTGCGGGCATACCCTCTGGCATATATCGCAGCCCCAAATATAAGGTGAGAGTTTTATCAAATCAAGATTATCCCCGCCTTTGGTTTGCGTTACGCCGGAGATACAGCGGCTTCGGTCAAGTGCGCGCTTCTCCCCGTCAAAGCGCATCGCGCCCGTGGGACAGGCCCCTTCACACTCGCCGCAGCCCGCGCACTCCCCCTCAGGCGGCGTTTCCGGCAACAGAGAATCGCACAGCACCGCTCCAAGCGTGACATACGAGCCGTAAGGCTCCACGATCTGCAATCCGTGGCGGCCGGTGAACCCCACCCCGCACATGTTCGCGGCGGGAACGACCGGCAGCGGCCAGCCGTTTTTCAGAGCCATAAACCTCATGCCCGGGAACCGCGCCGAGAGCCCGCGCTCATACTCCAGCATATACGCGTACATAACGCTGTGGTAGTCGCGGACGCGGGCGTACAGGGCGATATTGCCCTCCGTGCCGCCGGTAAAATACGGGATATAGCTTATAACCGCGCCCTTGGGCACAAAAGGCAGAGTGCGGAATCTCTCCAGCATCCTGTCGTTCATAAGCGGCGTCAGGCGCGAAACGTCCACAGCGTGTATACGGTCATGAATTGAGTTTTCCATAAAAATAACCCCTCTCGCATCATATCAGAAAAAACGCTGAAAATCAACATAAAAAGGTTAATGCCATGAATCCGTTGAACATCTTGTTTCCACCCAAATGTATTATGTGCGGCGCGTTGCTGCCGGTAAAGGGCGGCGCCGCCGTGCCGTGCGAAACATGCCTTAGACAGCTGCCGCTGCTGAAAGAACCCCTTATAAACGCGGCGCCAGGCATTATCTGTCTTGCGCCTCTTAAATACACCGAACGTGTACGCTCGGGTATACACGGGCTGAAATTCCACAGGCGCGTTATAAGCGCGAGATACTTCGCGCGGCTCATGGCCGAGTGCCTGAAAAGATACAGGCTCGGAGGGTTTGACGCCGTGACGTGGGTGCCCGTCAGCTTTGCGCGAAGGCGCGGGCGCGGCTATGACCAGTCGGAGCTTTTAGCTCGGGAGATTGCGCGGCTTACCGGCACGAAAGCCCGCGGGCTTATATTAAAAGTCAGGAACACGCGCCCAAACAGCCGCCTGAAAACCGAAGAGGAACGCCGCTTAAATGTTTCCGGCGCGTTCAGGCTCGCGCCGTTCGCCAAAAGCCATGGCAAGCTGCTGCTGATCGACGACGTCGTCACGACGGGCAGCACCATAGCCGAGTGCGCGGGACTTTTAACCGCCGGCGGCGCAGGGGAGATTGTAGTACTGGCCGTCGCGTCCGCCTTTAGAAACGAGGGTTAACATGAAAATAACCGACATCCTGAATACCAAGCGTCCGGCATTGTCTTTCGAGATATTCCCACCCAAGCGGAGCGCGGACACCGAAAGCGCGCGGGCCGCGGCCGCCGAGCTGGCCGGTCTGCGTCCCGATTTCATCAGCGTTACATGCGGCGCGGGCGGCGGCGGGAACACCAATACATCCCTTGTCGCCGGACATGTCCAAAAATCCGTA
>WRMG01000051.1 GCA_009777255.1 Oscillospiraceae bacterium | reverse complement strand
GCTCGAACATAAAGCCCTTTATATGCACCTTCTCGCGGAATAAAAGGCACATCGCCGTCACCCCTGACAGCCGGCGCGGCAGGGTATATGTCACCTCAATATACGTGTTCCATACGGAGCCTTTGTCGTAACGGGCCGTGTATAATTTCTCGCCGCCCTCAAGCGGCATACCCTCCCATATCTCAAAGTCAAACGGCTCATTCGACAGCGGGAACAACCACAGCTTTATCTCATCGGAGCCGAACGCGCCGAAATCCAGTCCGTTAAACCCGATATGCGTTTCACCGTCCGGCAAAGCGCACGCGCCGCGCTCGTTGCCGATCCCCGGCTCCGTGTTAAAGACGTTATATAATCCGCCGGACACGAATGAATACGGATCCAAAAACGGTCTGCCGTATCCCGTTATCTCCAGCTCGCGCAGGCTGTACAGCGCGGCGAACTCCCGTCCGTTCTTCGCCGCGCAGCGGACATAGACCGTGCCGTCGCCTTTGGGAACGACGGTCGCGCTGCTTCCGTCTTTAGCGACGCGCAGCTCTCCCAAAGGACTATCAACTCCACCGGCGTCAGTAAGCCGCCATTCCAATTCGCCGCATTTCTCATTATCGGGAAACAGTTTGGCCTTGACCTTCCAGCCGTCAGAAATCAACTCAATCTTGCGGATCGGGACGTCGCTTTCGTCCGGCTCGACTTCTACGACCGGTTCCGTATCTCCTTTGTGGCGCACAATCGCCAGCAGTTTGCCGTTAAACAGGCGGCGGCTCGCGGCGTGGTAGGATTCATAATCCGTTGAGTCACCGTTATCGAGCGCGATCAATTCGCCGCCCTTAACTTTGACGCGGACGCGGTGGTTGGCGTTCTCAACAGGATGGCCGCCGGCGTCCTCCGCGGTTATGGTGATAAATTCCAGCTCCCCGTATACGGCCCGTTTCGTGCGCAAGACAACGGCGTCGCCGAACGAAAAGCGTTCCATAGAGGCGATAAGCGCGCCGCTTTCGTCATAAGCCTCGGCGCGCAGCGTGCCGGAGCGGTAAGGGATTTGGCAGCTTGCCACCCACCGTTCATTCAGCTCTGACTCCATGATTTTCTCATTATTTAGAAATAGTGCGGCGCGCGGCGCGTTGGAGCAGACGCGCACATCTATAAGCTGTCCGGGCGAGAAGTCCCAATACGGATAGACATGTACAAACGCTTCGGTTTTATGGTCCGTCCACGCCGCCTTGAAGATGTAATACGAATCCTTTTCAAAGCCCGCGGTATCGACGTGGCCGAAGTATGAATTTTTTGTGTGGTACGGGGTCGGCTCGCCGATGTAGTCCTGTCCCGACCAGACAAACTGCCCGATCGAAAACGGCGCGCCGAAGTCGTCGCTGATGCACTTTTCCACGCTTTTCGCGCCCCAGCTGGTGGTGCTATTGCCCAGCGCCGAGCATTGGAGGTCGTCGTCGGCAAGCACGGCTTTTGACAGCGGGAAGTGGTAAACGCCCCGGCTCTGGACCGTCGAGCCTGTTTCACCGCCGTATATGACCCAGTCGGGGTGCGCCGCGTGGTGCGCCGCGTAGAGGTTTTCGTTGTAATTGTAGCCGATTATCTTGATTATATCCGCGCATTTTTGCGTGTTCTCCCATGACATATAGTTCGAGCAGAGCGTGGCGGGCGCGTGACCGCCGGGGTCGTGCAGCCGGACAAGCTCAAGCAGGCGGCGCAGGGTAGCCGCGCCCCCCTCGGCGTCGATGTGAGTGTCGTGTATCTCGTTGCCCACGCTCCAGAGTATCACGCTTGGGCGGTTGCGGTCGCGGCGTATCCATGACGCGGCGTCGCGCTCTACCCATTCGTCAAAAAACCGCGCGTAGTCGCCCGGGGTTTTGTGGCGCGTCCAGATGTCGGTCAGTTCGCTCATGACCAGAAAGCCCATTTCATCGCATAAGTCCATAAACGCCGACGCGGGCGGGTTATGAGCCGTGCGGACGGCGTTGACGCCCATGCCGCGCATGATTTCCAGCTGTCGGCGGGCGGCGTCCTTATGAAACGCCGCGCCCAAGCCCCCCAGATCGTGGTGCAGGCATACGCCTTTTATTTTAAGCGATTTCCCATTTAAGAGAAAACCTTTGTCAGGTGTGAACTCCGTGTGCCTGAAACCGAAACGCGTGTTGACAGTGTCCTCGACGCGCCCGTCAACCAGCAGCTCTGAGCGCAGGGTATAGAGCCGGGGATTATCTGTGTCCCAAGCCTCAATTTCGCCGTCCGCTTCCGTTAAGATGTGGCGGACTTCGCAGGAGCGTCCGTCCGTGACTGTTTCCGCTTCGGCTTGCCAAGTCCACGCGCCGTCCTGAAAGGCGGTCGTTATGTAGATTCCGTCCGGCGCGAAGTGACAGGCGCCGCGCGTGATAAGCCATACATCGCGGTATATGCCCGCGCCGGTGTACCAGCGGGAGCTTTGACCGTTGTAGTTGACCGTGAGCAGCAGCTCGTTCGGTATGCTTGTGTCAACATAATCCGTTATGTCATGCTCAAAGGCGGTGTAGCCGTATTTCCACTCTCCGGCCAGTCGACCGTTGATATACAGCGCGCTGTCCATATAAACGCCGTCGAAACGCAGGCTTAGGCGCTGGCCTTTTTGCAGGAAGCCCGCGTCCAGTTTGCGGGTATAGCGGCCGACACCGCTCTCATAGAACCTGTCCGCATCTCCTATCAGCCAGTCATGCGGGACGCAGACAGGGCGGGGGTCCCCGTCTCCGAGCGCAAAGTTCCAACCGTTATTGAACAGTTTTATTTCCGGCATGGTATCACCTATCCTTTTTTATGATGGCGCCATTGTATCACAGGCAATAATTTATGGCAAGCCGCAACGGACGCGCAACGCGCGCCTATGGCTGGCGCAACACTGAATCAGGGCAAGTGCCGCCCGATGCGCTCGCCCAGCGCCGCGTAATATTCTTCCTCGCGCGCGAAAAGCGCCGAGTACAGCGTATCTTTGAATCTCGCCGCGCCGCTTTGGGTTTTAGCGGACAGTATAAGGCCGTAGGTCACGTGCAAAACCTGACGCGCGTCGTCATGGTCGAGCAGCGACGGCAGCGCGGCGGCGTTAAGCGCCGCTACGTCGGGGATGTTCGCGGTGTTTTCGGTTATGTGGTAGTATTTCTTAGCTTCCGGCAGGTTTTCCAGCGCGAAACCGACGATCGCCCTGAAGAGCGCGGGCTCGGCTTTAGCCACAACCCTCAGCGCTTCCAGCCAGTTTGTGCCGGCGGTTTTGAGATGGACGTTCCCACCGGTTTTTTCAAAGACAATCGGGAATACGGAAAACTTGTCGCTGCCGGAATGGACGCTCAGCTTATAGCCCATCTCTCGCGCGATTTCGGCATGCGCCGCAAATTCCCGCTCAAACTCGCGGACATCTCCGCGATAGTCTATGCCCTTTTGGAATTCTCCTATAAAACGGGGCGCGAGACTGACAAGCTCAACGCCCGCTTTTTTCAGCTCCGCCGCCACATAGCGGTGGGCTTCCGGCGAGGTTGTGAACGATGTTTCGTCGATCGACAGCTCGAAATCGGCTTCTCCGCCGCGCAGGAAACGGTTGTAAATATACGCGGCATAGCGCACGGCGGCGCCGTAAATCTCCTCCGGCGCGCCGCCCTCGACGGCGCGTATATGCTCCGAGCAGTCCAGCGTTATCATTGTAAAGCCGCAGTCCAGCGCCATTTGAACCTCTTCGGGCGTTTTCAGGTGATCGCCGTCGGCGCCGTAGCCTTTGCGCCAGCCCTCCTGAAAAACCGCCCA
>WRMG01000050.1 GCA_009777255.1 Oscillospiraceae bacterium | reverse complement strand
TCGCCCCTACAGGGGGTTGCGGGCGGGGTTGTTGGTTGTTTGCGTGCCCCGCGTACCCCAATTGTTCATTGTTAATTGTTAATTGTTAATTGGCAGCTTGCGCCGCAGGGCAAAACCCCGCCTGTGGTTATTGGCAGGCCTAGCTCGTACGCGCAGGACGCGCCGCCGAATACGGATTCGCAGAGCCGCGCCAGCGCAAGCGCCGACAGTCCGGCGGTGTACATGTTCAGCAGCACGAACGCCGGTTTATCCGGCAGCAGCTTCCGGCACAGCATAAGCAGGTCATAGAGGTCGTCCTCCAGCTTCCATGTCTGGCCGTCGGGGCCGCGCCCGTAGGACGGCGGGTCGAGGATCAGCGCGTCGTAACGCTTGCCGCGCCTGATCTCGCGCGCCGCGAACGCCTGGCAGTCGTCAACGATCCAGCGCACGTTTGAGACGCCGTTCAGCGCGGCGTTGTCCTTCGCCCACTGCACCATGCCCTTGGCCGCGTCCACATGCGTCACCTCGGCGCCGGCCTTGGCGCACGCCAGCGTCGCGCCGCCAGTATACGCGAACAGGTTGAGGACTTTGAGGCCCTTTGAGCCTTGCAGGAACTCCCAGTTTTTGGCCTGCTCGGGGAACAGGCCGGTGTGCTTGAAGTTCATCGCGCCCACATAAAAATCCAGCCCGCCGTGTGATATTTGCCAGCGCTTGGGGAGCTGCTCGCCTCCGCGCCTGTCATGGCGCATGACCCAGTGCCCGCCGCCGCTGTCCGAGCGGGCGTAGCGCGCGTGCGGCGAGCTCCAGAGCTTGTGCGTTTTCGGCGTTTTCCATATGATCTGCGGGTCGGGCCGGATAAGTATATACTCGCCCCAGCGCTCAAGGCGCTCGCCCGACGAACAGTCGATCAGCTCGTAATCGCGGCGCGGGACTCGTTTCGCGTTGGTTGACATAATCATACCTCTTTGCCAGAATACTCCTTAGTATATCACAGGTTTTCACGGCTTGCAACCATGTATATTGTTGGGGGGGTGGGGACGCGGCGGCGCGATGAGGACATCGCGCCCTACTTGACAAGATTGTTGCGGGCGGGATATAATACATGGTGAGAGGAAGTGTCGCTATTATGAACGAATCGCTTGCCGCGCTGCGCCACAGCGCATCGCATATTCTGGCCCAGGCCGTGCTGCGCCTTTACCCTGACGCCAAGCTGGCGATCGGGCCCGCAATCGAGAACGGCTTTTACTACGATATAGACATACCCGAAACCGTCGGCGAGGCCGAGCTGGAGGCTGTCGCCGCCGAGATGAAAAAAATCGTCAAGGAGCGCTATCGCATAGAGCGCCTCGAGATGACGCGGGAGCAGGCGCTGGACTTCGTGAAGGGCCAGCCGTATAAGGTTGAGCTGATCAACGACCTGCCGGAGGACGCGGTCATATCGTTTTACAAACAGGGCGAGTTTACCGACCTCTGCGCGGGGCCGCATGTCGATCACACGGGGCGCGTCAAGGCGTTTAAGCTGCTGAGCGTGACCGGCGCTTATTGGCGCGGCGACTCGAAGAACAAGATGATCACGCGCGTTTACGGCACGGCGTTTGAGACGCGCGAGGAGCTGGACGCGCATCTGAAAATGCTCGAGGAGGCCAAAAAGCGCGACCACCGCCGTCTGGGGCGCGAGCTGGAGCTGTTTGAAATATTCGAGGAGGGGCCGGGCTTCCCGTTCTTCCTGCCGAAAGGCATGATAATCCGCAACCTGCTGGAGGGCTTTTGGCGCGGCAAGCATGAACAGGCGGGGTACCATGAGATACGCACGCCGATTATCCTGAGTCAGGAGCTGTGGCGCCGCAGCGGCCACTGGGACCACTTTAAGGACAACATGTATTTCACCGAGATAGACGAAGCCGGTTACGCCATAAAGCCGATGAACTGCCCGGGCGGTATGCTCGTCTATAAGAGCAAAATGCACTCTTACCGCGATCTGCCGCTGCGCATGGCCGAGCTGGGGCTGGTACACCGCCACGAGCTGTCGGGCACTCTGCACGGCCTTATGCGCGTGCGCAACTTTACCCAGGACGACGCGCATCTCTTCATGACGCCCGAACAGGTCGAGGACGAGCTGGTCGGCGTAATGCGGCTGGTGGACGAGTTTTACGACGCGTTCGGGTTTGAGTACAGGGTCGAACTCTCCACGCGGCCCGAAAACTTCATGGGCGAAATTGAAACATGGGACGCGGCCGAGGCGGCGCTCGAGGCGGCGCTTAAACGCGTCGGCAAGGACTTCAGGCTGAACCCGGGCGACGGCGCGTTCTACGGGCCGAAGATAGATTTCCACCTGAGCGACTGTCTGGGGCGCACCTGGCAGTGCGGCACGGTGCAGCTGGACTTCCAGATGCCCGAGCGTTTCGAGCTGGAATACGTCGGGCCGGACGGCGAAAAGCACCGCCCCGTTATGATCCACCGCACGGTGCTGGGCTCTATGGAGCGGTTCATCGGCATACTGACCGAGCATTACGCGGGCGCGTTCCCGCTGTGGCTCGCGCCGGTACAGGCCGCCGTGCTGCCGCTGACCGACCGCCATTACGACGCGGCGAAGAGTGTTTTTGACGCGCTGAAGTCGCGCGGGTTCCGCATGGAGCTGGACGCGCGCAACGAGAAGATAGGCTATAAAATTCGCTCGGCGCAGAGCCGCAAGATACCCTATATGCTCATCATCGGCGACAAGGAGCAGGAGAGCGGCGGCGCCGCCGTGCGCTGCCGGCGCGACGGCGACCTCGGCGCTATGAGCGTCACGGATTTCGCCGCGCTGATGGACGGGAAGATTGAGAGTAAAGGGTGAAACCCAAAAAATATTACGGGCAGAATTTCCTGACCGATAAAGGCGTCGCAGGGCGTATCGCCGAGGCTTCCGGCGCGGACAAAAGCTCCGGCGTTGTCGAGATCGGCGCGGGCCGCGGCATACTCACCGCCGCGCTGGCCGTCCGCGCCGCGAAGGTCGCCGCGCTGGAGATCGACCGCGAGCTGCTGCCCGTTTTACGGACAAACCTGTCGCTTGACGGGCTGGACGGCAACGTCGAAATAATCAATCAGGACGCGCTGAAAACGGATTTCGCCGCGCTGTGCCGCGAAAACCTTGACGGCCTGCGTCCGCTTTTATGCGCCAACCTGCCCTATAACATCACCACCCCGCTGCTGGCCGCGATACTCTCAGCCGCCTGCTTTGAGCGCGTGACCGTCATGGTCCAGCGCGAGGTGGCGCTGCGGCTCTGCGCCAAGGCGGGAACGCCCGATTACGGCGCGTTCTCGCTGTTTGTGCAGAACCGCGCCGACGCAGAAATAGCGTTCACCGTGCCGCCGCAATGCTTTACGCCCGCGCCGAAGGTGACATCCGCCGTCGTCACGCTCGGCCGCGTGCCGCCGCGCTGCGCGCACCCCATGTTTGAGCGCGTTGTGCGCGCCGCGTTTTCACAGCGCCGCAAGCAGCTTGTAAACGCGCTGAGCGCCGGGCTGAACCTCAGCCGCGGCGCCGTTTCGGATATATTGGCGTCCGCCGGCATAAGCCCGCAGGCGAGGGGCGAAACGCTTACGCTGGAGGATTTCGCGCGGGTGTGTGATTGTATGTAGGGCGCGACGCCCTCGGCGCGCCGTGTGTGTGTAGTTACAAGTTACAAGTTACAAGTTACAAGTTACAAGAGGACGGCGGGTTACGGGGGAATGGCGTGTGTAGGGGCGGTCGCCCGCGTTCCCTCCATCACCCCATCCTGCCCCCCTCTGCTCTGGCAAAGGTAAACAGTTATTGCGTGACAAAGAAATGTTTATGAAGGAATAAATTTAAAGCGATACGAAGCATCTCCATAGACTTGGAATAACGCTTAGAACAACGGTTGAAACGGGTAAGATTATCCCTTATA
>WRMG01000049.1 GCA_009777255.1 Oscillospiraceae bacterium | reverse complement strand
CCAGCTGTGAGATCTGCTTTATGGAGGTGTCGTCCCACGCGCTTGACCTGGGGCGCGCCGACGGCATACGGTATGACATCGCGGTGTTCACAAATCTCTCTCAGGACCATCTGGACTACCACGCCGATATGGAGGCGTACTATCAGGCCAAGCGCAGGCTGTTCGACATGTGCGGCATGGCCGTCATAAACACCGCGGACGGCTACGGCAAACGCCTTTTCGATGAGCTTGCCATACCGAAAATCCCCTTCTTAACGGCATCAAACGCCGAGCTGAACCCCGGCAGCGTGAGCTTTACGCTCGGCGGCTCGCGTATAGTCTGGCGCACCCCCGGCGCGTTCTCCGTCGATAACGCGCTGGCGGCGGTTACGTGTGGCAAGGCAATGGGCTTTACAGTCGAAAAGATGGCTGAAATCTTCGGCGGGCTGTCTCCGGTCAAGGGCCGCATGGAGCCCGTGGACTACAAGGACGGCGTAACCGTGCTGATAGACTACGCCCACACGCCCGACGCGCTTGAAAACGTGCTGAGAGCCGCGCGCGGCTTTACAGAGGGGAGGCTCATCTGCGTCGTCGGCTGCGGCGGCAACCGCGACAAAGACAAGCGCCCGCAAATGGGCCGGCTCGCCTCAACGCTCTCTGACCTCGCCGTTATAACCAGCGACAACCCGCGCTTTGAAAAGCCCGAGAGCATCATCGGCGACATCCTCGCGGGCTGCAAAGGCGGCGTCGCCGCCATAACGGACAGGCGCGAGGCCATCGCCCACGCGCTGGATACCGCCGTAACGGGCGACGTCGTCATGCTGTGCGGCAAGGGCCACGAAACATATCAGGAGATCAACGGGCAGAAATACCATATGGACGAGAGGGAGATTGTAAAACAATGTATTTCCTGATTCTCACAGCCGCAATATCGTTCGCGGTCACGGCGCTGTCAGGGCTGGCGCTCATACCCCTGCTGCGCCGCCTTAAATTCGGCCAGACCATCCTCGACATCGGCCCCAGCTGGCACAAGTCCAAGCAGGGCACGCCCACCATGGGCGGGTTTATGTTCATGCTGGGCACAAGCGCCGCCGTCGTTATCATGGGCTGGCGGTCAATGACCGACGGAATCTACGCGCATCTGTTTATTCTGGGGTTCGCGTGGCTCTTCGGGGCCATCGGGTTCGCCGACGACTGGTTCAAGATAAAAAACAAGCGCAATCTCGGGCTCTCCGCCCTGCAAAAGCTGATGCTGCAAGGCGCCGTCG
Source organism: Oscillospiraceae bacterium (assembly GCA_009777255.1). Lineage (GTDB taxonomy): Bacteria > Bacillota > Clostridia > Oscillospirales > UBA929 > WRMG01. The sequence goes on along the minus strand of WRMG01000049.1, from coordinate 2,661 downwards.
CCGCCGCTTTCCTCGCCCTCATGCGGCTTCACGGCTTTCTCTCGTCCGACGTATACGTCCCGTTCGCCGGCATAATCATACCGCTGAACTGGATAGTATATCTGGCCTTCTGCATATTTTTGGTCGCCGGCATGGTCAACGCCGTCAACCTGACCGACGGTGTTGACGGGCTCTGCTCCGGCATGACCGTACCGGTGGCGGCTTTCTTCGCGCTGGTGGCGCTGGCGTGGGGGAGAAACGAGGTTTCGCTTACGGCCGCGGCGCTTTTCGGCGCGATGCTCGGCTTTCTGATCTTCAACTTTTACCCCGCGAAGGTGTTCATGGGCGACACCGGCTCGCTGTTCCTCGGCGGCGCCATATGCGGGCTGGCGTTTGCCGCCGACGCGCCGCTGCTGCTGATCCCCGTAGGCGCGGTCTATATAATCGAGATGTTCAGCGTCATGCTTCAGGTGGCGTACTTCAAGGCGACAAAGGGCAAACGCCTGTTCAAGATGTCGCCGATACACCACCATTTTGAAAAATCCGGCTGGAGCGAAAAAACGATTTTCACGGTGTTCACGCTGCTCACCGCCGCGCTCTGCGCAGGCACTTATTTTGCCGTGGCGCTGCGCTTTATGGGAGCGTAGTCAGATGACAGGTAACAGCTAACTGATAACAGTCTGGGGACAGTTAATAACGTTAAATAGACAGTAGATAATAGGATAGGTGATGTCACTTTGGATGAGGCTGTAAGAGTCAATAAGGAACCGGAGCGGCCCGCGCGCGGGCCCATGGATATGCCGTTTTTGTGTCTTGTGCTTATGCTGACCGCAATCGGCCTTATCATGCTGTTTTCCGCCAGCTTTGTCTACGCGCAGCGTCCGCAGTTTAATAACTCGCCGACATATTTCCTTACGCGCCAGGGCGTTATGGCGATTGCCGGGGTTGTAATAATGATAACCATTTCCTTTATGGATTATCAATATTTCCGCGCGCTTTCGCTGCCGGTGATGATAGTGGCGGTGATATTTCTGCTGCTTGTGCCGTTCATCGGCACCGATTTGAATACCGACGCGAAACGCTGGATTGACCTTGGAATGTTCTCGTTTCAGCCCTCGGAAATTGCAAAGCTGGGCGTTATAATGACGTTTTCAGCGATGATTTCCGTCTACCGCGAGAGGATGAAAACGTTCAAATACGGCATACTGCCGTTTGCGCTGATACTGCTTACAATCTCGGGGCTTTTGTTTCTTCAGCCGCATCTTTCGGCGACGGTGCTTATACTGGGCGTCGGCGGAGTGCTTATGCTGGTCGGCGGCGCGCACTGGGGCTGGTTTACCGGCGCGGCGGCCGCCGGAGGCGTTGGGATCTATGTTCTGATAACGCAGATGGGTTACGCCGCAAGGCGTATAGAGATTTGGCGCGACCCGTTTGTAGACCCGAGGCACGGCGGCTATCAGGCCATACAGTCGCTTTACGCGCTGGGCTCCGGCGGGCTTTTCGGCGTCGGACTGGGCAGGAGCCGACAAAAATACGCGTATCTGCCCGAGCGCCACAACGACTTTATCTTCGCCGTTATCGGGGAGGAGCTGGGCTTTGTGGGCGCGTGCCTGATTATGTCGCTGTTTGTTCTGCTGATACTGCGCGGCTACTGGATCGCCATGCGCGCCCGCGACAGGTTCGGCTCGCTTCTTGTGACGGGGGTTATCACGCTGCTGGCGTTGCAGGTGTTTTTTAACATCGGCGTTGTTTCGACGTTCCTGCCGACAACCGGCATATCGCTGCCGTTCTTCAGCTACGGCGGCACGGCGCTTATATTGCAGCTCGCGCAGATGGGCGTTGTACTCGCCGTGTCGCGGCGGATACCCGCGCCCAAATCAGGTTAGATCGACATACCCCTTTCCCGCCCCCTTTTAGAAAGGGGGATGCCGCGGCGGCGGCAGGGGGATTTATTCATCGAGGTGTAATTATGAGGATTATCTTCACATGCGGCGGCACCGGCGGGCATATCTATCCCGCCGTCAGCGTCGCCAATTTAATAAGGGAGCGCCATCCCGACGCCGCGATACTCTTTGTCGGCGCCGAAAACGGCATGGAGACAAGGCTTGTGCCGCGCGAGGGCTATGAGCTGCGCACCGTAAGGATTGCCAACCTGCGCCACTCGCTGTCGCCCAGGGCCGTGAAGCACAATCTCCGGTCGCTCAGGCTGCTGCTGGGCGCAAACGCCGAGGCGCGGAGGATAATAGACGATTTCAAGCCCGACGCCGTCGTCGGCACCGGCGGCTATGCCAGCTATCCCGTCACGCTGGAGGCGGCGAAGCGCGGTATCCCGACGGCCGTTCACGAGTCAAACGCCATGCCCGGCTGGACGACGCGTATGCTGGCGTCGAAGGTTGACGTCATGCTTATAAGCTTTGAGGCGAGCAGAAAATACTATCCCAGGGCAAAGCGCGTCGAAACGGTCGGAACCCCCGTCAGGAGCGGGTTTTTCGACAGGCCCGCGCCGTCCGCGAAGCCGCTGCTGCTCTCATTCTGGGGGTCGCTGGGCGCGCGGGATATGAACCGTATGATGCTCGGTTTTATGAAGCTCGGCGGCGCGTTTGAGCATATCCACGCCTCGGGAAAAAGCGCGTTTGCCGAAATGAGCCGTGAGGCGGGGGACAGGGTGAGGGAGTTTATCGA
>WRMG01000048.1 GCA_009777255.1 Oscillospiraceae bacterium | reverse complement strand
GCCCGCGCCGATGATAATGACCATAAAAACCTCTTGACAAAAAACGCGGACAGTGTTATAATAACGGCAGTAAGGGCGGCGCCTCAACGGTCTTCGCCTTGAGTTTTAAGCTAAACAAGTAACCGCAACCCTTGGGTCGGGAGGGCGGTTACTTTTTTTATAGCCACAACCGACACACCGCCGCAGACCGCCGGATTTCAGCATAACACAGGTTTCGCCGTATGTCAACAATTACCACAGGGGCCGCGCGGCGTTTTCGTTTTGTAGGGGACGACGCCCTCGGCGTCCCGTGTTTATTTTACCACCCGCCCCCCCCTGTAGGGGCGACCGTCCCCGGTCGCCCGCCGTTCCCCCGTCAACCATTCCTGCCCCCTTTCGTAAAGGGGGTGCCGCCGCAGCGGCGGGGGATTTTAACACGGGCGGTCGGGGACGACCTCCCCTGCACAAAACCCTTGTCAATTTGTGTAAGGTATGATATAATGCCATAAGTGACAGGAGGCGTGCTTATGTCGGTCATAACCCGTATGTTTCAGGATCTGTGGAAATATATCATCTCGGTAGGCTGGCGCGATGTGCTGGACATAGCCATAGTGTCGGTGCTGGCGTATCATCTTTTAAGGCTTGTACACCGCTCGAACGCGATGCGCGTGCTGAAGGGCATCGGCGCGGTCGTGGCGGTATGGTTCGCGGCGGAGTTTTTCAACCTTTACACGCTTAATTTTCTGCTGACCAACTTTATACAGGTCGGGCTTATCGCGCTGGTCGTCGTGTTCCAGCCGGAGCTGAGAAAGGCGCTGGAACAGGTCGGCGCCGGCAGCATAAAAAAATTCGTTTCGCGCGAGATGATAAGCACATGGGAAAACGCAATAATCCAGACGGTCGAGGCGTGCAAAATGCTCTCATGGGCGCGCGAGGGCGCGCTTATCGTGTTCGAGCGCAACATACATCTGAATGATTTTATCAAGACCGGCACGATAATAAACGCCGATTTGACCGCCGAGCTGTTAAGGAACATATTCTATCCCAAGGCGCCCATGCACGACGGCGCCGTTATAGTTCAGAACGCGCGGGTCAGCGGCGCGGGCTGTATGCTGCCGCTGTCTGGCAACCAGAACCTGAGCAGGGATCTGGGTATGCGCCACCGCGCCGGTATCGGGATAAGCGAGCAGTCGGACTCCGTCGTCGTCATAGTGTCCGAGGAGACCGGCTCGATCTCCGTGGCCGCCGACGGTATGCTTAAACGGCATCTCACGTCCGAAACGCTGGAGAAGCTGCTCCGCAACGAGTTTATCCCGCAGGAGGAGAAGGAAAGGCCGCTGGCCGACTTGATAAAGTCGTTTTTGAGAGGTAACCGGAATGAGTAACAGACAACGGAAAATTTTATGGGCGGCGGCGGCTGTGCTGCTGTCGGCGCTGTTATGGCTGTATGTCAGCACCGTCGAGGACCCCGACGGTTATAACGATATAAGGGGTATTCCCGTCAGGTTTATCGGCGAAGAGGCGCTGAACGCGAGAAACCTCTGGGTCTTTGAAAACATAACCGGCACGGTCAGGCTCACTGTGGTCGGGCGCCGCACGGACTATGTCGGCGTGGACAGCACGAACACCTATGTCGAGGTGGACCTCTCGACCGTCTCCTCGCCCGGCCCGTCCAGCCGCGCCTACAGAGTGGTGTTCCCCGCGAATCTGGAAAACGCCCTTACCGTTTCAAACCGCAGCCCCGCGTATGTCGATCTGTTCATTGACAGAATGGACACAAAGGTCATAGAGGTGCGGCTGATGACCAGCGTCAGACAGGCCGAGGGGTATATCGTCTATCAGGGCTCCGTCGCGCCGCATGAGGTGCGGATAAACGGCCCCTCGACAATACTTGCCGACATCGAGTACGCCGAGGTCACGTTCCACGCCGAGGACGCCGACCAGACCATCGACTCCATCGTGACGTACAGGCTGAAGGATATAAACGGCGATGAGATCGTCAGCGAGCATATCTTGCTGGAAAATCCCGAGGTGCGCCTGCATGTGCCGGTGCTGAAGACAAAGACCGTCCCGCTCAGGGTTGACTTCCGCGACGGCGGCGGACTGACGGCCGGCGACAACATTAACTATACGATAAGGCCCGAGAGCGTGACGATCAGCGGCGACGCGGCGGTCATCGACCCCGTTAACGAAATATCGCTGGCGCAGATTGACCTGGCCGCGCTGGAAACCGGCGGCAGCAAGATGTACGCGATCCCGCTGCCCAACGGCTGCTATCCCGTCAGCGGCGAGGAAAACGCCGTGGTCACGCTGGAGATAGTAAACGCCCGCACGGAGACGCTCACCACAAGCAGGATAGAGATAATCAACGCCGCGCCGCCGGAGGGCTATACGGTCGTCCCCACAACCAACGAGATAACGGTCAGGATACGCGGCCCCGAGAATGTTGCCGTGACGGTAATGCCGCATAATATCCGCGTCGTCGTCGATCTCAACGGCAACGAGCTGAACCCGGGGCATATGCTGTGGCCCGCCGCGGTTTATATCGACGGCTTCCCGCGTGTCGGCGCGGTGGGGGAATACAGCGTGTCGGTGGAGGTCATACCCGAGCCGGAGGAGGATTAGCGGTGCGTCAGGCCGTTAAGGTGGTAAGCGGCTATTCGCGCGGTTATGTCGAGGTCGAGCTTATCCGCGCCCCGGCGTGCGGCGGCGGCTGCTAATCGTGTTCGGGCTGTTACGCGCCCAAGGTGGCCGTCAGGGTCAGGGCGCGCGGCGGCGAGGGCGCGAAGCCGGGCGACACGGTGATCATCGAGAGCGCGGCTCGCCGGATACTGGGGCTGGCGGCGCTGGTATACCTGCTGCCGCTCGTGCTGTTCTTCGCGGGCTACGCCGTAAGCGCGCTCACGGGCGGCTTGGGGTTCGCGCTGGGTATAGGGCTGCTCGTGCCGGCGAACAGGTTCGCCGAAAAAAAAGAACTGTATCGGGTAATCCCGTAGGGGCACGACGGGCGACCGGGGACGGTCGCCCCTACAGGGAACGTGCAACGGAATATCGCCGCATCGTAGGGCGCGCCGCCCCCGGCGCGCCGTTGTGAACGTATGTAACGCATATAACGTAGGGGCGGCCGGCCGTCCGCGTAAAATCCCCCGCCGTGGGTGACGCCCGCAGTACGACGGGCGACCGGGGACGGTCGCCCCTACAGGGAACGTGTGACGGAATATCGCCGCATCGTAGGGCGCGATGTCCTCATCGCGCCGTTGCGCAGAATGAAACATATAACCCACCCCCAACAACAACCGTAAAGAAAAGAGGTAAAACGCATGTACAAAAACGAGGGCTACATGGCCGGCGCGAATCTGGGCCACTGGATCTCGCAGTACCAAAATCAGTCGCACGAGCATTTCAGGTCGTACATTCAGGAGAAAGACATCGCGCGCATGGCGTCGTGGGGCATGGACCACGTAAGGCTCCCCGTGGATTACTTTATCTTCGAGTCTGACGACAAGCCGGGCGAGTATCTCGAGAGCGGGCTTGTCTACATCGACAGCTGCCTCGAATGGTGCAAAAAGCACGGGCTGAACATGGTGCTGGACCTGCACCACGCCCCGGGCTTCTTCTTCGGCAACGGCGAGAAAAACTGCCTGATGGAAGACGCGGCGATGCAGGAGCGCTACATAAACATCTGGCGGTTTTTCACAAAGCGCTACGCGGGCGAAAGGGATAACATTATTTTCGAGCTGCTTAACGAGCTTGTGGCTGACACCTCCGCCCAATGGAACGACCTGTGGGCAAAGACCTCCGAGGCGATCCACGCGCTGGACCCCGGCAGGAAGATCATCGTCGGCGGGAACATCTGGAACTCCGTAAACGAGCTGAAAAACCTGACCGTCTCGCCCAACCCCAACATACTATATACCTTCCACATGTACCACCCCATGATATTCACCCACCAGAACGCGTCGTGGCTGGAGGCCGGACGGCGCTATAACGCGCCGGTTGAATATCCCGTGGACACCGCGGAGCACGCGGCCTTCTATAAAATCGAACAGCACGGCAGCGCCAACGCGAGCGAATCCGGCATACTAGACAAGGAGTATCTGAGACGCGTGCTGGCGCCGGCGTTCGAGTTCATCGAAAAGAACAAGCGCCCCCTGTACTGCGGCGAATACGGCGTGATAAGCCATGCCCCGACGGAGTCGGCGGTCAGGTGGTGCGACGATCTGGCCGATCTGCTGCTGTCATATGGGATA
>WRMG01000047.1 GCA_009777255.1 Oscillospiraceae bacterium | reverse complement strand
GTTCAAAGATGTCCCCGCCGACACGCTTACCCCGCGCAAGCGTCTGGTTGAATCGCTGGACGAGATTTTCGCCGGGGAGCTGGACGTCATAGACGCCGTTGAGAGCAAGCTGTTCGGCATCGGCGTGGAGAGCTATACCGTCGGCAGCCATGAGTTCTATATGGGCTATGCCATCAAGAACAACCTCGCCCTCTGTCTGGACGCGGGGCATTTCCACCCCACGGAGGTTATCAGCGCGAAAATCAGCGCCGTGTCGCTGTTCGTACGGCGTTTGCTGCTGCACGTCTCCCGTCCGGTGCGCTGGGACAGCGACCATGTCATCCTGCTGGACGACGAGCTGATCGCCATTGCCAAGGAGATTATACGCCACCACCTTCTTGACCGCGCACACATCGGCTTGGACTACTTCGACGGCTCGATCGACCGCGTAACCGCGTGGACGGTGGGGATGCGCAATATGCGCAAAGCCCTGTTGATTGCCCTGCTGGAGCCGTATGCGCAGATGAAAGACGCGGAGTACGCCTTCGACTTCACAGCACGCCTGACGCTGACAGAGGAGTGCAAAACCCTGCCATGGGCCGCAGTGTGGGACGAATACTGCACCCGCGCGGGAAAACCGGCGCAATATATGTCGTAGGGCGTGACGCCCCCGGCACGCCGTATAAATTTTACCACCGCGTCCCTGTAGGGGACGCACACCCGGGCGTCCCCAATACGCGATTTTGCGGCACAATTTATGTACAATCGCGCCGCGAAGCATTGAAATTACTGGCTTATACCCCATATCAGTCAAGCCGCGCCCCCCACGGCCAATGCCGCCGGGGCCGCGCATTTTATGTACATTTAACCCAAAACGGGTAAACTTATAACTCAACTCTTACAACTCATAACTGCGCTCCGCGCTTCTGCTCCTGCCGCTCTCTCCCAGTGTTCCGCGCGTCCTTGCGCGGGGATACGGGGGGAACGCCGTGCTTTCGTAAAGAGGGTGGCCCCGCAGGGCCGGGTGTTTTATCCCCCCGCGTCGTGATTGTTCATTGTTAATTGCTCATTGTTAATTGTCTTGACAAACGCCCTTTTCCCCCATATAATCTAACCTGATACTATTAACCGGAGGGAGAAACGCCATATGGGCCGGGACCGCTACGACGCGCGAAGGGTAACGACCGCGCATGATTTCAACGCGCTTTATCCGTACCTGATGAAGGGCCGCAACGACTCCGTCGTGCTGTTCTCGGAAACCATCAACGCCGAACCGCTGCTCGAATACATACAGGAAAAGAAGGACGGGGGCGTCCCCGTCACGTTTTTCCAGATATTATTGCTGGCCCTGATCCGCGTACTCAGGGAGCGGCCCGAGCTGAACCGCTATATTATGGGCCGCCGCGTATACCAGCGCAAGGCGATCGACGTCTCGTTCGTCGCCAAGCGCGAGATGAGCGACGAGGGCGGCGAAACCGTCGTCAATGTCCGCGTTAAAGAGGGCGAGCCGCTCAAGGACGTCGCCGCCAGAATCACCGGCGGCATCCGCTCCGCAAAAGGCGGTGATGTCAAGGAGGACGACAAGCTCATATCCGTGTTCATGCGGATGCCCCGTTTCGTCCTGCGCGCGCTTCTGAAGCTGATCGAGTGCTATGATTTCTATATTGACACGCCAAAGTTCCTGCGCGGCGTCGATCCGCTGCGTTGCAGCGCGTTCGTCGCCAATCTGGGTAGCGTGGGCATCGAGGCGCCCTTCCACCACCTGTACGAATGGGGCACCTGTTCGCTGTTCATGGCGGTCGGCAAAATAAAGCCCACCCCCTATGTCACCGACGACGGCGCGGTCGCCGCGCGCCGCATGGTGGAGATAAAGCTGTCGCTGGACGAGCGCATAGCCGACGGCTTCTACTGCGCGCGGTCGCTGGACCTGTTCAAGCGCTATTTGCAGGACCCGAGCCTGCTGGAGCTGTAAAAGACGTATAAACCCGCCGAAAAAAACACACACTTATAAACGAAAGGTGTGTGTTTTTCTTGACGGTAATAAAAGCTGTTTTCGACAGCCACGACTCCGCCGACAGCGCCATGGCGGAACTGAAGCGCAACAATATAAATATCCATGCCTACAAAGTCACGCCGGAAACGCCGCAGCGTGCGGCCGCGCCGCAAAACGCGTGGCCCGTCATTCCCGCCGGATTCCCCGGCCTCGCCATGCCCATGCCGGCGAACGCCGTGCCGACGGGCGGCGCGGTCCCCGCCATAACGCCGGTCGGCATACTCTATGACGGCGGCGGCCCCGATACTCCGCGCGACGCCCGCAGCGGCGACGTGACCGCGCATATCACCGTGGACGACGCTCAGGTAAAGGCCGCCGAGGCGTCGCTGATCTCCATGGGAGGAAGACAGTTAACAGTTAACAGTTAACAGTTAACAACGATTTCTTGTAACTTGTAACTTGTAACTTGTAACTCGTAACTCCGTCCGTAGGGCGCGATGTCCTCATCGCGCCGTTTGCATTGTGCCACGCGGTTTGTCGTAGGGGCGGCAACCTGCCGCCCGTGGCCCACCGTGGCCCCGAATCCTGTAGGGGACGACGCCCTCGGTCGCCCGCCGCGTTACATACGGCGGGGGGGATTTTCGCGGGCGGCCAATGGCCGCCCCTACGAAAACGCGGGTGGCAAAATAAACACGGGACGCCCGGGTGTGTGTCCCCTACGAAAACGGCGCGATGAGGACATCGCGCCCTACGATGGGGCCGTTGTTGTACGGCGCGGCATCCCTGACGCGCCGTCAATATATTGCACCCCCCCGCCCTCTTTCGTAAAGAGGGTGGCGGCCCGTGGCCGCCGGGTGTTTTATCCCCGCCCGCAGGCGACAGGGGGATTTTAACGCGGGCGGTCGAGGACGACCGCCCCTACACACGCCATACCCCCGTCACCCTGTAGGGTCACCCGTCCCCGACCGCCCGTCGTTTCTCTTGTAACTTGTAACTTGTAACTACCAAACGCGGACGGCCAATGACCCCCCCTACAAACCCCCGCTCCCCCTCAAAAACTCCGCGGCGCCCATCCTGCGCTTCCCCGGCGCCTGAAGCTCCGTGATGAATATACTCTCCCCGTCGCCGCACGCCACGCGGACGCCCTCACACTCCGTCAGGCTCGCGGCGTGTATCTTCAACCCGTTCAGCGTCGCGCACGGGAACGGCTGCAACCCCCGCACAAGGTTATAAATCTCCCGCGCCGGCCTCGTCAAGTCGATCTCCCTGTCCGCCTTCGTTATCAGCGGCGCGAACGTCGCTTCCGCCGCGTCCTGCGGGATTCTCGGCGCCGTCCCGTTTCTCAGGAGCGCCAGCGTCTCGCGCAAAACCTCCGCGCCCAGCCCTTTCAGCCTGTCATGCACGTCCCCGAACGTGTCCGCCGCCCCTATCGGCGCGGCCCGCGACAGAATAACGTCGCCCGCGTCCATCTCCTTCACCATGTGCTGCGTGCAAACGCCCGTCGCCGTCTCCCCGTTCATCACCGCCCGCTGTATCGGCGCGGCGCCCCTGTACTTGGGCAGCAGCGACCCGTGTACGTTTACACAGGCGATTTCCGGCAGCTCAAGATAGCGCTTAGGCAGAAACAGCCCATACGCCACGACCACAATAAACTCCGGCCTCATCGCGGCTACAGCCTCGTAGACCGCGTCGTCCCTCAGCGTCTCGGGCTGATAGACCGGTATGCCGTTTGCCTCCGCGATAACCTTGACCGGCGGCGGCGCGAGCCTCATGCCCCGCCCCTGCGGCTTATCCGGCCTGGTCAGCACCGCGGCGACGTCCCCGCCCGTATTTATCAGCATTTCAAGGCTCTCCGCCGCGAACTCCGGCGTCCCCATAAAAACCATGCTCATTCCTTGTAATACCCCTGCTTCTCCCGATCCTCCCGGGCCTGCTCGGCGTCAACATATTCCGTGACAAGGCTCGTAAACACAGCGCCGTTCAGATGGTCGATCTCATGGCACATAGCGCGCGCCAGCAGCCCGCAGCCCTCGACGGCTATCTCCTTGCCGTGCCTGTCCAGCGCCCTGACCTTGACCCGCATCGGCCGCTCCACCATCCCGTAAATCCCCGGGAACGACAGACAGCCCTCAACCCCGTTCTGAACATCCTCGCTCTCCGTGATCTCGGGGTTTATCAGCTCGATAACCTCGCCCTCCGCAACCTCAATGACCACGGCGCGGCGCAAAACCCCCACCTGCACGGCGGCAAGCCCCACCCCGTCAACGCTCCGCATCGTCTCCAGCATATCGTCAAGCAGCGCGTGCAGCCGCCTGTCGAAATTGGTCACATCCCGCGAACGCCTCTCCAGCGTACCGTCGCCGTCCTTAATTATCGTGCGTAACGCCATAACCGCTCCTCCTTTTCTCGTATCCCGTAGGGCGCGATGTCCTCATCGCGCCGCGTAAAAATTGCCCTGCGCCCCAATTCCCCTCCCTGGAGGGGTGCCGCGCCCCGCGCGGCGGGGTGGTTTTTCGCGTTGTTATCTGTTATTTGTCCTCTGTTATCTGTCTTGGCGGGGTGGTTTTCCGTAGGGGACGCACACCCGGGCGTCCCGTCCCGTTCGCAACGGGGCCACGGACATTGGG
>WRMG01000046.1 GCA_009777255.1 Oscillospiraceae bacterium | reverse complement strand
TTACCGCCGCCGCCGAACACAAAGTAAAACACCTCATCGTCCTTATATTCTATATAACCGCCGCCGCCGCCGCCGTTGGGGGAGATACCTGTGGCGTCCGTGCCGCCGCCGCCGCCGCCGCCTTGTATGGTCAGGTCGCCGGGCAGCTCGGCCGCCTCGGCATAAAGCTCCGAAACAGCGCCCGCGGCCAGCGTTCCGGCCACCACCAGCGCCAGCGCCGCCCGCGCGAATTTGCTTCTCCGTTGCTTCCTGTTCATAAATAAGACTCTCCTTATAATAATAAATTTTTTTATCTTTTGCGCCGCCCCTGCGGCGTTTGATACTGGGCCAATAACTGCGTGTATTTTTTCTCCAGCCTGCCGTAGTCCTCCCTGAGCCTTGCCAGCTCACAGCGCAGCCTGACGTTTTCCGCGTCGGCGTCGGGCTGTTCACAGGGCGTCATAGGGTCGCCGCGCGCGGTAATCTCGCCTGCGGCGGCCTCCAGCAGTTTTTCGGTCCACACGGGGCTGTCGGGCTCCAGCCCGTCCCACTCCGGTCCGATGTATCTGAGCATTCTGTTCCTCCAGATTCTGTCCAGCGCTGTGCCACCGTTTGCGCCGGCGTTTTCGATTGTTTGTTTAACAGATTCCTCCCATCTGTCGAAAATAACCTCCCCGCCGTACCGCCGCATATGCGCCTCACGCGAACGCGCGCCCATCCGCTCCCGCTCCTCCGGCGACAGCGCCATCAGCGAGCGAAGCGTCTCCGCGAGCGCCTCGTGGGTAGTGTCGCCGGCCAGCGCGCCCGTCCCGGGCTCGATCAGCGACGCCGCCGGCACACAGAACCGGAATCCCGCCAGCGGCAGCGCGCAGGCCGCGGCCTCACCCACCACCAGCCCGAACCCCTCGATCAGCGAGGGCATACAGAAGATGTCCGCCTGTGCGTAATGCGGCTCGGGGTCCGCCACGGAGCCGGTAAAATCCGTCCGGCTTTTTATGCCAAGCTGCGCGGCCATCTCGTGGTAAAACGCCCAGTACGGGCCGTCGCCCACCAGCTTGAGCCGCCAGTCGGGGAAGTCGTTGTGAAGCAGCGCGAAGGCGCGGAGCAGCAGTGAAAACCGCTTTTCCATCTCGTTAAACCGCCCGACGCCGATAATAACGCGGGTTTTTCTGTTCCTCCGCGCCGCGAAATCAATTTCGGCGGGCGGCGGCGCTGGTATGCCGACGTCGGTAACGCGCGCTCTCAGCGCCTCGGGGTAAAATGGTATGTACTCCGGCAGAAGCGTCTGTACAGTGTCGGCGCAGGCAAGCGCGCCGAAGCTCTCATAGGGCTGCCATATCGCAAAGCTGCGCGCCCTCGGGTCATACGGGTCGCCGAACACAAAGGGTATCCCGCTGCCGCGCAGCAGCCCCGGCATGTGCAGGATCTGGCTGCCGCCCATCGACGCGAAGCAGACGTCCATGCCCGACGCGGCGATTTTCTCCCGCGCCTCCCCGCGCTTCCCGCTCAGGTTCAAGGTGATAAGCTCATGCGGATACGGCCTTGTTGACACGGGAATCTTTGCCGAGGCGTTCCCCTCCAGCGCGGCAATAACAATCCGGTGTCCCCTGTCCGACATTGCCGCCGCGAGCCTGTCAACCTGGCGCGTGATCCCGTGCCAGTTACGCAGATGGTCAAAGCTGATAAATCCGATCTTCAAAGCGGCCGACTCCCTTTAACTTTTAACAACCGGCGCCCTTTGCGTATAAAGCATAATCCTCCAAAAAACGCAAATACCCTCTATTTGCCATTATACCACAACCAATCATGACATTGCAAGACAAAAATTCGTAGGGCGCGATGTCCTCATCGCGCCGTGTTTATTTTGCCGCCCGCGTTTTCGTAGGGGCGGCAACCTGCCGCCCGCGGATAACCACCCCGCCGCGCGGGGCGCGGCACCCCTCCACGGAGGGGAATTGGGACGTGGGGCGCGCCGTCGTAGGGGCGACCGTCCCCGGTCGCCCGCGTTTCCATCGGCGGGACGCCGTTTTCCGCGTTAAATCCCGCGCCGTATATAACGCGACGGGCGGTCGGGGACGACCGCCCCTACACACGCCACCCCGACCCCGTAACCCTGTAGGGGCGACCGCCCCCGGTCGCCCGCGTTTCCATCGGCACGCCGTTGTGCGGGGAACGGTACACCGTATATAACGCGACGGGACGCCCGGTGTGCGTCCCCTACACACGAAATGGGGCGTTACGCCGTATATAACGGACGGGACGCCGAGGGCGTCGTCCCCTACAGGGTACGGGGGTAACGCCGCCGCGAAACGTCGCGCACAATGTTTCACCTGAAACATTGGGCGCAACTGTACCATGTCAGTCGCGGAGTTGTTCAGTTAATATACCCGCTGAAATCTGGCACTATAAACCGTATCACGTTCGCCATGAACTGCGCGGCTTCCGCTCTGCTCAGGCTGCCGTTGGCCGTCAGCTTGCCGTCGGAGCCTCTGACGATGCCGTTTCTTACCAGCTCCCTGGCCGCTTCGACGTCCTCGGGCGCTATCTCGTCAGCGTCTGTAAAGCTCCTCAGCGGATCCCAGCCGCCGCCCGACGGCTGAATCAAGTAGAATTTGCGCAGCGCGTCATACGTCATCCTGAACATCTCGCCGCGCGTGATTATGTCGCCGGCGCCGAATGTGCCGTCGCCGCGGCCGGTCGTTATGCCAAGCGCCGCGGCCTTAAGCGCGCTCTCCGCCCAATATGTCCCCCAGATTATGTCGCTGAACGCCTCGGTGTCATACTTGCTCATGCTGTAGTCCATCATGCGCATCAGCATCGTCACGTACTCGCCGCGCGATATTTGCTGCTCAGGCCCGAACTTGTCGCCGCCCACGCCGGTCATTATGCCGCGCGCAGCCATGAACCCAGCCGCGTTTTCCATCCAGCCGCCGTCGATGTCGGAGAAGCTGACCTTGTTCAGCTTCACGTCATAGGTCCCCTCCTCGTTGACCAGCGCGTAGACAATGCCGTTTATCGCCACACTGCGGGCTATCAGCTTCTCGCTGCCGTCCGGCAGCTTCCTGAACGCGACCATGTCGTCGCGCATGTTCGTCGGGATGCCCAGTATCAGCGGCGAGTCGTAGGCGTACCACCTGAGCGACTTGCCCTCGACCGTGACGCTCAATATAACACTGCCCTTTGTAATGAGATACGTCACCATAGTGTTCGGATTGTAGGTGTATTCCACACCGTTTACCACGACCGTAACGCCGCCCTCGCCGGTGTACGCCAGCGCCGCCAGCTTGATAATATTCTCGCTCGTGATCACCATCAGCCCGAGGCCCTCGTTATGCACCATCAGCGTCGCGTCCGAATTCTCCGCAAACCAGCCCAGCGGCACCTCAATATCCAAACTCTCAAGGTTACCCGGCACGCTCAGGTACATCACGTCGCGGTCGCGCTGCGCCCACAAATCGTCTAGCTGGCTCCCCGAAAATGTGTACGTTTTGTTGGACGGTTCGTCCGGTTCCACATACGGCTGGGTCCACGGCTCGTTCGTCTCGGTGGTCGTGCTGCTGCTGGTGGTGGGCGTGCTGCCGCCGCTGCCGCCGTCGTCATCGCCTTTAAGCGTCGCCCTGAGTTCGCCGTTAACTACCGTAATAATAAACGTATATTCTTTCCCGTCATCGTCTTTAACGGTTAGATTGCCGGTAAGGTTATTATGAGTAAAACCATTAATTAAAACGATTTGATCCCCCGCTAGGAAATTCAGGCCCGTTCCCGTCAGCTTTAAGTTGTCAATTTTCTCAACCGTTACAGTTCCGCCGTCAACCGTCAGCAATGGATCCTTCAAGTCTATGCCTGTGAGGACAAACTCAAAGTTTTTTATCTCGATCTCCTTCACGCCGGTGCCTAAAATATTAAGCGTATGTCCCTGTTCCGCGACAAAGGTATCGACCTTGAAAGTAACCTTGCCGCTGCCGCGTTTTATGTCGATGCCGGCTTTTACTTTATAATCGTACCCCAAGTTGATAACCTTGGCGTTCAGTCTGCCCGTGGTCGTAAACGACGCAGCGCCGCCCATGCCGCCGACGAAAGTTTTGTCGCCGCCGTTTTCGCCGCCGATAACGTTAAGCGAATTAAGCGTTAACGTGTGGTTCTCATCGTCTATATAAACACTCGCGGCGCCGCCGTGGACTTCTCCGTCGTCGTACACGGGTGAGTGTTCCCACCTGCCAGGATCATCTTCATACCACGTATTCCAGTAATCAATCTCCCTACTCCCGCCCTGTTCGACCTTTGCCGTGCCGCGCAACCCCCAACTTCCCAAATTCACCGTCGGGCCTCTATCCGGCTTGCCGGCCGCCGGCACGCCGGACGAGTCAGCATCCCCTGCCATACCGTCGAACTTACCAGCGTCCGGCACCTTCTCATTCTCTTCAGTTCGTCCGTTCCCACCTTTTGAGTCAAACCTCCCGCTCGCGCCGCCGGTGCAGACGCTATCGCTGCCACTGCCGCTGCCACTGCCGCCGCCGATGCTCCCGCCTTTTATACTATCTCCTGTTTCTCCATCTGCTCCACTTCCGATGTCACCGCCGCCGCCGAACACGAAGTAAAACTTGCCATTTTCCTCATATTCTATATAACCGCCGCCGCCGCCGCCGTCGATGTCGCCCGCGCTGCTTTCAAAACCGCCGCCGCCGCCGCCTTGTATGGACAGGTCGCCGGCCGCCTCGGCATAAAGTTCCGAAGCAGCGCCCGCGGCCAGCGTTCCGGCCACCACCAGCGCCAGCGCCGCCCGCGCCGCCCGCCCGAATTTGCTTCTCCGTTGCTTCCTGTTCATAAATAAGACTCTCCTTATAATAATAAATTTATCTTTTCACCAGCCCGCCATAGTCCGCCAAAAACCGCAAATATACTCTTATTTGCCATTATACCACAACCAATCATGACATTGCAAGACAAAAATTCGTAGGGCGCGATGTCCTCATCGCGCCGTTTGTGGGTAGGGGGGGCGACCCCCCGCCCCCCGCTGACCCCCCCCCCCAC
>WRMG01000045.1 GCA_009777255.1 Oscillospiraceae bacterium | reverse complement strand
ACTCAGAATTGTTAACGAAACAAACCCTTAACATACATAACCCACCCGCAGTCTGCTGCTAGCCTGACAGCCGCCAACTGTCAGTTGACGGGTGAGATTACCCTAAACAAGCCAATAAAACTCAACCCACACATCACAACGTTGAAAAACCCATCAAAGCCTTGCGGCTCTAAGGGAATCTCGTGGTCGGAGTGGTGGGACTCGAACCCACGGCCTCTTGGTCCCGAACCAAGCACGCTACCACCTGCGCTACACCCCGGCTGTTATTATCACGCGTTTTCCACGCGCGGACGGCCGGCAGCCACCCGCTTAAAAACACCGCGAATCCTATTATAAAGCCTTTCAGTCAGAATTTCAAGAGTTTTTTATGTTTATCGGCAAGTATATTTTTAAGCGCCGGTTTATCGGCAAAACATCGCTTCCAGCAGGGGATACGTGTTCAGCTCCGTATTTCCCAGCGCGGAGACGGTTATTTTTTGTTTCGGAAAATACGCCGTGAAAAAGTCAACGCCGAAATCGCCGCCCACGGCATAATAGAAAAGTTTATCACCCTTCTCAAAACGGTAGACGCCAAGCCCATATCCATTAGTTTCGTTTATCTCTGATTGCTTTTTCAAAAATGCCGCGAGTGTTTCCTCAGAAAACAGTTTGCCGGAAAAGACGGCGCGCCACAGCCTGTCCAAATCCCCCGCACAGGTATATATCCCGCCGTCGGAGCCGCCCAATACCGGCAGGCTGAAAATATTCGAGCGCAGCTCTCCGCCGTCATCGGTATATCCGAGCGCCGTGTTCGCGGGCAGCGAATCCGCGCGGTAAAAACCCGTACGCTCAAGCCCGCACGGCGTGATTATCTCATCCCGCACAAACTGCTGATACGGAACCCCGCCCGCCGCCTCGATCACCAGCCCCAGCAGCACAAAGCCCGCGTTTGAGTAGCCGCACCGCGCGCCCGGCGCAAACTTCGGCGGCAGCGGCGTTATCATCGGCAGATAATACTCCAGCCGCGTCCACAGATACACCGGATATTTTTCGCTAAGCGCCCTGCTCTGCCCCGCGGGATCCTCTGCCTCCTCGTCAAGGTAATCACCGACGCCGGACGTGTGCGTCAGCAGATGAAAAACCGTCACCCTTTTATCAATCTGACCCAGATCAAAGGGCAGTATATCGCTTATCCTGTCGTCAAGCGACAGTTTTTTTCTGTCTATAAGCACGCACGCGGCCAGCCCCGTGAACAGCTTGGTTCCCGATGCGATACCGAACGCCGTGTCCCTGTTGTTCAAAAGCCCTTCGCCTATATTCCTGAATCCCTGACACTTCTCATATAAAACGCCCTGTTCGCCGCTGACCGAAAACACGCCGGAAAACTGTCCCGCGTCGGCCCAGCTCTCCCAAGCCCTGTCAAAATCCATGCCGTCCTCCGTTTTTTTCATTAACTATACCACATCCAAGCACAGATAACAAGCAAAAACAATAATTAACATTTCACGCAATTTATAACCGGCATATAGCGCGATATAATAAACGCAGAAAATAAATTCTCACTCATTACACATTGAAAGGAGCGTGATCATATGGTCAATGTCGGCGTCAGGCTTCCGGCCCGCGGCCTTATAAGCGCTAAGGGCAAGAAAACCATCGCGTTAACGGCAATGGTTCTGCCCGGGGCGGTTTGGCTGCTTTTATTCCGTTACGCCCCCATGTTCGGCGTGATTATAGGATTTAAGGATTTCAGGCTCCCCAATCCGCGTCTTGGGATACTTCAGGACATATTCAGCAGGGATTGGGTCGGCTTTAGCAATTTTAAGCTGCTGTTCGGCAACCCCATGACATCCAACGTAATACGCAACACTCTGCTCTACAACATAACCTTTATCGTGCTGGGAACCTTAATAGCTGTGGCGTTCGCCATTATGCTCAACGAGATCTCCCATATGTTTCTCTCAAAGGTTTATCAGACGGCCATGTTTTTCCCGTTCTTCCTGTCATGGGTCGTGGTCAGCTATTTCCTCTTCGCGTTCATCTCCACCAAAAACGGAGTCGTCAGCCCTGCCGCGTTCGGCCTTGTTGACTTCTACCTCCAGCCCGAGCCGTGGCCGTTTATACTCATCGTTTCATATATCTGGAAGATGACGGGATACTCAAGCCTTATATACCTTGCCGTTATAACCGGCATCGACAGCGCGCAGTATGAGGCCGCGAGCATAGACGGCGCGTCGAAATGGCAGCAGGCGATACATATAACGCTGCCGAACCTGCGCCCGATAATAATAATCCTGTTTATAATGAACGTCGGGCGTATATTCAACGCCGACTTCGGCCAATTCTGGGCGCTGCCGATAGACGGCGGCTCGGCCGCCGCGACCAACGCCACCGGCGTTGTTGACACATATATTTACAGGCTGCTCAGAACCTCCGTCAATATCGGCCAGTCAACGGCCGTCGGCCTGTTCCAGAACGCCATAGGCTTTGTCTGTATCATGATCGCCAACACGGTCGTCCGCAAAGTCGACCGCGACAGCGCAATGTTTTAAGGGGGGCGAAAAATTATGGATATTACTCAAAAAACCAAAATAACCGACGGCGGCCGCCTCGGGCGCGCAAGCCTTTTCTCCCGATCGGTTATCAATCTTATCACAGGCGGGTTCGCGCTGGCGTGTCTGATACCGTTTGTGTTCACCGTCATCATTTCGTTTTCAGCCGAAGAGAGCATCCGCCGGAACGGGTACTCGTTCTTCCCCTCCGAATGGAGCGTCGCCGCCTATAAAAGCGCGTTTGAAATCGGGGATCAGCTCTGGCGCTCACTGTACAATAGCGTGCTGGTCACTATAGCCGGCACTGTCTTAGCCGTCCTCATCTGTATCCTATACTCTTACGCGCTCTTCCGGCGCGACTATAAATTCCGCGGCTTCTTCGCTTTCTTCTGCTTCTTTACGATGCTGTTCGGCGGCGGGCTCGCGCCAACCGTTATCATCACCCAAACCCTGCTGGGCCAGGACAACTACGCTGTGCTGATAATCCCCATGCTGGTAAACGTATTCAACTTTATCATAATGCGCAGCTTTTTTCAGGCAAGCGTCCCGTTCGAGCTTATCGAGGCCGCCCACATAGACGGCAGCGGCGAGTGGCGCACCCTGTTTAAGATAGTTCTGCCCATCTCAACGCCCGGTATAGCCACCGTCAGCCTTCTCTTTATGCTGGCCTACTGGAACGAATGGTTCATACCCCAGCTTTATATAAACAACAACAACTATGTCCCGCTCCAGTATCTGCTGGTGCAAATGCAGCGCGACGCCCAGTACATGGCGCTGAACGCCGGCAAAGCCGGCTCCGGCATCATGGCAAGCATCCCGACCGAGAGCTTGCGCATGGCGCTCTGCGTAATGATCGTCGTGCCGATCTCGTTCGCCTATCCGTTCTTCCAGCGTTATATCGTAAAAGGGCTGACGGTAGGCTCGCTAAAGGGTTGATCACGGCTAAAGCCGTTTCAAATATGAAATTTTTATCTTGGAGGAAAAAAACATGAAAAAGGCACTTTCTCTCACCCTCGCACTGTTGATGTGCGCCGCTCTCTTCGCGGCCTGCTCGCCGGACAACGGCGGCATAACCACCACCCTGCCGGCGGCCGGCGCTCTGTCCGGCGGCGGCGCAACAACCACCGGCGACGGCCCCGCGCCCGCCGACAACGGTTTCAGCGGAGACGTAACAATTACCGTCATGCTGATGCCCCAGGCCCCTCTGGACTCTTACATGATGCTCAGGGTAGCCGACGCCGTCAACGCGCGTATCGCCGAGCTGGGCTATAAATTCAAAGTCCAGTTCACGCCCTCCGGCGGCGGCTGGGGCTTTGACAGGCTTGTCACCGCCGTTCAAACCGGATCCGCAAACCTCGACATCATCCCCGCCCACAGCTGGTCCGGCGTCAACTATGCGGACGGCGCGCGCGAAGGCCAGTATATCCGCCTTGACCATCCCGAAAATAATCTGCTTGAAAAATACGGCCCGGACATATACGGCAAAACCGAACCCGCCGTCAAAACCGCCGCCACGGTCGCCGGCGATCAGGGTTTCGGCATCTACGGCTACATTATCGAGAAGGATTCCGTTTCACAGGTCGGCTATCTCGTGAACAAGACAGAGCTGGAAGCGCTGGGCTTCACCATGGCGGACTTCAACGCCAAGGACCCCTCCTCATGGGAGCCGCTCTTAAAGGCTTATAAAGAAAAATACCCCGGCGGCTATCCGTTTAACGTGGAGCCCGAAGTATTCGACCGCACCGCGAACTATATCTCGTTCATCGCGCCGACGGCGGGGCCTCTCGGCGTAATATTCAACGACTCCGATCCCGAAGCCTCCGGCACCGTGATCTCCAGCCGCTATGAAAACCCTGCTTACAGGAGTTTTCTGAATACCGTGCGGGGCTTCTACCAGGCCGGATATATCGACCCCGATCAGGGACTCCCGGGCGAGATTTCCGCAAACTCCGTCTCCACCCGCCGCACCTCCGGCGACTATCTTATCACCACCTTTGTCTATACCCCCGGACAGGAGATGCTCCATTCCCAATCCGCCTCGTCAGCTCAGGGCAGGGATATAGAGATCGCGTGGACGCCCGGCTGGTCGTCGCCGCTTGCCACCGCCGAAACCGCGATGGGCTCCGGTCTGGCAGTATACGCCGGCTCTAAATATATCCCCGAGGCCGTCACCTTTCTTAATCTGCTCGCCGGCGATCCGGTCATCGTCAATCTTGTCGGCGAAGGCATAGAGGGCGAAAGCTATACCCTTGACAACGGCGTTCTGACCCGCCTCGACGGCCGCGGCGGTTGGAACATCTGGCGCTACGGCGTCGTCAGCGCCAACTCCCCCGCCTATCCGCTCGATATACTCAGCGTTTATGAGCTGGGCGACGAGTTTGTGGAACTCAAGAACTTCAACAAAATAGCGAGATCCATACCGTCCTCGGCCTTTGTTTTCAACTCGGGCCCGGTGGCCGACCAATATAACGCCTGTATCGCTACGATCGACAGGTATGCCATTCCCCTCGGCTCCGGCGCCGCCGATCCCTCGCAATACGATACCTTCCTCGCCGAACTGAAAGCCTCCGGTGTTGACGACGTCGTAGCCGAGGCCAACAGGCAGCTTCAGGAGTTCCTCGGCAGCTAAATCAGCTTTTTCCTAATTCCTATCTCCTTTCCTTCCATATTAGCCCCTGCCTCCCGCTCCCCGGGCGGCGGGGGCATTTCTTTGTCAATTGACAAAAA
>WRMG01000044.1 GCA_009777255.1 Oscillospiraceae bacterium | reverse complement strand
CCCCGCCAATCGGCGGGGGTTTTTTAATGTGGATGGCACACGGTACACGGGACGCCCGGGTGTGCGTCCCCTACGGTCAAAATCCGTCCCCCGCGTTCCCCCCGTTTCCCCGCGCAAGGACGCGCGGAACACTGGGAGAGAGCGGCGCGGCAGGGAGCGCGAAGCGCGGGCCGCGCGAACCGCCCGACAGGGCGGCGCGAACGGAACAAGCGCCGCAGGACGCGGCGCAACCACAGCAACTTGACCAGATGTAGACAGAACGCCCGTTCTATGGTACAATATGTAGCATAGGGAGTTGAGGGCATGACCGTCAGACAACGCGCGTTCGTCAAGCACTACATGCAACACGGCATTGCGGCCAAGGCGGCCCGTCAAGCGGGCTACAGCCCGAACGGCGCTAACCGCATGGGCTACTATCTGAAATGGCGCTTGCGGCACCTCCTGTACTATGAGCGCTTCAGGCGTCTGCCGACCGTGGAATTGAGACGCGACCTTGCCCGTTACATCACGCCTTACGCCGAGGGTGAGTAACTCCCGCCCGTTGCTGGCCAGCGCCGCCGACCGACAGGGCGGCAAGCCGCGAACGGGCCGAGCGGGGGCGCGAAGCGCACACGAGCGGCCACGGGCGCGGCGAAAGCACCGCGACAGCGGGGCGGCGCGGGCCAGCAGAGGACTAGCCGGAGGGCGGGTGTTACCACCCGCCCCACTGCTCGAAATACGCCGCGTAGTAATCGTGTACATATTCTGTCACGGCCTGAATCGCGTCGTCCACGGCCAACTCCACGCCTATCCACTGCCGCCCGTGTACCAAGTCATGATGTATGCGGCAGAGTGATACTAGGTTTGTCGGCGCGTTAAGGCCGCCCTGTGCGCGGCTGATGAGGTGGTGAATGTCTGACGCTGGCCGTGAACACAGTACGCATGTGTAGCTGTCCCGCTCGAACACCTGATGTCTAAGTCCTGTTTCCTGTTTCCTGTTGCGGTTCATTTTGAATCCGCTCCTTTCTGCTCCTGAGAGCGCCGCCGACCGAACGCCGACATGCGGCCCTGTCAATGATTGAGCGAAGCGAAACCGCCGCAAGGCGGCTTGTCATTTACTGGGCCGCAGGGCGGTGTTACACTGGAAGAGCGCGAGGAGCAGACGGAGTTACTAGTTACTAGTTACAAGAGGACGTTCTTCTTGTAACTTGAAACTTGTAACTTGTAACTACGCACCCAGAATGGGTTAAATGTACATAAAATGCGCGGCCCCGGCGGCATTGGCCGTGGGGAGCGCGGCTTGACTGATATGAGGTATAAAGCCAGCAATTTCAATGCTTCGCGGCGCGATTGTACATAAAACGTGCCGCAACATCGCGTATTGACCCCTCCAAGGAGGGGAATTGGGGTTATGCGCACAACGGCGCGATGTGGGCATCGCGCCCTATGAATGTGTGCGGCGGTTCTATGACAAAAAAACCGCTGATTATTCAAAAAAGCTATTGCATATTGTCCGCGTTTGTGTTAAAGTTACAGAGATACCATTGTCGTCGCGCGGGTTTCGAGCGGGAAAATCCCGATATTTCAGCGGTTTCGGTCCAAATGTTTGTAAAGGAGAACAGATTCCCATGAGTATTAAAACGAAAATACTTGTCCCGATGCTGATACTGACCGTCCTGGTCGCGGCGGGTATACTGGTTTCCAACATAATGCTGTTTTCAAATTATGTTGATGAGTCTATGCTTGATAAAGTCGTAATCGCGTCGGATGTCGCGGCAAACTATTTTGAAAGCCTGAAGGGGCAGTCGCAAACCGCGTCGGAGTACATGTCCCAAAGTCCCGACATAATTGAGGCTGTTAAAGAGGCTGTCAAAAGCGGCGATCGGGATTCGCTGATTTCTAACGCCAGACAGCTGCAAAGGGATACGGGCGTGGAGTTCTGCACCATTACGGACGCGGAGGGCAATGTTATTCTGCGCACGCATGAGCCGGACAACTACGGGGATTCCGTTTTGTCGCAGTCGAACATCAGATCCGCCATTGCGGGCCAAAGCCTTATGGCCGTTGAAAGAGGCACGGCCGTGCGCCTGTCGGTCCGTTCGGGTTCGCCGGTTTTTGACGAACAGGGCGATGTTATAGGCGCTGTTTCCGTCGGGTACCGCATGGACACGGAGCTTTTCGTTGACGAGCTGAAAAGGCTGCTGAGCTGTGAAGTGACGGTGTTTTTGGACGATGAAAGGGTTTCGACCACCGTGACAAACGAGGACGGCACCCGCGCGATAGGCACAACAGCCAGCGAGAGCGTCAGTCAAACGGTTCTGGCGGGAGGTGTTTACTTCGGGCGCGCAAGCATTTTAGACCGAGCCGCGATCACCAAATATATCCCGATAATGGGGCCGGACGGCAAGGCGATCGGTATGCTGTTTGTCGGGCATTATATTGACGACGCGACGGCGGTTATGTGGGCGTTTGTTCAAACCGGACTGATTATCACGCTGATTCTGCTGGTAATCTCCGTTTTGATCGTTCTTGCCGTCGCAAGGCTTATAGTAAAGCCGCTTCAAGCGCTGACCGTGGACGCCGAAGCGATCGCAACCGGCGACATCGACATAGAGGGTCTGGATTCGGGGACGACGCCGACCCACAACGAGATAATCAAGCTGGAGCGCGCGTTTTCACATATGCTGGACAGCTTTAAGAAGCAGGCCTATATACTGGCCCGTGTCGCGGAGGGCGACTATACCGCAAAAGTGGATATACGTTCTGAGAAGGACGTGATAAACCTGGCTATAGAGCTTGTGCTTGACAGCACATTAGGTGTGCTTCAGCAGGTTGCTTCCGCCGGCGTTCAGGTATCCGACGGGGCGAAGCAAATCGCGGACGGCGCGCAGGTGCTTGCGCAGGGGTCCACCGAGCAGGCCGCCGTTGTGCAGCAGCTGTCCGCGTCTATAGCGGAGATCGCGCAGAAGACGAAGGATAACGCGGGTATGGCCGGCAGGGCCGCCTCGCTCGCAAATAAGATTAAGCAGAACGCGGAAAAGGGCAGCCATCAGATGAGCGATATGATGAGCGCCGCGAAGGATATAAATCTGGCCAGCCAGAATATAAGCAAGGTTATCAGCGTAATCGACAGCATCGCGTTCCAGACGAATATACTGGCGCTTAACGCCGCCGTTGAGGCGGCGCGCGCCGGACAGCACGGCAAGGGGTTCGCCGTCGTCGCCGAAGAGGTTAGGAATCTGGCGGCTAAGAGCGCGGAAGCGGCGAAGGATACGGGCGAGCTGATCTCGAACTCGATCGAGAAGGCCGAGCTGGGGTCGCGTATCGCAAGCGAAACCGCCGCGAGCCTTGCGGAAATCGTCGCCGGCATCAATGAGAGCGCGCAGATAATAAGCGACATCGCCACATCCTCCGACGATCAGTCCCGCAACATAACGGAGATCAACAAGGGGATAGATCAGGTGGCGCAGGTCGTTCAGCAGAACAGCGCGACGGCGGAGGAGAGCGCCGCCGCCTCCGAAGAGATGAGCGGGCAGTCCGCGGTTTTGGAGGAATTGATCAAGCAGTTCCAGCTTCGGGGCAATGTCAGCAGACCCAGGGGCCTGCCGCCCTCCAGATAGCTTGGGGCGCCGTGCCGGTATTATAACGAGAAATAAATTAATAAATATGAATGGAGTGTTTTTTCAATGAGCAGCAGAGGCTTTTCCAAACCCCTGATATTAGCGGTCGATAACGCGGCGATGTTTTTAAGCACGCTGAAGAGGCTCTTGGAAGGAGAGCCGTATGAGCTGCACTGCGAGTCGTCCGGCGACGACGCGCTGCGGTTTCTTGATTCCAACCGCCCCGACCTTATACTGATGGACATAGAAATGCCGGATATTGACGGCTATGAGCTGGCGCGCCAGATCAAGAGGAAAGGGCATAGGGCGCCGATCCTGTTCATAACCGCAAACTCCGACAAGGAATACGCCGAAAGAGCTGAAAAAGAGGGCGCCGCGGGTCTGCTGATAAAGCCGCTCCGCCGCAACCAGCTCATGGAGAAGATACGGGAATTTACATAAGACTATTTTTACGGGGGCGGCTGTTGCCGCCCTTTAACCGTGTCTGCCGTTCAGCCATTCCGCCAGAACCGCAACCAGCGCCCCGGTTTCTCTGATAAACTCGTCGTTGCCGGCCAGCACCCCTGTTAAGTCGCCGGCTTTGGCCATGAACTCCATTTTCTTGGCCTGTTCGGCCAGACGCTCCGCGCCGATGCTTGCGGCGGAGCCTTTTATGGTGTGCGCGTCTATGGCGTAGCCGCTCAGGCTCTGTTCGGTGACGCCG
This sequence comes from Oscillospiraceae bacterium, assembly GCA_009777255.1. Lineage (GTDB taxonomy): Bacteria > Bacillota > Clostridia > Oscillospirales > UBA929 > WRMG01. The sequence goes on along the minus strand of WRMG01000044.1, from coordinate 2,565 downwards.
CGCAGCTTATCCGCCTCAGCGGGTATGTTTTCGACGAATGACAGTATTATGTCGGCGTACATCTCTATATCGTTTTCGTACAGATCCAGCCCCATTTCCGTGTTAAGGCCCGGGATGTGAAGCGCTGCGGGCGCTGCTTCGGCGGGGCTGTCCGAGGCGGGTTCGGCGGGCGGCGCCGAGTCCCTCATTATCCACTGACGGACGACGGCGTCGATTTTAGGAACATTTACGGGCTTTGACAAAAACGCCTGAAAGCCGTTGTCTAGGAACATCTGCTCGTTTCCGGCCAGGGCGTTGGCCGTGAGGGCGATTACGGGGACCGTTACGGCATACTCCGTGCCTAAAGCGCGGATCGCCTGAGTCGCTTCGATACCGTCCATGCCCGGCATCATGTGGTCCATAAAAACGGCGTCGTAAATAGGATCCCCCGATTTGATGCGGTCTATGGCTTCCTGCCCGCTTGACGCGCAGTCCACCCTCATTTTATATTTGCGGAGCATACCTCTCGCAACGTCCAGATTTGTCGGGAAATCGTCAACCACCAGCACCGCCGCGTAGCTTAAATCGGGACGCGCAAGACCGCGCGCGGCTTTTTTTCCGTCATAGCGTAAAGCGCGCAGCGCTTCGGCTTTTTCCGCGCCGATGCGCCCGTCGCCGGTAAAGCCCTGTATAACTTCGACATGGAATGTGGTGCCCTTGCCGTATTCGCTCTCCACAGAGATATTGCCGCCCATAAGCTCCGTAAGGCTTTTGGTGATGGACAGGCCCAGCCCCGTGCCCTCGATATGCCGGTTCGCGCGGGTATCCGCCTGATTGTAATTTTCGTAGAGCTTATCCAGATCCTCCTGACGCATACCGATTCCGGTGTCGCTGACGGAGACGGACAGCCTTACATCGTTTTCTCCCTCGCGCGAGCAGCCGACACTCAGCGTGACGACGCCTTCCCGCGTGTATTTGAAAGCGTTGCTGAGCAGATTGTTCAGGATCTGTTTCAGGCGCAGGTCGTCGCCGTAAAGCTCGCTGAAAAGGCTGCCGTCGACGTCAAGCCGGAAGGTTATGGGCTTGTCCTTGATACGGACGATATTGATATTGATTATCTCGCTGAGAAAGCCTGACACGTCGTAACGCGCGGGGATTAACGTGAATTTGCCGGACTCGATTTTTGAAATGTCCAAAACGTCGTTTATCAGGCCCATCAGGGTGACGCCGGCCGTGTTTATTTTTTGCAGGCTGTCGCTGACGCCGGCGGGCAGGGAGTCCTCCTCCAGCAGCAAGTCCGTCAAGCCGACGATCGCGTTCATCGGCGTCCGTATCTCGTGGCTCATGTTGGCGAGGAAATCGGACTTGGCGCGGTTTGCGGCTTGCGCGGCCTCCACCGCCGCCTCCAGCTCGCGCCGCAGATTTACGATTTGAATTTGGTTGCGGACCCTGTGCCGCACAACCGTATCGACCAGCGGTTTTCTTATGTAGTCCGCGGCGCCAAGCTCCAGCCCTTTGTCCTCGTCGCCGCTGTCGCTCAGCCCCGTGATGAAAATGACGGGGATGTCTCTGGTCTTTTCCATGGCTTGCAGTCTGGCCAGAACCTCAAAGCCGTTCATATCGGGCATCATTATATCCAGCAGTATCAGGTCCGGCAGAAATTTTTCGGCAATCTCTATTGCCGACGCGCCGCTTTTGGCCGTGTAAAACGTATACCCATCCTGTAATATGTAGATGAGGGTCCTGAGATTGGACGGGACATCGTCCACAATCAGCAGGCTGTTCTTTTTTTCGACGTTCACAGCTTCACATCCTTTTTGTTCATACGGAAATTCCGGTATATATTTAAGGATTATACTATAACCCTGACAAAAAAGCAATGTTTTCGTGGGGGTGGCGTGTGGCGGGCCGTGAAATCCCCCTCCGCCGGTTGCGGGAACGGGGGATAAAACACCCGGCCCTGCGGGGCCACCCTCTTTGCGAAAGAGGGCAGGGGTTGGGCGCGATGTAATTTTGTACGGCGCGTCAGGGATGCCGCGCCGTACAACAACGGCCGTTGTAGGGGACGCACACCCGGGCGTCCCGTGTTTATTGGGTCACCCGCCCGTTCGTAGGGCGTGACGCCCTCGGCACGCCGTTTTTCGCGTTAAAACCCCCGCCGTGTATAACGCGGCGGGCGACCGGGGACGGTCGCCCCTACACACGAAATGGGGCGGCACGCCGTTTGGGAACGGACGGGACGCCGAGGGCGTCGTCCCCTACAGGGTTACGGGGGTAAATCCCCCGGCGGTTGTGGGCGGGTTGTGTGGCGGGAAATTGCAACGGTGTATATATGAAATTCATGGTGTTATGTCAACCAAACATTATGTGTGTAGGGGCGGTCGCCCCCGACCGCCCGTGCGTGTTAACGGTGCGCGGCGTTATGCGGTTATGCGCGGCGGGACGGGGGCAACGGCGCGATGTTCCCATCGCGCCCTACATCACGCCGTTGTTTTATTTAACCATGGTGGAGATGAGGGGAATCGAACCCCTGACCTCACGGATGCGAACCGTGCGCACTCCCATCTGTGCTACACCCCCACGCTG
>WRMG01000043.1 GCA_009777255.1 Oscillospiraceae bacterium | reverse complement strand
GATAAAATAATGATTGTTGTTTTTATTTGTATTTTGACGCAGTTTTGGCACAGTAAAAAGCACTCCATTGAACAAGCCTATAAAAAGTGTTATATTCTTATTCGAGGCGTTGTCAAACGGCGTGCTAAAATGTCGGCCTTCCGGCCAGTGAGTGAAACGAGCAACGAGGAAGCGCGAGAGCGTTTTCACGGCTCCGCTTTAGCGGAGCCGTGAAGCCATACTACCCGAAAAGGGGTGTGGCCATTTGTCTGTATATGAAGCGTTAATGCTGATGACTGCTTTTGCAATGTTAATATGATTGTTGATAGGGATATAAGGGAAGCGTAGAAATTTTATATTTTTGACAGGATGAAAAATTCATGATAACGCATAAAGGAACGCAGTTTATTAAAACAGAAAGGTTATTATTGCGTAAAATTATGCCCGATGACGCAGAAATGGTATATAAATGGATGAGCGATTCGGAAGTTCTGAAATATGAAGATTGGGAACCACATAATAATGTGGATTTCACGCGAGGGTATATTTCTTATATAACCGGCGAATACAAATCTTTACAGACCTATTTATGGGGCATACAGTTAGGCGAAGAATTAATCGGTCATATATTAGGCGGCAGTGTTCTTGCATATTATTTAAGAAAAAACTGCTGGTCGAAAGGTTACGCAACCGAAGCTGTAAAAGCAGTAATAAATTATATGTTTGCAGAAATAGGCATGGACAGGATTGAAGCAAAGCATTCTGTAAATAATATAGCTTCCGGCAAAGTTTTGAAAAAGGCGGGAATGATTTATAAAGGTCATGTCAAAGAATTTTATTATTGTAATTCTGAATGGCAGGATTGTGATTTTTATGCTTTTACGAAAGAGCAGTATTTATGTTCAAAATAAGAATTTTCTACATTGCGGCTGTGGCAAGCATCCTATTTGTCGTACAAATGGTGTCCTGTTTTGCAGGGCAAAAGAATAACGCTAAGGAAACACCGGCATGAAAGAATTGCCTGCAAGGAAAACCATACGACTAAAAGGTTATGATTATTCGTCAACTGGTGCGTATTTTATCACGATATGCGTAAAAGACGGACATGGGCTGTTCGGTAAAATCGTTGTAGGGGACGCGCCCCTGCGCGTCCCGTGTTGCAGATTATCGGAATACGGTAAATTTGTTGAAGTGCAAATACAAAAAACAAGCGTTGTGTATCCTGGGATTTCCGTTGACAAATACATTGTCATGCCAAATCATATCCACATGATTGCTGTCGTTGCTGACGAGACGCGCAGGGGCGCGTCCCCTACAAAAGCGGTTATTCCGCAAATTGTACAAAGCATAAAATCTATGACTACAAAGCATTTATCAACACCCATATTACTAAGGAGCAGCTATGAAAATCGCAATTTACCCCGGCAGCTTCGACCCGCCCACGCTCGGGCATCTGGACATAATCGAGCGGGCGTCCGGCATCTTCGACAGGCTGATTGTCGCCTGTATGACCAACCGCCGCAAAAAGACGTTGTTTTGCACGGAGGAGCGCCTTGAAATGCTCAGGGAGATTACCAAAGGCATGGCCGGCGTCGAGGTGGACGGCTCCGGCGAGCTGCTTGCCGCCTATGCCAAGAGGCGCGGCGCGGCCGTGATAGTAAAGGGCCTGCGCGCGATGTCCGATTTCGAGATGGAGTTCCAGATGGCGCTCTTAAACCGCAAGATGAACCCCGAGCTGGACACCCTGTTTCTTGCGGCCGGAGATAGATTTCATTACCTCAGCTCCAGCGCCGTAAAAGAGATCGGCGCGCTGGGCGGCGACATCAGCGATTTCGTTCCGCCCGCAATTTTAGGGAAGGTTAAGGATGTTATATGTCAAGCATAGCCGTTGAACTTTTGGACAAGCTGTATGATATGGTGCAGGACGCGTTCTCGCTCCCGTTCGGGGCCGACCGCTGCGTGCTGGACAGGGACAAGGTGCTGGCGCTCCTTGACGAGATACGCCACACGCTGCCCGAGGACATAAAACAGGCGCAGACAATCGTCGAGTCGCGCAACGAGGTGCTGACCAGCGCCCGCAAGGAGGCCGACGCCACAAAGCGTCAGGCCGAGGAACACGCCCGCAAGATGGTCTCGCAGGAGGAGATACTCGGCGCCGCCCGCGCCAAGGCAAACCATATGGTGGCCGACGCCGAGCGCAAATCGCGCGATATGGTCACCGAAGCCGAGCAGCGCACCCGCGAGCTGAGAAAGATAGCCAGCGACTACCTCGACGACGCGCTGAAAAAAACCGAGGAGCTGATCTCCTCCTCGCTGGGCAATATCAAACAGGCCCGCTCCGAGTTTAAGACCGCCATGTCCAAGGTAAAAAAACAGGAATCCAAACCCCCGTCCCCGCCCAAGACCCCCAACCCGTAGAGTAACGCTCCGCGCCTAATACCACCCGTAGGGGACGATGCCCGCATCGTCCCGTTTTTCACGCCTTTTTTATCCCCTCGCAAAACATCGAACATGCGTTCGATGTTTTGTATTTTACGCCAAATTTCAACATTCCAACAGATTCATTAAAAAAAAGTTAAAAAATTTTTCAAAAAGGTATTGCAATTTTCTGCCGTTGTGGTGTATAATACCATCATTGTGGTGAACAGTGGTGAATTGAGGGGGGATAAAATGAACGGCTGCTACCGTCACAGCGTAGATAACAAGGGCCGTTTATTTATGCCCGCCAAGCTGAGGGAGGCCCTCGGCGACGTGTATTACGCCGCGCGCGGGCTGGACAACTGCGTCGCCGTTTACTCCGCCGAGGTATGGAAAGAGCTGGAGAGCAAGGTCAACGGGCTGCCGCTGTCGCGGGCGCGCCACATGCAGCGGATGTTCTTCGGGCTGGCGCAGCAGTGCGAGCCGGACGCCCAGGGGCGCATATCAATCCCGCAGAAGCTGCGCGACTACGCCTTTATTGACAAAGAGGCCGTCGTCGTCGGCGTGTCGGACCGCGTTGAGATCTGGAGCGCGAAGCGCTGGGACGAGCTGGAGAGCAATACCATGACCGCCGAAAACCTCGCCGCCGCCATGGACGAGCTGGGTATATAACATGCGACACATACCCGTTCTGCCGGACGAATGTATCGAACTCCTGAACATCAAGCCCGGCGGCGTCTACATAGACGCGACGCTGGGCAGGGGAGGGCACACCCGGGCGATACTGGCAAAGCTCACAACCGGCCGCGTTATCTGCTTCGACCGCGACCCCATGGCCTCCGCCGGCACAGACGACCCGCGCGTGAGCGTAATCCGCTCCGACTTCCGGCACATGTCCGATTATCTGGATTCGGGCGCCGACGGCATACTGTTCGACCTCGGCGTATCGTCCCCGCAGCTTGACGACGCGGAACGCGGCTTCTCATATCATCAGGACGCCCGGCTGGACATGCGCATGGACACCTCGCAAAGGCTCGACGCGCATATCGTAGTCAACGCGTATCCCAGAGAGCAGCTTGAGAGAATAATCAGGGACTGGGGCGAGGAGCGGTACGCCGAGCGCATAGCCTATAAGATAGTCAAGAGCCGCGAAAAAAATCCAATAGACACAACGCTTCAGCTCGCTGAAATAATCAAATCGGCGCTTCCGGCAAAGGCGCTCAGAGAACCCCGGCACCCCGCCATGCGCGCGTTTCAGGCGATACGGATCGCCGTAAACGACGAACTCGGCGCGCTTCAGGAGGGCCTGGACGCCGCCATAGCCGCGCTCAACCCTAACGGGCGCATAGCCGTAATATCCTTCCACTCCTTAGAGGACAGGCTTGTAAAGGAGACCTTCAGGCGTTACAGCTCCGGCTGTACCTGCCCGCCGGACTTTCCGGCGTGCGTGTGCGGGTTCAAGCCGGCGCTGGAGATAATCACCCGCCGCCCCGTCACCGCGAAGGACGACCCCAACCGCCGCGCGCGCGGCGCGAAATTAAGAGCCGCAATGAAAATATAATCAGGAAATATAAACGGCAAGGAGCGCTAAAAGTCATGGATGCAGTAAGCAGTACACCCGCTATCGGAATGGATCTGGCCCGTTTTGACCGCCGCACACGCGTGAGGGAGGCCGTCGCAGGCGACCCCGTGCGCGCCGTACCCGTCGCCGCGCCCAAGCCAATCGCGCGCGTAAAGCTGGGGGTCAGCCCCGTTTCGGTGCTGCTGTTTATGTTCATGATATGCGGCGTTCTTTTCGTCGTGTTCAGCTACGCGCAGCTGAGCGCGCTGAACGGCGCGATAACGCGGACGGCAGGCGAGCTTCAGACCGCCGCGAAGGAGCAGAAGGTCCTCACTGCCGCGCTTGAAAGCAGAATTAAACTCGATGAAATATCCGAGATCGCCGTCCGCGATTTCGGATTTGTCAAGCTGGACCGCCGCCAGATCATATATGTGGACATGTCGGGCAAAGAGAGAGCCGAGGTATTAACGAACGTATCGCTGATAAATAAAATCAGGGACGGCGTCTCAGGCATATTCGGCTGACTTGTCTATATATAATAATAACGGGCGGTTGATGATCTCTCCCGCAAAATTCCCGCCCTCTTTCGCAAAGGGGGCGCCGTCCGCGGACGGCGGGGGATTTTTATACGTACCGGAGGTGGCCGCGGTTTGAAGCATAAAATGAAAAAACAGAAACCCGTACTCACAAAATCGGAGATTGCGACCCGCGGTGTATTTGTGCGCACTGTTATACTGATGCTGCTGTTCGGCGTGGTCATATTTATCCCGCTGGCGCTGAAGCTGTATCAGGTGCAGATAATCGACCACGAGATGTATCAGGAGCGCGCCGTCCGCCAGCAAACCAGCGACACGGTGCTGGCGCCCGCCCGCGGCACCATATACGACCGCAACATGAAAACACTGGCCGTAAGCGCCAGCGTCGATACCGTCGTCGTCGATCCCAGCAAGATAAACAGCGACGCCGAAATAACGCTTATCTCCAACGGCCTTGCGCGCATACTCGAACTCGACGCCGCGAGCGTCTTTGACAGGATAAAAAGGAACAAGGAGCAGAACCGCGCGTATGTCGCGGTAAAGCAGAAGATAGAGCGGGATGAATCCGAGCTGGTCCGCGAGTTCATAAATTCAAACGAGAACATCCCGCGCGGCTCGGTATACCTCGCCCCCGATACAAAACGCTACTACCCCTACGGCGACTTCGCCTCCAACACCATCGGCTTTGTCAGCACGGACGGCGTCGGGCTGGAGGGGCTTGAGGCGCGCTATAACGAGCAGCTGACCGGCACGCCGGGCCGCATCGTCTCCACCCGTGAAAACGGCGGCACATCTCTGCCCCAGTCGTTCGAGCAGTATATCGACGCGACCGCCGGCCTGAACATGGTGCTGACCCTTGACGAGATAATCCAGCATTTTCTGGAAAAACATCTCGCCACCGCCGTTATCGAGAATCAGGTATCCAAGCGCGCGCTGGGCATCGTCATGGACGTAAAGACCGGCGGTATTCTGGCTATAGCGACGTCCCCGTCGTTTGACCTGAACAACCGCGCCGAGATAACCGACCCCGCCATACAGGAGCTGCTGGCCGGCCTGGAGGGCGAGGAGCTGGAGCGCGTGCGCTCCGAGGCGCTCGTCGCCCAATACCGCAACAAAGCCGTAAGCGACACCTATGAACCCGGCTCGACCTTCAAGATAATAACCGCCGCCGTCGCGCTGGAGGAGAAGGTCGTCAGTATGGACGACCGCTTCAGCTGCGGCGGCAGCCTCACCGTCGCGGGCTATCCCAGACCGATGAGCTGCCACAAGAAAATCGGCCACGGCGCCCAGTCGTTTATAGAGGGCATCCAAAACTCCTGCAACCCCGTGTTTATAACGGCGGGGCTGCGCATCGGGCGCCAGAAATTCTGGGACTACGCCCACGCCTTCGGCTTCTATGAGAAGACGGGCGTGGACATCCCGGGCGAATCAGGCCCCGTTATCCACTCATGGACGGATTATAACCGCAGCGACGTCACCCTCGCCACATACTCGTTCGGCCAGACGTTCAACATCACGCCGATCCAGCTCATAACAGCCACCTCCGCCGTCATGAACGGCGGCAAGCTGATGCAGCCGCATATCGTCTCCGCGTTCACCGACCCGTCCGGCATGGTCGTACAGGAGGTCACTCCGACGGTCGTGCGTCAGGTCATATCCGAGGACACGTCGATAAAGGTCCGCGAAGCGCTCGAAACCGTGGTCACCAGCGGCACGGGCCGCAACGCCTATGTCAAGGGCTACCGCACCAGCGGAAAAACCGGAACCTCGCAGAAAACCGTCCTCAGCGAGGAGGAGCGCGTAGGAAAATACGTCGTCTCGTTCTTGGGCTTCGCGCCCGCCGACGATCCCGAGATCGCGCTGCTGGTCGCGCTGGACGAACCCGGCGGCCCGCTGCTGCTCCGCTCCGGCGGCAACATGGGCGCGCCGCTCGCCGGCCGCATAATGGCCGACATCCTGCCGTATATCGGCATAAAGCCGCAGTATTCCGCCGACGACTTAGCCGGCAGGGAGCTGCAAACCCCCACGCTGAAAGGCCTGAGCGTAGACAACGCGGCGGAGATCGCCGAATCGAACGGCCTTAAATTCCGCGTCGAGGGCGAGGGCGGCACGGTAATCGACCAGCTGCCAATCCCGGGCGTCGTCATTCCGGCGACTGCCCAGCTGGTGCTGTACACCGAATCCTCGCGCCCCGACACACAGGTCGAGGTGCCTGACGTCATCAACAAATCCCCCGAGCAGGTCAACAAGCTGCTGACCGACGCGGGGCTGTACATACGCGTATCCGGCGCCACCGGCACATACTCCACAACGATAGTGTCGGTGGTACAGGACATACCCGCGGGCGAAACCGTAGACCTCGGCACGGTCGTCAGCGTCGAATTCCGCGACCAGAGCATACAGGACTGAGGTGACTTATATGACAATCAGGCAATTCGGCTTCCCCGTAAAAAGCGCCAACGTCGATCCCGACTTAATCCTCGGCCGCCTCTGTATAGATTCACGCGAGATACGCCCCGGCGACGCCTTCGTCGCCCAACAGGGCATGACCGTGGACGGGCATCTCTTCGCCGCCAAGGCCGTTCAGGCCGGCGCGTCGCTGGTTATCGCGCAGAGGGAGCTGGACGGGGACATACCCCATATCGTCCTCGCCGAGCCGATCCCGACGCTCGCCGAAATGGCCGCGCGGTACTATGATTACCCCTGTAATAAAATGAAAATGGTCGGCGTCACCGGCACCAACGGCAAAACCACCGTCACGCATCTGCTGCGTGAGATAACGGCCCGCCTCGGGCATAAATGCGGGCTTATCGGCACCAACCGCGTTATGATAGGGGAGGAGGAGCTGCCCGCCGAACGCACAACCCCCGACGCGCAGCGCCTTCAGGAAACCCTGCACAAGATGGTCAGGGCCGGCTGTGAGATCTGCTTTATGGAG
>WRMG01000042.1 GCA_009777255.1 Oscillospiraceae bacterium | reverse complement strand
GGATAATCTTACCCGTTTCAACCGTTGTTCTAAGCGTTATTCCAAGTCTATGGAGATGCTTCGTATCGCTTTAAATTTATTCCTTCATAAACATTTCTTTGTCACGCAATAACTGTTTACCATTGCCGTCCCTGTAGGGGCGACCGTCCCCGGTCGCCCGCCGGGCAGGTGCCCTGCCGGGCAAAGACGGGCGCCGCCCCCCATCGCCCCCATTCCTCTCCTTGGAGGGGTGCCGCGCCCCGCGCGGCGGGGTGGTTTTTCGCGTTGTTATCTGTTATTTGTACTCTGTTATCTGTCTTGCCGGGGTGGTTTCGTAGGGGACGACGCCCTCGGCGTCCCGCATCAAAACACCCGCCATCTGCGGTTGCGGTGGGGGAACGGCGGGCGGTCGGGGACGACCGCCCCTACATGGACGGGTGACGGAATGTCGCCATGTTGTAGAGGACGACGCCCCCGGCGTCCCGTGCCCGCTGTAAACAGTTACAAGTTACAAGTTACTAGTTACTAGAAGAACGTCCCTCTTGTAACTTGTAACTAGTAACTAGTTACTAGAGGGACGCATACAATAGCACCAAAGGAGTGCTTTATCATATGTATTACTACATCGTATGCAAGACGCTGACATACTCCCAGCGTATGTCAAGATTTTTAGATAAAAACAAGATACAGTCGCAGATAAAGCGGCTGCCGTCGGAGCTGCGCGAGCGCAACGGCTGCGGCTATGCCGTGCGCGTCGGCGAAAAGGATTTGAAACGTGCCGTGGAGCTGCTGCGCGAGGCCGAAATCGCGCCCGTGCGCGTCTACTGCCACATCGAGAGCGGCGGGGAGGAGATCGAAATATGATTTACCTCGACAACGCCGCGACGACCATGCGCAAGCCGCCGGAGGTGCTGGCGGCCGTAAAAAACGCGTATAACACCTTCGGCGGGCCGGGCCGCGGCTCCCACGGCGCCGCCATGCGCGCCGCCGACGCCATGTACGCCTGCCGCGAGGCGGCCTGCGAGCTGTTCGGGCTGTCAAACCCCGAACGGGTGGTACTCACGCTGAACGCCACGCACGCGCTGAACATAGCGATAAAAAGCCTCGCCAAGCCCGGGCGCAAGGTGCTTGTGTCGGGCTTCGAACACAACGCCGTCATGCGCCCGCTGCATGTTTTGCAGCAGCGCGGCGTGATGTTCGAGGTGCTGGACACGCCGCTGTTCCGGCCCGACGCCGCTGTTTCGGCGTTTGAAAACGCGCTGGACGACAGCGTCTGCCTCGCGGTCTGCACGCATGTGTCAAACGTTTTCGGCTGCATACTGCCCGTCGAGCGCATAGCGAAGCTGTGCCGCGAGAAAAACGTGCCGCTCATAATCGACGCGTCGCAGTCTGCGGGAATCCTGCCCGTGAACCAAAGCAAGCTCCACGGCGCGGCCATATGCGCGTCGGGGCACAAGGGCCTGTACGGGCCGCAGGGCACGGGCCTGCTGCTGGTCGGCGACACCGCCCTCAGCTCGCTCATCGAGGGCGGCACCGGCAGCGGCTCGATAAGCCTCGAGATGCCAAAGGACCTGCCGGACGCGCTGGAGGCCGGCACGCCCAACGCCTGGGGCGCGGCGGGCCTGTGCGAGGGCATCAAATTCGTCCTGCGCAAAGGGACGGACGAGATCGAGCATATCGAACACGAGCTGCTGGACCACTGCGCCATGCTGCTGCACGACATCAAGGGCGTGAAGTATTATTACTACACACCCGTGCAGACAGGTGTGATGTCGATGGTGTTTGTCAGCGAAGAACACGACGTGGAGGACATAGCGTCAAAGCTCTCCGAAAACGGCGTCGCCGTCAGGGCGGGCCTGCAATGCGCGCCCATAGCGCACAAAACGGCCGGCACGCTGCCCTACGGCACCCTGCGCGTCAGCTTCTCCTGCTTCTCCACGCGCAGCGAGGTCAGGACATTCGCCAAAACACTGGAATCCGCAATGACAGCAAACACGTCCCTGTAGGGGACGACGCCCTCGGCGTCCCGCGTTCATTTTACCGGTCGCAGGCAGCGGGGGTTAACGGCGCGTCAGGGATGCCGCGCCCTACAATTGCCGCCCCCCACGCCCCAATTCCCGTCCCTGTAGGGGCGACCGCCCCCGGTCGCCCGCCGCGTTACATACGGCGGGGGATTTAACGGCGCGTCAGGGATGCCGCGCCCTACGATTGCCGCTGCCCCCCACGTCCCCATTCCCCTCCATGGAGGGGTGCCGCGCCCCTCGCGGCGGGGTGGTTTCGTAGGACGGCAACCTGCCGCCCGTGGCCGGTCGTGGCCCCGCACCCTGTAGGGGACGACGCCCTCGGCGTCCCGCGTTCATTTTACCGGTCGCAGGCGGCGGGGGTTTTAACGGCGCGTCGGGGATGCCGCGCCCTACACCGTCCCCCACGTCCCCAATTCCCGTCCGTAGGGGCGACCGTCCCCGGTCGCCCGCCGTTGTACCAACCCGGGCGTCCCGTCCCCGTAACCATAAAACCCCACACACCGTAAAAACGCGGGCGGTCGGGGACGACCGCCCCTACACAAACGCCCCAATTCCCGTCCGTAGGGGCGACCGTCCCCGGTCGCCCGCCGCGTTATACACGGCGTCCCGTGTCAAAACACCCGCCGACTGCGGTCGGCACCCTCTTTTCTAAAGAGGGCAGGAACTGGACGCGCCCTTTCTTTGCCCTCTTTCGCAAAGAGGGTGGCCCCGCAGGGCCGGGTGTTTTACCCCCGCCCCGTGTTCACAAACGGCGCGATGAAGACATCGCGCCCTACGATGTGCGTGGGATATTGCGGGGGGGGTGTTTCACGTTCCCCCCCTCAAAAATCATCGGTTCCCCTTAAACCACAGCGTCGTGTCATCCAGCGCGGCGCCGATTTTCAGCGCCAGCGGATGGCGGCCCGCGTCGAGCAGCCGCCCGTCACGCCCCGCGGAGTACAACGCTCCGGGCCTCAGCCCGCTGAACCCGCCGACAATACCCGGCGTTATCAAAACGCGCGCCTTTTCGCCGTCGCTTGACAGCGCGATGCCCGCGAAATCCACGTTTTCCAGATACGTCCCGTATGATACCATGCCGCTTGTCATAAACGTCCCGCTCCCGTTTCCGTTGCACGAAACCGTATAGGGGCCGTTGTCCGGCGAAACGGGCTCACCCACAGGCCCCTCCTCCGTCGCGGCGGAGTATCTGGGCCACATGCCCGTCCCCATCGGCTCTATGCCGCCGCCGCTCATTCTGAATACCGAGCTTGCCCTTGCCGAGCCGCCGCTCACAAGCGCCGCGTTGTGGATCAGCTTGACATACCCGCCGGACAGGCTCACGGCCGACGGGGCCGGGGTGTCGCCGCCGTATACCGTCAGCTGCCGAGGGGTTTCGGCGGTGATAACGCGCGCGCCGTCTATGTTCATAAACGCGCACTCGATAACGCCGCTTACCGCGCTGAACGCCGCGAAACGGCTCTCGTTCGCGCCCGCGAACCCGAATACATTTTTTGTGTAGGTAAAAGCGCCGCCGAGCGTTATATTCACGCCGTCAACGTCGATCACGCGGAAGCTGTTCGCGGTTGACTGGAACACACAGCGCCGCCCCGAGATGTTCACCGTCGGATAGTCGCAGGTCCCGCTTTCCAGCAGCGTCACCGCCCCGTTTACCAGGGCCTCTCCGGTAAAGCTTATCGCCACGCCGTGCGTGCCGCCGCCCTGAGCGTATTTCAGCAGCACGGTGTCGTTTGAGATAAAACTGAATCTGTTTTCCAGCATCGCCGTGTTGCCCGTGATACCGGTGTATCTGTCTATTTGCCGGTAATCCGCGCCGTCAAAGCCGAACGCGTATACAAACGACGCGCCCGTTCCGGTTTCCGCAAGGCACAAAAGCCAGGTGTCCTCCCCCGCTCTGGTTATCCGCGTGGGCATCCTCACCATCGACGAGCTCTGCGTCCCCGTGTGTATCAGGTGCTTCTCGGTGAAAAATCCGCCCTCCGCCTTGACAATTATCGCAACAGGGAGATACGCGCTGGTCAGCCGTTTATTATACGTGACCACATAGTAGTCGCCGAACAGCGGAACGATAGCGGGTCCGGTAAGCGAGCCGTTGGAGTTGTCGAGCGCGAGCTGGCCGATCTCCCGCGTTCCGCGCAGGCAGCCGTATTTCGGCGTTTTAACGCCGTCCTTACACAGCTTTACAACGCAAGGCGTGTCAAGAATTTCGCCGTCGCCGACGGGCAGCTCCAGAATGGTCTGCGCCGCCGGTATGGCCGCGCCGCCGCTGTCGCCCGCGTAAACCGCGCCCAATTCGTCAACGCATATCTCGGCGAACTCCAGCCCCGCTTCAAAATCGGGCGCGGCGCGCCTCATGACGATCGGGACGGCGCCGCCGTCTATGCCGGTCAGCTTTTCGACGTCTATTGAGCCGTTCATTATCTTGGCGCCGTCTATGCTGCCGTCGGCCAGCCCGTCGTTGGTCATATTGCTCATGTTGCGCTGAAGCGCCGCGATCTGGTCGCCCAGATTCACCGCGGGCGCGCCGCTTATGTTATTCAGCCCGTCCACGGGCGCGCCGGCTATGCAATGCGCGCCGGACGCGCCGTCCTCCTCCGACGCCAGCGCGTCTATCAGCTGATTAAATCTGCCGCCCAGAACGACCTTGGCGGGGCTGTCGAACCGCGCCTTCAGCTCGGCGGCGCTTATATCGGGGCGGTCGGGCAGCGAGCTGACGTCGCGCCCCGCGTAATCCGCGGGCTTTACCTTGAGGTCAGTTATCCTCATCACGCTCATCCTCCTCTTCGCCGGTTTTTGCCGTAAGGCGGCCGATATAGCTGCTGTCCGAGTCCTCGTCGGAGAGAAGCTCCTTTACATGCGAGATGTAGCAGTTTTCGTTTATCATTTCTATACTCCTTTCACTTCCGCGCCCGCGGTTATACCGATCTCGGCCGCGATAAGTCCCAGCCCTTCGGGGCTGTCGTTTTTTATCATCAGTCTCAGCGACTCGAAGCGCCGCGCGGCGTTTTTGACCGTGACCGTGCGCGGCCTGTCTATGCAGTCGAATATAAAGCCGCCGAAATCAATGCCGGAAAAATCAAGCAGGCCGGTATTTACCGACTTTATCAGCCGATAGCCCTCGTCCTCCGCGGCGGCGTAAATTTCCGCGCCCGAGCGCAAAAACGGCTGCAGCGTCACCGCCGCCGAGGCGGCGTTTTTTCTGCGGGTCCACTCTCTGCCGCCGGTTACGGGCGTCCCGAGAAACGGCGTGGTCCAATAAGCGCGTACGGGCCGGTCAAGGTCGCTGTAAATATCGTTGCCGTCCGCCGCCGTCATGAATCTGTAAACGCCGCCATCGGCCGTCCCGAAAATCAGCTGACTGTCCCATGCCGCCGCAGCCGTCGCCGGCACGCCGGTCCAGCGGTGCCACTCGTATTGGCCGCCGTTAAGCCCGAAGCGGCTGTCGGCGACGTATACGCTGCTGTTGATGAACAGGTACAGCTTGTGCTTTATGACGACGCTTACCGCGTCCTCGAGCCCGTTCTCGGCGGTCAGCAGGCGGTTTATCAGCATACTGCGGTTTGCGCCGCCGGAGATTGGCGCCGTTTCCGCGCACAGCCCGCGAGGGGTCAGGGACAGCCGTTCGCCGCCGAAACGGCATACCGAGCGCGGCGCGATACAGTCGTCCTCGCTGCTGAAGAACACGCTTTCGCCGTCGGGGAAGTATCGCGGATCCGGCGGCTTGCTGAGGTGCGCGGTCTGCGGGGCATCGGGGTTGCCGTAGAGCCATATGGCCGCACCGCCGTCGCTCTCAAAAGAGAAGTAGCGGCATTTGTTGATCAGGGCGGCTTTTGACTCGTCCGTCTTGGAGAACCAGACCTCGATCTCCGCGCCGTTTTGCGGGGTGTTTGCGAATTCGACGCTGCCGGCCGCTCTGTTGACCGTAAGGCCAGAGCCCTCCGGCGTAAGCGTTCCGCCGATGTACGCGTGCGCGGCAAGACCGTCGATGTTTCTCGAATCGAGGTAGAACATTCGGGCGCTGCCGTTGCCGTAGAATATATTGCGTCTGGCGCCGGTAAGCAGATTGGGGCGCTCGTGAGCGAGTCCGCCCGCCGCCGTCACCGGAACGTACGCGGTGTCTGAAGCCTCGGCAGCCGAGAGGCCGTCGAACTCCAGATATGCTTTGCCGTCGAGGATGTACAGCTTATCGCCGAAGGCAAATGAGGACGACGGAGCGTCTGCCATGCCGGTGTATATCACCGCGGGTTCGCCACTCGTTAGGTGATACAGCGTCGTGCCGGCGTGTATCAGCCGGTGCTCGGCTCCGTCTGTTTTAAGTCTGTGGAATCCGTTTACGCGCCCGTTCAGCGCGGTGTTTATCAGGGGTGTAAAGCCTGTGCGCTTGACAACTGTGTGCATCTCCTCGCCGAAGTCCATGTTCAGGGCGTCGGGCGAGCGGCGGATGTCGTCAAGCAGGCTGCCGGCGCGGTAGTCGCAGCCCAGAAAGCGGTCGATCTTTATCAGCGCGCGTCCGCTTTTCAGGTCGGGCATCGGTATAGCCGAATATTTCATACCGCCACCTCAGAACAGCCTGTTCAGGGCGCGGTCCGGCACGGGGCTTGGCTTGGGCTTGAGATTCGCCAGCAGGCCCTGGTTTTCCCTGAACAGCTGTGTGTATAGGATCTCGTTTTCGTGCTGTACGCACATCGCCGCCACGCCCGCTATCAGCGCGGGTTCGGCCTCGGGCGGCACATCGACCGCCGTGTCGTCCGAGGCATCGTCTATCGGTTGATAGAACGCCAGATAATCGACGGTGTATTCGCCGGGCGCCGTGATCTCCAGTGTTTTGTCGTCCGCCCAGGCCGTATACTGCCGGGCGTCGCGGCCGTCGGCGCGTGAAACGCGGATCGCCGAGCGGAAATCCTCTGGCATTTCGCAGCGTACCGAGCTCGGGTACGCGGGCGGGCCGCCGTCAGGAATCTCACTGTCCACCGTCGGGTTGTGGAAGATGGTGAACCGCTTGCGCTTGGGGATGATGGAGCTGATGACGCGCAGCTGCGCGTCGGCGAAGCCCGGTATTCCCGCGCAGAAGTCGCGGATGTGCGGGGCGTCGCGCGGGATCTCCGCGCCGTTTCGCGTAAGCTCGTCAAGTCTTGCCAGCACAAGCGTTTTCAGCCTGTCCAATGTCATTAGTGCATCTCTCCTTTTTGTGTTGGAATCGGGGGGACTGAGGAGAGTGTACCATGTTGAAATACGACATGGGGTGACATGATTGTTTTGTAGGGGGGGTAAAACACCCGGCCCTGCGGGGCCACGGGACGACGAGGGCGTCGTCCCCTACAGGGACGGGGGTGTGGGATAAAACACCCGGCCCTGCGGGGCCACCCTCTTTGCGAAAGAGGGCAGGGAATGGGCGCGATGTAAATTTATGCGGCGCGTCAAGATGTCGCGCCGTACGCCCCCCCGTTTTCGTAGGGGCGCCATTGGCCGTCCGCGCATAACCACCCCGCCCCGCGGGGCGCGGCACCCCCCCCCAGAGGGGA
>WRMG01000041.1 GCA_009777255.1 Oscillospiraceae bacterium | reverse complement strand
CAGCCCGCCGCGTTTCTGCGATTCTAGTCAAACAGCGCCGTTGACAGATACCTCTCGCCCGTATCCGGCAGCAAAACAACTATATTCTTCCCCTGATTTTCGGGACGCTTGGCGATCTCCGCCGCCGCGTACAGCGCCGCGCCGGACGATATGCCCACGAGCAGCCCCTCGGTTTTTGCGAGCGAACGCGCGGTTTCAAACGCCTCCTCGGTTTTCACCCTCACTATCTCGTCAATAACGGCGGTGTTGAGAACCTCGGGTACAAAGCCCGCGCCGATCCCCTGTATCTTGTGCGGAGCCGGAGCGCCGCCCGACAAAACCGGAGAGTCAAAAGGCTCGACCGCGATAATTTTTATATCGGGCTTTTTCAGCTTCAGAACCTCGCCGACGCCCGTGACGGTGCCGCCGGTCCCCACGCCGCCGACGAAAACATCGACCTGCCCGTCCGTGTCGTCCCATATCTCAACGGCGGTGGTCCGCCTGTGGATATCGGGATTCGCGGGATTCGAGAACTGCCCCAGAATCACCGCGTCCGGCGTGGCCTCCCTAAGCTCCTCCGCTTTGGCGATCGCGCCCTTCATGCCTTTGGCGCCCTCGGTCAAAATAAGCTCCGCCCCCAGGGCTTTAAGCATTTTACGCCGCTCGCCGCTCATCGTTTCGGGCATTGTCAGTATCAGCCGATACCCCTTTGCCGCCGCCACAAACGCGAGCGCAATCCCCGTGTTCCCGCTTGTAGGCTCGATGATCACGCTGCCCGGTTTAAGCCGCCCCTTTTCCTCCGCGTCGGCAATCATTGCGAAGCCTATCCTGTCCTTAACGCTGCCAAGCGGGTTAAAGTACTCCAGCTTCGCCATCAGCCGCGCTTCAATACCGTGCGCCCTGCCGTAACCCGCAAGCTCCAAAAGCGGCGTCTTGCCGATCAGCTCCGTAAGATTCTTTGCGATTTTCATTAAATTCTGCCCCTTTCCTTTAATACCTATGTGATTAGTATGTTATCAGCATACACCCATCTCCCCGGATTGTCAATAGCTTTGTAGAAATTTTCACGTCAAAACTTATGCGGCACTCCGCTTTGTTTCATAATTACATTTGCGATATGCCGCGATTTAATTTTACCGTCAACAGGGAAATTCTGCTTTGTCAGAGGGCTGTACCAAATTGAATGGTCGCCTTTGCCTTTGCGCACAAAATGACAGCCGTTTTCCTGTAAAACACTGCGCACAGCCCTCTCGTACTCAGCCATTACGCGATGCTCTCCCAATGAACCGCCTTAAAACACAGCTTAATATTATCAGTCATTTTCGCGTTCAGTTCCAGTATTTCATACGCCATAACTTTAGCCTTTTCAATTAGCGCGTCGAATGAATTACTTTCCAGCGCAAGCGGAATATCGTCGCACACAGCGTACCATACGCCTGCGGTTTCATCCCAGTTTACGTCAATGCTGTAACACATAAAATCCCCCCTTATTTCTCGCCCACCAGCTTAGTCAGCTCCGTCAGGAACGAGCGCACGTCCGTAAAGTCACGGTAAACCGACGCGAACCGCACATAAGCGACCTTATCCACATTTTTAAGGCGCTCCATAACCAGATCGCCGATCTGCACGGTGGACACCTCGCGCTCAAGCGCGTTTAAGAACGTCTGCTCGATCTCGGTGGCAAGCCTGTCCAGCTCCTGTATGGACACCGCGCGCTTGTCGCACGCCTTGAGCATACTGGTCTGCAATTTCTGACGGTTAAAGCTCTGGCGCGAGCCGTCCTTCTTCACCACCATCAGCGGCAGGCTCTCAATATTCTCATAGGTCGTAAAACGCTTTGCGCATGATAAACACTCGCGGCGCCGGCGTATGCTCTCGCCCTCGTCGGTGGGACGCGAGTCCACCACCTTGCTGTCATTGTTTCCGCAGTACGGACATTTCATAATACTACCTCGATTCTATTTATAGCTTCCTTTGTATCTTCAAGCGTTCCAAAGCCCGTCAGCCTGAAATATCCCTCGCCCGCCTTGCCGAAGCCCGCGCCCGGGGTCCCCACAACGCGCGCCTTGTGCAGCAGCTTATCAAAGAACTCCCAGCTGGGCAAATCTGTTTTCAGCCATACATACGGCGAGTTCACCGCCCCGTACACCTCAAAGCCCAAAGCCTTCAGGCCGTTAAAAATAACGGCGGCGTTATTCAGGTAAAAGCCGACGCGCTCCGCTACCTGCTTTTTCCCCTCGGGCGTAAAGACGGCCTGCGCGCCGCGCTGGGTGATATACGAAACCCCGTTGAACTTTGTACTCTGCCTTCTCATCCACAGCTCGCGCAGCGAGTGCCCCCCGGCTTTCAGCTCGCGCGGCACAACGGTATAGGCGCAGCGCGTGCCGGTAAAGCCCGCCGACTTTGAAAAGCTCCTGAACTCAACGGCGCATGTCCGCGCGCCGTCGATCTCATATATACTCCTCGGGATACCGGCCTCGGTTATAAAGGCCGTATACGCGCCGTCGAACAGCAGCAGCGAGCCGCGCCCGTTGGCCCAGTCCACCCAGTCCTTTAGCTGCGCCTTTGTAGCGGCGGCGCCGGTGGGGTTGTTGGGATAGCACAGATAAACAATATCTATATGCGCGTCCGGCGGCGGCGGCACAAAGCCGTTTGCAGGGGTACAGGGCAGGTATGTGAACCCCGAGCGCCCCGCGATGATGTTCGAGTCAACGTAAACCGGATAAACGGGGTCGCACACGGCGACGGAGTTGTCAAGCCCCAGTATCTCGGCAAACGCGGCGGAGTCCGATTTCGCGCCGTCGCTTATGAAAATCTCGTCCGGCGCGACGATACCGTTGTAGTCGTGCGCGGCTATGTCCTCACGCAGGAAGCCGTAACCCTCATAGGGCGGATAGCCGCGAAAGCCCTCGGGCGTCCCCATCTCGTCCGCCGCCTGTTTCATCGCGGCGACGGCGGCCGGAGGCAGCGGGAGCGTAACATCGCCGATGCCCAGCCGGATCAGGTCGGGGTATCCGCACTCCGCGACGCGTCTGGCGATCTCCGCGAACAGATAGTTCTTATCCATTCCCGCAAGGTGTTTGTTAACTGTGGCCACAATTGATTTCCCCTTTAATCAAATATACTGCTATATATTGTATAGAAGAATATCGGATATGTCAATCACAAAATTATTTCACGCGTAAATCTCGGGGTTGACAACATGATTATTATTTGCTAGAATAGCTTTGGCGTGCTGATGTGGCTCAATCGGCAGAGCGGCGCATTCGTAATGCGCAGGTTACCGGTTCGATTCCGGTCATCAGCTCCAGCGGCGGGAAGTGGAGAGTGGAAAATTTTCCACTCTCCACTTTCATCATTATACCGGAGGCTATATGGACAATCTCAACTCGCGGCAAATCGACGCCATAACCGCGCCGTCAGGCCCCGTATTGGTGCTTGCGGGCGCCGGAAGCGGCAAAACCACCGTGCTTATCCGGCGCGTCGCCCACCTGATACGCGAACACGGCCTGCGCCCCTATTCAATCCTCGCCATAACCTTTACCAAAAAGGCGGCCGAGGAGCTGCGCTCGCGACTGTCAAGCCGGCTCGGCACAGGCGCCGACGATGTCTGGGCGCACACATTCCACGCCGCCTGCGCCAAAATACTCCGCCGCGACATCGAGCGCCTCGGGTACGGCAGGGACTTTACCATCTACGACACCGACGACGGCGCGCGCGTCATAAAAATATGCCTCGGCGACTTAAACCTCGACCCCAAGCAGTTCACGCCCAGAACCATGCTCTCGTATATATCCCGCGCCAAAAACGCGGCGGTGCCGCCCGAGCGCTATGAATCCGTGTACGGCGAACGGCGCATAGCCGATATATACGCGCTCTACGTCAAAAAGCTGCGGGCGAACAACGCGCTGGACTTTGACGACATACTGCTGAAAACGGTGGAGCTGTTCGAGAAAGCCCCCGATGTCCTGGAGTATTATCAGGATAAATTCAAGGCCCTGCTGGTGGACGAGTATCAGGACACAAACCCGATCCAGTACAGGCTCTGCGCGCTGCTTACGGCGAAGAGCCGCAATATTTTCGTCGTCGGCGACGACGACCAGAGCATCTACCGCTTCCGCGGCGCGACGGTGGAGAATATCCTCAGCTTTGAAAAGGAATACCCCGACGCCGCGGTCATACGCCTCGAGCAGAATTACCGCTCGACCCAGAACATACTCACCGCCGCGAACACACTGATCGAGAATAACCTCGGGCGCACCGGCAAATCGCTCTGGACGGATACGGGGCGGGGCCGGCCCGTCGCGCTCTTCCGCGCGGACAACGACTATAACGAGGCGGACTATATAGCGGGCCGGATAGAGGAGCATGTCCGCGGCGGCGGCAGCTATAACGGCTGCGCCGTGCTATACCGCATGAACGCGCAGAGCAACCGCATCGAGGAGGCCCTGCGGCGCAGGAGCATACCGTACCGCGTCATCGGCGGCACCCGCTTCTTCGACCGCGCCGAGATACGGGACATGCTGGCGTACCTGCATATACTCAACAACCCCTCCGACAGCCTCCGGCTCGCGCGTATAATAAACACGCCCCCGCGCGGCATCGGCGGCAAAGCCCTCGGGGACGTTATCTCCGTATCGGCGGAGCTGGACGTCCCGCTGATGGACGCCGTAAGAAGCTCCGCGCACCCCGCGCTGGCGCGGTTTTACGCGCTGTACTCCGACCTCCGCGCCCTGCTGGACGGCGGCGTGCCGCTGACCGTCCTGTACGACTGCCTGCTGGACAAGACCGGCTACCTGCGCGCGCTCAGGGACAAAAACGACTTCGAATCCGAGGGCCGCGCCGAAAACGTGATGGAGCTGAAATCAACCATAGCGAAGTTCGAGCTGGATTTCCCCGGCGGCGCGCTCTCGGAGTTTCTGGAGAACGTATCGCTGGAGACCGACGTCGAGAACTACGACGCCGGCGCTAACGCCGTCGTGCTGATGACCATACACAGCGCGAAGGGGCTTGAGTTCCCGACAGTTTTTGTGACGGGACTGGAGGAGGGGATATTCCCCTCGCTGCGGACGCTTGACCCGATGGAGCTGGAGGAGGAGCGCCGCCTGTGCTATGTGGCGATGACCCGCGCTAAAAAAACACTGTACTTAACATGCGCCGCCTCCCGTATGCTGTTCGGGCAGCCCTCAACAAACCCCGTCTCGCGCTTCATCGGCGAGCTGCCCAAGGACTGCGTCGAGAAGATAGAGCCAACGGTTAAGTACGTCGCGGATACGGGAACGGCGCGTAATATCAAACCTAGAGCCGCGGAAAGGCCCTCCGTCGTATCAAACGCCGCGCGGAACGTGACGTTTGCAAAGGGCTCCGTCGTGGAGCACAAGGCCTTCGGCCGCGGCACGGTGACGAATGTGTCGCCCATGGGCGGCGACGCGCTGCTCGAGGTCGCGTTCGACACGGTCGGCACAAAGCGCCTTATGCGGAACACGGCGTCACAGCATATGAGCCTGCATGACCGGCCATGAAAACAATCACCATAACCGAAAATGACGCGGGTATGCGGGTGGACAGGTTCCTCTCGCGGCTGCTGCCGCATCTGCCGCCGTCGCTTATCCAGAGGTCCGTGAGGCAGAAGAAGCTACGACTTAACGGCAGACACCCCGCGCCGGAGGACAGGCTCGCGGCGGGCGACACCGTAACCCTATACCTGCGCCCCGAGCTTATGGAGCCGACAACCCCCGGGGATTCCGTCCCCTCCGCAGAGGGCAGGAAAGCGCCGCCTATAATTGACATTGTGTACGAGGACAGGCATATCCTTGTCGCCGACAAGCCCGCCGGACTGCTCTCGCAGGACGCCGCCGCGCCCGATTCGCTGGCCGCCCGCGTACTCGCCTACCTTTATGACAGCGGCGAATGGCGCCCTCAAAACGGCTTCAAACCCGAGCTGTGCCACCGCATAGACCGCAACACAAGCGGGCTGGTTATCGCCGCCAAAACGCACGACGCGCTGACGGTCGTCTGCGAAAAGCTCCGCCTGCGCGAGATAGAAAAACACTACCTGTGCCTCGCGCACGGCGAAATAGAACCCCCAAGCGGCACATTCAGGGACTATATATTCAAGCACACAAACGAGAGCCGCGTCACCGTTACATCGCATCCGGTCCGCGGCGCAAGGACCGCCGTGACGCATTACCGCGTCCTCGGCGCGAGGGACGGGATGTCGCTGGTCGAATGCGGGCTTGAAACGGGGCGCACGCACCAGATACGCGCCCAGCTCGCGTTCCACGGCCACCCGCTGGCCGGCGACGGCAAATACGGGCGCGACAAAGGCGCGCAGCGCCTTTGCGCTTACAAGCTGCGCTTCGCGTTCAAGACGTCGGCGGGCAAGCTGGGTTACTTAAACGGCATGACAATAGAGCTGCCGAAGCTGCCCATATGGGCGGAGGAGTGGATATAATATGCTTGAAGGCTTTCTCACGGTCGGGAACCAGATACTGATACTGTTCCTGCTTATCGCCGCCGGTTATCTGGTCACCAGAACCGGCCTGATAACGGAGTTCGGCGCGAAGCAGATGACCAACGTGCTGCTCTTTCTGATAACGCCCGCCGTGGTAGTCAGCGCCTTTGAAACGCCGTTTGACAGCTCGCGGCTAGCGGGGCTGGGTATCTCCGCCGCCAGCGCCGCCGCCACGCATCTACTGGGCATCTATCTGAGCAAGCTGTGCTTCAGAAAGCATCCTGAGGACAGGCAGTGCGTCTACCGGTGCGCCGTTATATACTCGAACTGCGGTTTCATGGCGCTGCCGCTGATCGACGCGCTGATCGGGCGCGAGGGGCTGTTCTACGGCGCCGCTTACATCCTTGTGTTCAATATCTTCGTGTGGACACATGGCATTATGATCATGTCCGGCGACCGGGGCAGCGTAAAGGCAAGGCAAATCTTTATAAACCCCGGGGTGATAGCCTCGGGGCTGGCGCTTGTGATGTTCTTCCTCTCCGTGACGCTGCCGCCGCCCATACAGGGCGCGGTCAGGATGCTGGCCAACGTGAACACACCGCTGGCGATGATAGTGATCGGCGCGTTTCTGGCGCGCGTGAGCGTCAGGTCCATATTCTCAAAGACAGAGGTCTACATAGCGGCGGCGCTGCGGCTGCTGGCCGTCCCGCTGATTATATTGCTGGCGCTCAGCCGTCTGGGGCTGCCCGAGGCGCTGTTCAAGACATGCGTTATATCCGCCTGCGCGCCGCCCGCGGCGACCGTGTCGCTGTTCTCCGCGCGCTTCTCAAGGGACGCGGGGCTTGCCGGCGAGCTTATCGCGTTTGCGACGGCGTTTTCAATCGTGACCATGCCCCTGCTGCTCATGCTGACAGACATGCTTGTATCGTAGGGCGCGATGTCCTCATCGCGCCGTAGCGCAGGGACGCCGTGGACGGTGTGGTGTGTGTAGGGGCGGCCATTGGCCGTCCGCGTTTTTCCCCCGCCGTAGGGCGCGGCACCCCTGACGCGCCGTCCGCAAATAACCTCATAACACCACACACCGTAAAAAACACGGGCGGTCGGGGACGACCGCCCCTACACAAACGTCCCATTCCCCTC
>WRMG01000040.1 GCA_009777255.1 Oscillospiraceae bacterium | reverse complement strand
CGGGCGCGGCAATCTGTCGTTTACCTCAATAAACCTGCCTAAGCTGGCAATCAAGGCCAAAGGCGACGTGCGGCGCTTTTACGAAATGCTGGACGAGATGATAGCGCTGGTATCCGAGCAGATGCTCGAGCGCTTCGCCATACAGTCGCGCAAGCGCGTGCGCAATTTCCCGTTCCTTATGGGGGAGGGGATCTGGCTGGATTCCGAGAAGCTCACATGGGAGGACGAGGTCGGCGAGGTGCTGAAGCACGGCACGCTGAGTATGGGCTTCATCGGCCTTGCCGAAACGCTAACCGCCCTAATCGGCAAGCACCACGGCGAGAGCGCGGAGGCGCAGAAGCTGGGGCTGGAGATAGTCGGCCATATGCGCAGCCGCTGCAACGAGCTTACGGAAAAGCACAGGCTGAACTTCACGCTGCTGGCGACACCGGCGGAGGGGCTTTCGGGCAGCTTCATAGCGCGCGACAAGAAAACCTTCGGGATAATCCCCGGCATTACCGATAAGGAGTATTACACCAACAGCTTCAACATACCGGTCAACTACACCATGACGGCGTATGATAAGATCAAGCTGGAAGCCCCGTACCACGCGCTCACAAACGCCGGGCATATCACCTATGTCGAGCTTGACGGCGACCCCGTGAACAATATCGACGCGTTTGAGAGCCTTATCCGCGCGATGTACGACGCCGGCGTCGGCTACGGCTCAATCAACCACCCGCTTGACCGCGACCCCGTGTGCGGATACTCGGGGGTTATCGGGGACAGATGCCCCGGCTGCGGCCGCTTCGAGTATGAGGACATCCCGTTCGAGCGTATCCGCCGCATAACGGGCTACCTCGGTTCGCTCACGCGCTTTAACGACGCGAAACGCGCCGAAGAGCGCGACAGGCTAAAGCACTGCTGAGCCAATGGACGGGCGTATTTGCAGCACCGTTCAGGACTCTATCGTAGACGGGCCGGGGCTTAGATTCGTGGTTTTTTTACAGGGTTGCACCCTGAACTGCCCCGAATGTCACAACCCGCAGACCCACGACCTGAACGGCGGCTATCTTGTAAACCTCAGTGAGCTTCTTGAACAGATAGACAGCAACCCCCTGCTGAAAGGGCTGACGGTTTCGGGCGGCGAGCCGTTCCTTCAGGCGGAGTTCGCCTCGGAGCTGGCGCGCCGTGCGCATGACCGCGGGCTTGATGTGTGGTGCTTTACGGGCAAAACATGGGAGGAACTGACGAACCCTAACGCTCCGCCCGAGTGGGGGCTTCTGCTTGAGCAGACGGACGTTTTGGTGGACGGCCCCTTTGTGGCGAAAAAGCGGACGCTTGCGATGCCGTGGCGCGGAAGCGGCAACCAGCGCGTCATAGACGTGCAGGCCAGTCTCGAGGGCGGAGAGGTCATCTGTTTACATAATTAGCGACATAATCAACATATCGTGTAGGGGCGGTCATTGGCCGCCCCTATTGATTTTCCGTTTTCTCTGTGTTATAATAGATGGGTAATGTTTTCCGCTGTGAAAAATATACCGAAGGGAGAAAGCCTGTGCTGGCAAGACGTGTAAAAAGAATATTCGCCTTTACTGTATTGCTGTTGTTTATCAGCTTTCTGGCTTCGGTATATTTTGTCATGAATCACATAGACCATGAGCATGACCGCGGGGATCTCCGGGATATAGCCCACGACGGCTGCTCCGTCTGTATCCAAATCGGCTTTATCAGCGACCTGCTTAAAATTTTCGCCGCCGCGGATTTCATAATATTATCCATATTGGCTTTACTTATCAATCTTATATTTTATAATGCCGCTGTCAGAAAAACGGGATTTTTCACCCCCGTCCACTTAAAGGTCAGAATAAACAGTTAACCTCCGCAGGGGAACCGCCGCACCCGCTAAAGGGCGTTTTGCGCCTTTGCGGGCGCGCGTTCCCTGTATTTTTATACACAAAAATAAAAATTCACGGAGGTTATCTTAAAATGAAACGGCTAATCGCGTTTATTCTCGCGCTTTTACTGCCGGTAACGCTGATGTCCGGCTGCGCGCAGCCGGCAAGCACCGCGGCGCCTGCGGAAACCCCTCAGGCCACAAGCACGCCGGCCGTCAGCGCGCCTACAGACTCCCCGCCGCCCGAAACGCCGCCGCCTGTCAGGCTAAGCGTCGTCTGCACGATTTTCCCGCAATATGACTGGGTACGCCAAATCCTCGGCGGCAGGGCGGAGGACTTTGACCTGACCTTTCTCTTGGACAACAGGATAGACCTGCACAACTATCAGCCGTCGGTTGACGACATCGTAAAAATCTCCACCTGCGATCTGTTTATCTATGTGGGCGGCGAGTCCGACGAATGGGCGGAGAGCGTGCTTCACAGCGCCGCAAACCCTGACATGATTGTTATCAATCTCATGGAGATCCTTGGCGACGACCTCAAGCTGGAGGAACTGGGAATCGAAGAGAATACCGGCGGCCACGGCCACGATCACGGTCATGACCATGACGGCGACGAGGAACATGAGGACGAATACGACGAGCATGTATGGCTGTCGCTGAGGCACGCGCAGACATTTTGCGCCGTGATTACCGATGCGCTCTCATCGCTCGACCCCGTTAACGCCGAGGAATACCAAAGCAATATGGCCGCGTACGTTCGCGTGTTGTCCGCTCTGGACGCGGAATATACGGCGGCGGTTGACGCGGCTCCCGTAAAAACAATGCTGTTCGGCGACCGTTTCCCGTTCAGGTATCTTGCGGATGACTACGGCATCGCTTACCTTGCCGCTTTCTCGGGCTGCTCCGCCGAAACGGAGGCCAGCTTTGAAACCGTGATTTTTCTCGCCGAAAAGGTAAACGAGCTGAACCTGAACACCGTAATGGTGACCGAAAGCTCC
Organism: Oscillospiraceae bacterium; assembly: GCA_009777255.1. Classification (GTDB taxonomy): domain Bacteria; phylum Bacillota; class Clostridia; order Oscillospirales; family UBA929; genus WRMG01. The sequence goes on along the minus strand of WRMG01000040.1, from coordinate 5,583 downwards.
GATCAGGCGATCGCCAAAACCGTTATCGGCAGCACAAAGGATAAAAACCAGCAGATCCTCGTGCTGGACTCCCTGCAATCGGTGACCGCCGGCGACGCGCGTGGCGGCGCGTCATACCTCTCCGTTATGGAAAAAAATCTGAACGTGCTGAAAGAAGCATTGAAGTAAGGAGGCTCCCCATGCCGCAGCTGGCCTGTCAGGACCTGACCCTGGGGTACGAAGGGAAAACGGTGGTTTCCGGCCTTTCGTTCACCGTAAACACCGGGGACTACCTGTGCATTGTCGGAGAGAACGGCTCCGGCAAAAGCACATTGATGAAAACCCTGTTAAATCTAAAAACACCGGCGTCAGGACAGATTCTGACAGGCGGCGGCCTGCTTCAGTCCGAGATCGGCTATATGCCCCAGCAGACCGCGGTGCAGAAGGATTTCCCCGCGTCCGTGAGGGAGGTCGTCCGTTCCGGCTGCCTGAACCGCTGCGGCCTGCGCCCGTTCTACAGCAAAACCGAAAAACAGATAGCGGAGGACAATATGGAAAAGCTCGGTATCGCCGATCTGGCCAAGCGCTGTTACCGCGAGCTGTCCGGCGGCCAGCAGCAGCGGGCGCTGCTGGCGCGGGCGCTGTGCGCCGCGCGCAAAATCATCCTGCTGGACGAACCGGCGGCGGGGCTTGACCCCAAGGCGGCGGCCGATATGTACGCGCTGACGGCAAAGCTGAACAGCGAGGGCACAACCGTCATCATGATCTCCCATGACATCGCCGCTTCCGTGAAATACGCCTCCCATATCCTGCATATCGGCGCGGGCACGGCGCTGTTTTTCGGCACAAAGGCGGATTACCTGAAGAGCGGCGCGGGCCGCGCGTATGCCACCGCGGACGGAGGTGAACCGGCATGACTGACGTCATTGATAAGCTCGTACTGTATTTCCAATACCCCTTTGTCCGTTACGCGCTGATCGTCGGCGTGCTGATCGCGCTCTGCTCGTCGCTTTTGGGCGTGACGCTGGTATTGAAGCGCTTCTCGTTTATCGGCTCCGGCCTGTCCCATGTCGCCTTCGGCGCCACGGCGGTCGCCGTGGCGATGAACCTGACAAACAGCGTTATCTTTGTGCTGCCGGTAACTATCCTGTCCGCTGTCCTGCTGCTGAGCGCGGGCCGTAACGCCAAGATAAAAGGCGACGCGGCCGTCGCCATGATTTCAGTGGGTACGCTGGCCGTCGGCTACCTGATAATGAATATGTTCTCAAAGTCCTCGAACCTCGCAGGCGACGTCTGCGCCACGCTGTTCGGCTCCACCTCGATCCTCACGCTCAGCCGGACGGAGGTATGGCTCAGCGCCGCTTTATCGGTTCTGGTAATCGCGGTGTTCCTCCTGTTTTACCACAAGATATTCGCCGTCACCTTCGACGAGGATTTTTCGTCGGCGACCGGAATCAGGGCAAAGACATACAACCTGCTGCTCGCCGTCGTCATCGCCGTCGTCATCGTTCTGGCCATGAATCTGGTCGGCGCGCTTCTTATCTCCGCGCTGGTAATATTCCCGGCCCTGTCCGCCATGCGCGTGTTCAAGAATTTCAAGGCCGTGACGATATGCTCGGTAGCCGTATCGGTGGTCTTTGCCGTTCTGGGCATCCTGATCTCCGTTATCGCGGGAACGCCGGTCGGCTCCACCATTGTGGCCGTGGATATAGCCGGCTTTTTCGCGTTCAGCTTGACCGGATTTATAATAAGGAGGGTTTGAAATTATGAGCAAGGAAAAAAACGCGCGCCGCGAAGAGGCGGTTAAAAAGGCAAAGCTGAAAAAGACTGTAATCGCGATCTCCTGCGCCTCCGTCGCAGTCATTGCCGCGGCGCTGCTTATTTTCGGTATGCCCCGGCAGGGCGTCAAACAAAAAGCCGAGGGCGTCGATGTGGACTTGACTATTCTAAGCGGCACCATGGTATACGCCGAGGTCTATAACATGCTGTCAAGCCCGAACGACTACATCGGCAAAACCATAAAAGCCGGCGGAATCTATAACGTCTCCTTTTACGCCGCGACCAACCGTTATTACCATTACGTCGTTGTCGAGGACGCGGCTTCCTGCTGCGCCCAGGGGCTGGAATTTGTATTGGGCGACGGCTCCGTCTATCCCGGCGGCTATCCCGAGGATCAGTCAAAAATCGAGGTGATCGGCGTCTTCGGCAGCTATGAGGAGTTTGGCGGGACATACTATTATCTGACCGTAGAGGAAATAATAACCTTGTGACACAGCAAAACGGCGGGCTAACCCCCGCCGTTAAATCCGCCATGGTCAAAGCCCAAGGAGCTTTTTCCTTGAGCTTTGTGGATGCCGCCTTCCGGCGGAATATTCAATTGGCTTCAGCAAGTTTCCTAACACGCCCCAACCATGATTTAAGTATAATGTATAAATGTTACAAAAGTGTTACGTTAAAATTAAAATTCTTATAACAAATAATGAATTTTTCTTGTCCGTCCATGTCCGTTTCAAACATCGTATCATATAGTTGGTCGTTGTTATCTGTTATCTGTACTCTGTTATCTGTCATATCTCCCTCCGCCCCGTCAGCGCGTGCAGCAGCGTCAGCTCGTCGGCGTACTCCAAATGCCCGCCCATCGGTATGCCATAAGCCAGCCGCGTCACCTTCACACCCAGCGGCCGCAGCAGCCTCGCCAGATACAGCGCGGTCGCGTCGCCCTCCGTGTCGGGGTCGGTCGCCATTATAACCTCCCTAACGCCGCCGTCCTCCAGCCTTTTCAGCAGCTCACGCACGCGCAGCTCGTCGGGCCCAACGCGGTTCATCGGCGACAGCACGCCGTGCAGCACATGGTAAACGCCCCGGTACTCGCGCGTCTTTTCAAAAGCGGCGACGTCGCGCGGCTCCGCGACGACGCAGATCGTAGTCTTATCGCGCGCCTCGGACCCGCAAATATCGCATAGCTCCCTGTCCGTCAGATTCTGGCAGACCTCGCAGAACCTGATAAGGCGCCGCGCGTCCAGAACGGCGTTCGCCAGCTGCTCGGCGCTGCCGTCAGGCAGCGACAGCACATGAAAAGCCAGCCGCGCGGCGGATTTCCGTCCGATACCGGGCAGCCTGGCAAGCTGATTTATCAGGTTCTCAATAGGCTCGGAATATAGCTTCATACGGCTCAGAACGGCAGGTTCATGCCGCCGGTGAACTTACCCATCTCACGCGCGGCGGTCTCGTCGGCCTCTTTCAGCGCGGCGTTGACGGCGGCCTGTATCATATCCTGCAGCATTTCCACATCGTCGCGGTCCACGGCGTCGGGGTCGATCGTCAGCTCCGTCAGCTCGTGCTTGCCGTTGACCGTCGCGCTCACCGCGCCGCCGCCGGCCGCCGCAGTATACGACCGCGTTTCAAGCTCCGCCTGCGCGCGCATCATATCCTGCTGCATCTTCTGGACCTGCTTCATCATGCCGGCGTTGAATCCGCCGCCGGAAAACTGTTTAGGCATTGTGTTATTCCTCCAGTTACATATCAAAATTATCCATTAACATCTGTAGCTTGGGGTTCTTAGGCGGCTCGGGCTTCAGCGACACCCGCACCGATACCGGATGCCCGGCAGTCTCTCCGGCGGCCTCCTCCATGGCTTTTATGGCGTTCGGCTGCGAGAGGCGGCTCAGCGTTATATCGTCCGGCGCGACGACCCTCCACAGGCTCTCGCTCCGCTCGACATCCACCGCGTCGTTTAACAGAAACGACTTCAGCGAATGCGGCAATCTCGCCGCCGCCGCCTGCTTGAAATCTTGCGGTGTGCCAACGTCCGCCGCAGGCGGGGACGGGGGTTGCGGTTCTGTATCGGATTCTGCGTCCGGTTCCGTTCGTAGGGGACGCACACCCGGGCGTCCCGTGGTTTCCAATGGCGGTTGTGGTTCCGGTTGTGTGTCGGGTTTCGGTTCGGGTTGCGGTTCCGGTTTCAATTGCGGCGCGTCAGGGATGCCGCGCCCTACAGGCGGTGTGCCGCCGCCGGCAATGTCCGCCGTTGGCGTGGGCGGTGTGCCACCGCCGGCAATGTCCGCCGTTGGCGTGGGCGGTGTGCCACCGCCGGCAATGTCCGCCGTTGGCGGGGACGGGGGTTTTGGTTTGGGTATATTTTCCGGCGTTGTTCCGCACAGTTTTATCACGCACAGTTCGGCCTCGATGCGCGGCTGCGGGCTGCGCGACATCCGCGACAGCGCGTCCTGCACGGCCGTCAGCATATACAGCAGCCGTTCCGTCGGCTGGGCTGACAGGTCGTTTTGCTTTACAGCCGTGCCGCGCAGCTTCGCCAGCAGCATACCGCGCAGCGACTGTGACAGCTCGCCCAGCAGCGACGCTATATCGCGCCCGAGATCGATCTGCTCTCTAAGAACCTCCATCGCGGCGGCGGCGTCGCCGCGCGCTATGGTTTCGGCCCAGCCGCCGATCGTCTCGTCGCCGGCAAGTCCGAGGGCCCTGAACACCTGTTCGTCGTCGATTTTGCCCTCAGCCATCGCCGCCGACTGGTCAAGCAGCGATACGCCGTCGCGCATTGCGCCGTCCGCCAGCCTTGCCAGCAGCGCCGCCGCGGACGGAGTCAGCGCGAGGCTCTCGCGCTCGGAAATAAACATAAGCCGTTCGGCGATGCATTGCTCGGTTAGCCGCTTGAACGCGAAGCGCTGGCAGCGCGAGAGGATAGTGGCCGGCACCTTATGCGTTTCCGTGGTAGCCAAAATGAACAGGACATGCGGCGGCGGCTCCTCCAGCGTCTTGAGCAGCGCGTTGAACGCGCCCGTACTCAGCATATGCACCTCGTCAATGATATAAACGCGCTTTCTTGCGGACGCGGGCACAAAGGCCGCCTCGTCGCGCAGCGACCGGATGTTGTCCACGCCGGAGTTCGACGCCGCGTCGATCTCGATGACGTCCAGGAGCGAGCCTTCCAGCGCGCCGGCGCATGGCGCGCAGATGTTGCACGGGTTGCCGGCGGCGGGGGAGAGGCAGTTCGCGGCGCGCGCCAGAATCTTAGCGCAGGTCGTCTTGCCGGTGCCGCGCGTGCCCGTGAACAGATAGGCGTGGGAGAGCCTGTCCTGCGACACCTGTGAGCGCAGCGTTTCGGTGACGGCCTCCTGACCCGCGACGTCGGAGAAGATCAGCGGCCTGTACTTCCTGTAGAAAGCCTGATACATAGATGCACACTCCTAGGATTAGGCACGTTCAATAGGGTGCCAAGCAATAATCTTTTTACTATCTTCGTCACATAGTGTTATATCCGCTGTTTCTGGCTCGTTGGAAAATCCACCCTCTATTTTTGATGTATATGGATTATTCTTGAGCCACTCATTCCAAAAATAATCATCGGCTTCTTTAGCTGCTTGCTCTCCTGTCATATCATTTTTGTAAAAATAAATAATTTTGCAATAATCAGAAGGAGCAAGACGTATTATTTCAAAGCCATCACCAGCTTTTGCGTTGTTGAGATTTTCGCAAGCTAAATCATCGCCACAAACCCAGTCAAATTCCTCATCTTTAATACATGAATTACAAAACAGGCTATAAACCTCATTTGCGCCGGACTTTATTTTTAGTTGCTCAGTCAAT
>WRMG01000039.1 GCA_009777255.1 Oscillospiraceae bacterium | reverse complement strand
CCGCACATCTCGCAGAACGCCAGCGTGATAACCGGGCGTATACGCTTGCCGCCGGATAAAAGGCTGTAGCGCATGGCCCCGGCGAGCTTTGAGCCGTCGTCCTTCCACAGCTCCGACAGAAAGCCCTCGATCAGCCTCAGATAACGCGCGTATTGCTCTTCCATCCTCACTGTTCCTCAAACACGCTTTCCTCAGGTTCCCCATCGGCGCCCTTTAATATCAGCGCGACCTTCTGCTCGGCGCCGTCGAGTATTTTATTGCACGCGCCGACAAGCTTTGTGCCCTCGTCGAACAGCTTCAGCGCGTCGTCGAGCGTCGCGTCGCCCCGCTCGAGGGATTTAACGATCTCGTCCAGACGTTTAAGTCCTGTTTCAAAATTCTGCTTAGGCATTACCGCACCTCTTTATATTATTTCCCCGGCTATTCAATAAACGAGCATATCAGGTCTATGGCCTCGTCCAAAATATCTTCGGGAACTGATTCTTTATACACGGCGTTTCTGGCGTTAATATCCTGACATTTAACCTGTTCGCACATAATTTCGCCCGTTGTAGCCGTTCTGCCGTCTAACGCGATATGTGCCGGAAAGTCACTGATCGTATTGGTTATGGGACAGACTAAAACCATATTTGTCCGCATATGAAACTCATCGTTGCTGACCACCAGTCCGGGCCGCCTTCCCTTTTGTTCATGTCCGGCCTGCGGGTCAAAATTAAGTATAATAATATCGCCCTGCCTCAAACTATATGACATTACCATATCTCTCTCCCAACCGGTTTTCCCCAGTCATATTCAGTACACTTGTAATCACCGGTATAGTTTTCAAACCGCTCCTCAAGGCTCTTTTTCGCGCGGCGCTTCCGCGCCGTCTTTTTAATGATAATAGTATCGTTTTCCGCCGTTATCTCAACCGTGTCGTTCTCCTGCAAAAGCACCGTCTCCAAAATCGCCTTTGGCAGACGGACGGCCTGGCTGTTCCCCCATTTTTGTATGGTAGTGACCATATTCTCATCTCCTCAACGCAAAGTATATACTTAGTATATACCAAACAGCCGCGTTTGTAAACACAAAATTATTTCCTGTCAATAATTTCAATCAATTCCCGTTCGCTCTCGCGGTCGCCGGAGAACGGATACGCGCGGCAGGTTTTATTGAAAACCCCGAGCGCTCTCTCCACCTTTTTCTCATCACCGGCGACAAGCTTCTCATAAGCGTACATCAGCCTGTGCTTAGACAGCTGCGTCCTGCTCGCCTTTATGTATTTAATAAGCTCAGGGGTGTAAAGGCGATCTATTGCCTCCTGCCTTTCCTGACAGGGCTCGCCGATTATCTCAAGAAACAGCAGCTCGCAGCGGGCCTCGTTTTTCAAAAGCTCAATGAGCTTATCGCCTTTGTCCAAAATTCTTTCTGCGAGGATTTTGGCCCCGTCAAAATCATGTCGGTCGATCAGGCGGCCGAGCCCCATCGTGGCAACATTCGCCAGAACAGAATCGTTAAAATCATAATCATCCGCAAATTCAAACCATTCCGCGGGCAGATCCTTACACCGTTCGCCCTGTGCCATCCGCGCGCCTACAGTCAGTATGAGCCAAAAAGCGCGCCGCGCCTGTCCGCTTTTCCTGAGCGAAGCTATGTTGCGGCCGTCCGTGGCGACGCCGCCCAGCTTTAAGGGGAGTAAATTGCTTGCCCCAAAAAACACCCCGAAGCCCGCAAACATAAGAAACACCTCGCCCGCAAAGGGAAAAACGTCTTTTAAGACAACGAACAGCACAACGGAAACGGCGCTGAACAGAAAGTTCATCAGCCCTCCGCCCAGATTATACAGCACAAACGGAAAGGAGCTGTCTCGCGGCTCCGGCGGCGACATCAGGCATTGCCCGCCCACGCCCGCCATACTGAATTTTTTGACCGTCAGTCTGCCGTTCTCCTTTACAAGCATTATATTTGCGACGGTAAACGAAACGAACTTATACCCGCTGAGAAGCCCGCAGACCAAATGCCCCGCCTCATGTATGATTATATGGAGCAAAAGCCCGATAACAAATGAAGCCGCCGCCACCGCAACCGCAAGTATTTCAGTCCCGTCGGAGGTCCCCTCCGCTCCGGCGTTATAGCCTATGAAGAAAGCCGCAAGCCCTATCGCCGCGCCGACGGCATAGGGGATTATGCTCTGCGGCTTAAATTTCGGTTTTTCTTTTTTCATCCTTTTTCTCTCCATCCATTATTAAAGTTGAGGGATATATTCCCCTCCTTGGAGGGGGATTTCTCCCCGCAAAAACGGGACGCTTGCCACAGCCGCGGCGGTTGATGTAGATAATGCTTATTTGTAGAATAAACCGCGAATGTTTCTGTTTAGATCCTTTTCCTTGAGATTTATTATCAATTCTTCTACTGCCGATAAACTCGCTATACTGCATAAGATTATTGCAGTAAGCATTAAATCCGCAACATGATAAAATAATGGGAAACAAAACAGCGCTATTCCTGTAGCTTTATTTGTATAGGTATGCAAAAAAGCAGCCGTCTGATATTTTACAAATCCTATTCCTAACGATACAAGTCTAACTATTGCAATTACCGCAATCCAATAGAGCAACCACAACTCCCGTGATACTATGGGGATAAAAATAACCAACATAACAGTTACTAAAACAAAATCAGCAATACTATCCAAAGCTGCCCCAGTTTTGCTGGCAGTGTTAGTTTTTCTCGCAATATACCCATCTAATATATCGCTTATGCCGCATATAAAATATACGGCATAAAAAAGAATGGACAGAGGTCTTATGGCCAATAGAAAAATAGAACCTATTATTCTAATTATTGTTATTGATGTTGTTACATATTTTATTGTTTTCACCTTGCCTAATATAAATTCCCCGCGTTACAGCGCCTTAACCCCCCTGACGGTGCAGTCGGCCGACCCGTCAATAAATCTTATGCTTATATCGTCGCCGGCTTTTATGCCCTTAACACCCTTTATAGCCGCACCGCCGCCGTCCAGCGCTACGGAATACCCGCGCGCGAACACCTTCAGCGGGCTGAGCGCGTCCAGCTGCGCGGCATACCGCGCAAGCGTCCGGCGCTTTTCCGTAAAAACATCCCTGACGCCGCGCTCAAGCAAACGCGCGTCGGCGGTCGTCCGCGCCTGCTTTATCGTGCGCCCGACGCCGCGCGCCATGCGGGTATGCGCCCCGTCCAGCCTTATGCGCCAGTCCTGATGGTTCGGCGACACTATCTCCGCGGCGTTTGACGGCGTTGACGCGCGCACGTCCGCGACAAAGTCCGCGATGGTCACGTCCGGCTCGTGCCCGACGGCCGAGATCACCGGTATGCGCGAACTGAAAATCGCGCGCGCGACCCGCTCGTCGTTAAACGCCCACAGATCCTCCAGCGAGCCGCCGCCGCGCCCGACGATAAGCACATCGCCGATATTGTGAGCGTTCGCGTATTCAATCGCCTCGGCTATCTCCGGCGGCGCCTCCTCGCCCTGAACGCGCACCGGCAATATGTTGACCGCGCACAGCGGCCATCGCGCCTTTAAGATACGCAGCATATCCCGCACAACCGCCCCCGCCGGCGAGGTTATAAGCGTCACGCCGCCCGGGAACGCCGGCAGCGGCTTTTTATAGCGCTCGTCGAACAGCCCCTCGGCGTGCAGCCGCTGTTTAAGCTGCTCAAACGCTATCGCCAGCGCGCCGACGCCGTCGGGCTGCAGCGCGCGGCAATAAAGCTGGTACTGCCCGTCACGCGGGAACACCGACACGCGCCCCATGGCGATGAGCTTCATGCCGTCCTTGGGCTTGAACGCGAGCCTGACGGCGTCATTGCGGAACATGACGCATTTCAGCACGCTCTCCTCGTCCTTCAGCGTGAAATAGTGGTGCCCCGACGGGTACACACGGTAGTTCGACGCCTCGCCCGTAACCGACAGGTTCACAAGCTCGGGGCTGGAGTCCAGCAGATTTTTGATGTAATTATTTACTTGCGTAACGGTCAAGATTTATACCTCCCCGCCGCCAGATACGCCGCGCCCAGCGCGTTGTCGCTTGAAAACCGCGGCTCCGCGAAATACGCGCGGCCCTTAAACACCGAGCGCAGCACCTCACTGCGCGAAACGCCGCCCGTAAACAACAGCGGAAGGTTGCCGGGCGTCAGATTAATCACAAACTGTAATATAACATTCATTATATAAAAAGCTATATTTTCGGGCTTTTCTCCGTCTTCCAGCAGCTTTTGCGCCTTGTTTTCAAAGCCGGACAGGTTCGGCGAGGTTATCCTTGCCGGTATAACCTTGTCATGCTTCAGCGCCAGCCTGTCCAACGCGCCGCCCGACGGGAACGGCAGCCCCAGCATCAGCCCAACGCGGTCGATAAGCTGTCCGGCGCTGATGTCCTTCGTCGCGGCCAGTATCTCAATCTGCCCGCGGTTCACGCGCAGCAGCTCGGTCGTACCGCCGGATAGGTGCCACGCCAGAAATTCCGGCAGCTCCTCCGCGCCCGCCGACCACGCGGCGGCGGCGATATGCCCCTCCTGATGCGAGAACCTGTACAGCGGCGCGCCCAGCGCGTGGGCAAGCGCCTCGGCCATACCATCGCCCGCCAGAAAACATGGCATATATGAGCCCTCGGCGCCGCGCGGGCGCGAGCTGACGCCTATCGCCTCGACAGAGGTTAAGTCAAGCCTTCTCAGCGCCTCCGGCAGCTGTTTTACATGATGAAACAGCGCGTCGCTCTGCCTTAGCCCCAACGCGCCGTCCGGTACGGGAAGCGGTATAGTCACGCTCTCAACAGCGCCGCTCAGGCTGTCGTATGTCGCGGCGGAGGTCGTGTAGTTGCTGGTGTCTATGCCGAGGCAGACGCTCACTGCATGACCTCGCCCTTGTAAAACGAGCCGATGATGCCGTTTATAAACGCGACGACGTCGGCCGGCTCGTACTTCTTCGCTATCTCCACGGCCTCGTTCATCGAGGCCTTGGGCGGTATCTCGTGCATGTACAGAACCTCGAACATGCACACCCGCATCACCGCGACGGCGACGCGCGGCAGCCGCCCGAAGCGCCAGCCCACGGCGTATTTCTCTATGTACCCGTCCAGCTCCGCGCCATGCTCATACACGCCCGTTACAAGACGGGCGATATAGGCGCTCTCCTCGCCGTCCGGCATACTGCCGTACAGCTCGTCAACGCCGGTCAGGCGCTCGAAAAAAGCCTCCGACAGCCGCTCCTCCAAAACACCTTTAAGCCCGGAGCTTTCAAACCCGAGCGTAAAGAGTATCTGCATGGCAAATTCTCTGGAGTGCTTGCGCGTCATTTTGCGGCCGAATCTTTTTTCAGGGAGATGCCGTTCACATGTACGTTTACGGCGCTGACCGTCATGCCCGTCATGGATTCAAGCGTCCTCTTGATGTTCTCCTGAACCTTTTGCGCCACATTGCGCACGTTGCTGCCGTACTTGACCAGAATAAACACATCCACGGCGACGGTCTCGCCCGTGATGCTCAGCTTAACGCCCTTCGCCAGCCCGCGCTGCTTACCTACCAGCTCGGAGAGACGCTCGCCCTCGGCCGCGGCAAGCGAGGCCACGCCGTCAACCTCACACGCCGCAAGCGACGCTACCGACGCGACAACCTCCTCGGCAATGTGGACGGCGCCGCTGAATTTTTCGCTCATTTGGATCACCTCTGAAGTATCTTAACACAAGGGCGCGCGCTTGTCAATATCACGCGCTATGCACCCTGAATATACGGCGGAGAAACCTTCTTAAAAACCTCGGTGAGCTAACTACCATTATCTTCAAAGCAAACACCTCCCCTATCTGCACAGAAAACAGCCGCAGACGATAAGCCCCAGCCCGACAAGCACCGAAAGAATAAAGGCCGGAATCAGCGGCGAGATCACCAGCCCCGCCCCAAAGGCGACGCATATCATGCCCCAGAATCTGCCGCGCCGGTGATACATACGCGCCGCCCCCCTCACACAGGCCTCTTATTAAGAGTATACGCCGGCGGGGTGGGAAATGTGACAATTAACAATTAACAATGAACAATTAACAATGATAATCCCCCGCCGCGTTCCGCAAAAAAATGTTGCATTTCAGTTATGTTTGTGATAAAATGGTGAATATAAGTAGGGGCGACCGTCCCCGGTCGCCCGCGTTAAAACACCCTGCCCTGCGGGGCCACCCTCTTTGCAAAAGAGGGCAGGGGTTGGACGCGCTCTTTCTTTGCCCTCTTTAGTAAAGAGGGTGCCGTCCGCAGACGGCGGGTGTTTTGTCGTATCCCAACCACCCCGGCGCGTTGCGCACCCCACGTCCGTAGGGGACGCACACCCGGGCGTCCCGCGTTCCCCGCAATTAACGGCGCGATTCAAATTTTACACGGGACGTCGAGGACGCCGTCCCCTACAGGAGGATTTTACATGTTCAAGAGGTTTTTGGCGGTTGTTTTGGCGGTTGCGATGGTGGCCGCGTTTGTGCCGGCGGCGGTGGCGGCTGAAGAGTCCGTAAATATTGGTGTCAGTGGTGTAACAGACACCGTCGCGTTAATTCAAGCCGCAATACAGGGTGCAATAAACACGGCAACCCCAACCGGCGGCACCGTCACTGTCACCGGCAAAATGACCGTCGTGTCGATTGAGGGGCTCGAGCTCAACATTCCCGAGGGCGTGACGGTCAAATGGCAAGCGGAATTTTCGAGCGCAGTTAGTTACCAAGGCACCCTGATAAAGATTACCGGCGGGGGGACGTTTGAGGTCGTCACCGGCGGTAATATCAGCGTGAAGGATGGCAACGGACCAACAGCGATTTGGGCCAACAAAGGCAGTACCGTCATCGTCAGCAACGGCGAGGTCAGCGCGTCGGGCAACCAAAGCTGGGCGATTAACGCCACCGACAGTACCGTCATCGTCAGCGGCGGTGAGGTCAGAGCGGAGGGCAACGTCAGCGCAGCGATTTACGCCGAAGACGACAGTACCGTCATCGTCAGCGGCGGCACGATCAGCGCGGAGGGCAACCCAAGCTGGGCGATTTTCGCCCGCGAAAGTGAAGTAACCGTCAACGGCGGCACGATCAGCGCGTCGGGCATAGATAGCATAGCGGTTTTGGCCGTCGAGGGCACCGTCACCGTAACCGGCGGCGAGGTCAGCGCGTCGGGCCTTGGGAGCAGTGCGATTTACGCCATCGTGGACAGCACCGTAACCGTCAGCGGCAACGGCGAGGTCAGCGCGGAGGGCTATGGGAGTACGGCGATTTACACCGGAAACCACAGCACCGTCACCGTAACCGGCGGCATGGTCAGCGTGACGGACCCCAGCAGCACAGCGATTCACTCCAAAGACACCAGTACCGTAACCGTCGAGGGCGGCACGGTCAGCGCGTCGCACGAAGAGAGTACAGCGATTTGGGCCGAAAACACCAGTATTGTCACCGTCAGCGGCGGCGAGGTCAGCGCGGAGGGCGATGAGAGCGCAGCGATTGACGCCGTCGAGGGCAGCACCGTCACCGTCAGCGGCGGCAAGGTCAGCGTGGAGGGTAAAAAGAGCTGGGCGATTAAAGCCCACCAAAGCGAAGTCACCGTCAGCGGCGGCAAGGTCAGCGCGGAGGGCGACGGCGATGTAGATCTCGAAATACCAGGCTCAACAGCGATAAGGGCCGACGCCAGCAGTACCGTCACCGTCAGCGGCGGCATGGTCAGCGCGGAGGGCGAAAATAGCAAAGCGATTGACGCCGAAAAAAGCAAAGTCACCCTCAGCGGCGGTGAGTTCAGCGCGTCGGGTGAAGAGAGCTATACGATTTACGCCATGAGTGACAGCACCGTAACCGTCAGCGGTAATGTTACCATGAGCGGGGTAGTTCGGGCGGGCGATATAATAGAAATAACCGGCACACTTACGGTGCCGAAAGACGGCACGCTGACGATTCCCAGATCTGATCCCGGCGATTATGAATGGCACACCGTGATTCAAAACAACGGCACGATTCAAAATAACGGCACGATTCAAAATGACGGCTTGATTGAAAACAACGGCACGATTCAAAACAGCGGCACGGTTATAAGCACGTTTCAAATAAGAAACAACAGCAGTATTTACAACTACGGCACGATTGCAAACAACGGCGAGATTCAAAACAAAGGCACGATTTACAGCGACAGTTACATTGCGGGCGCGGCGACAGTCCCGCTGCCCAAGGCGCCAGAAATATCCCCCATCTACTATTTTGAGCCACCCGCCCCGCCGCCGGTTTCGGACGCCGACACGCCGTCAGACTGGGCGAAAGCGGCGGTCGAAATGGCGCGGAAGCTCGGCCTTGTGCCGGAGCATTTGGACGGCAGCTGGCGCCGCTGGCTGAACCGCGCGGAGTTTGCGGCGTTCGCCGTGCTGCTCTATGAGCATTTGGACGGCAGAGCAATAACGGCGTGGAGCCTGTTCGACGACACGACGGATGTGAATGTGGAGAAACTCGCAGGTTTAGGCATAGTAAAAGGCGACGGTACGGGCAAATTTAATCCTGACGGCAACTTTTCCCGCGAAATGGCCCTGACATTGATGTACAATATTATGATTAAACTAGGCTACTACCTTCCGAGCGCCGAACCGACTTTCAGCGACGCCGACAGCATTTCCCCGTGGGCGCGCGAG
>WRMG01000038.1 GCA_009777255.1 Oscillospiraceae bacterium | reverse complement strand
GCTGCCTGAATTTCGTTTCTGATATTTTTGAACGGTAAACGTATTTGTTTTTCATTGGCTTGACCTCACTGTTAGACTATCAGACTACCCAGTCCTAGTCAAGCCCCTTGTTAATTGTTAACTGCCTAAGCTCTGCCCCAAATTTCCTCAGCTCCCCGACGATCCTCTCAACGCTCACGTCCACCTCCGCGTCCGTCAGCGTCCGGTCCTGCGCCCTGAACAGCAGCTTATACGCCAAACTCTTCCGCCCGTCGGGTATCTGCTCGCCGGTGTACACGTCGAACAACTCCGCCGACTCCAGCAGCCCGTCGGCGATCACATCCATAATGCTCTCGTTGCTCAAATCCTCGGCACATATCAGCGCCAAATCGCGCCGCACCGCGGGAAACCTCGGCAGCGGGCTGTATTTCGGCTCGTCATTCCGACTCTCAAACAGCTTCTCAAAACTCAGCTCGGCGGCGTAAACGCGCTCCTCCACGCCGTACCGCTCCGCCGTCAGCGGATGTATCTCTCCCAAAACGCCCAAATATTTATCCCCGAAATAAACCTCCGCGCACCGCCCCGGATGGAACGCCGGATTGTCCGCCTTCGCCCTGAACCGCGCGCCGTTTATATTAAACAGCTTCAGCAGCGCCTCGGCCGCGCCCTTCAGCGCGAAAAAGTCCATACCGTACCCGCCGAAAATCACCGTCTGCTCCTCGTCGGGCAGCACCTCTCCCGACGGCCTGAACACCGGATTTATCTCATACAGCCACACCCCGGCGTTGCGCGCGGCGGCGTTGACCGCCAGCGCCGCCATAAGCGACGGTATCAGCGACGGCCGCATAACGCTCTTGTCCTCGCCCAACGGATTCTCAATAGTAAGAATTTCCTGCCCGCTCATGCCGATTTTCTCAATATCAGCCGGCGATATGAACGAATACGTCAGCATTTCGCTGTATCCCGCGCTCCTCAGCAGCGCCGCCGACTTGCTTTTCATTATCTGCCGCTCCGTAAGCCGCCCCGTCACCGAAGCGGTCGGAAGCGTGGAGCTTATCCTGTTATACCCGTAAAGGCGCGCCGCCTCCTCCGCAATATCCGCGATACCCTCCACATCGGCACGAAAGCTGGGAACCTTTACAGTCCCGTTTGAAACCTCAAACCCCAAAAGCCTGAGATACTTCTCCGGCTCCGGTATCTCCGTCCCCAAAAATCTGTTTATCCTGTCCGTGTCAAGCGGTATCTCCCTGTCAAACGGCTCCGCGTTGTTTATATCCGCTATCCCGTCGTAAACGACGCCCGCCCCCAGCAGCTCCACCAGCTCACAGGCCCGCTCCAGCGCCGGAACCGTGTTGGCGGGATCCAGACCCTTCTCAAAGCGGCTGCTCGCGTCGGTGCGCATCGCCAGCCTCAGCGCCGTCTTACGTACCGACGGCCCGCTGAACGTCGCCGACTCAAAGACTATCATCTCCGTCTTATCTGTTATCTCGGAGTTTGCGCCGCCCATCACGCCCGCGACGCCCACGGCCTTTTCCGTGTCCGCGATGACCAGCATACCCGCGTCCAGCCTGCGCTCCTGCCCGTCCAGCGTCAAGAGCGTTTCGCCCTCCCGCGCCGTCCTGACGACGATTTGCCCGTCGTCAAGGCACCCGTAGTCAAACGCGTGCATGGGCTGCCCATACTCCAGCATGACATAATTCGTAATATCCACAATATTGTTTATCGGCCTCACGCCCGCCGCCCTCAGCCTTGTGCGCATCCACTTCGGCGACGGCCCGATTTTTATATCCCTCACCATCCGCGCCGAATACCGCGCGCACAGCTCGGGCGCCTCCACGCTCAGCTTCAGCGGCAGCTCACCGCCCCCGCCCTTAACCTCCGGCTCCGGCAGCCTCAGCGGCTTCTCAAATGTGGCCGCCGCCTCGCGCGCCAGCCCGCGCACACTCAGGCAGTCCGGCCTGTTCGACGTTATCTCGAACTCATACACTATATCGTCCAGCATAAGCACATCGTTGATGTCCTGCCCGACCTCGCAGTCCTCCCGCAAAAGCAGAATCCCGCCGTCGTCGCTGTACGGAATATCGTGCGCCGTCAGCCCCAGCTCGCTCGCCGAGCAGCACATGCCCTCCGACGCGATGCCCCGCATCATACCCGCGCGAATCTCCTTGCCCCCGGGCAGAACGGCGCCGTCAGCCGCCACCGGCGTCAGCGCCCCGACCTCCGCGTTCGCCGCGCCGGTCAGTATGGTCATTATCCTGTCCCCGACATCGACCCTGCACAGCCGCAGCTTATCCGCGTTCGGATGTTTCTCATTACTGAGAATACGCCCTACTGTAACGTTTTTTATATTGTCCCGCTGTATCTCAAACCCCTCTACCTTCGAGCCTGACAGCGACATCGCGCGCTCGAACTCGCGGGGCTCAGCGTCTATATCCGTAAAATCCCTCAGCCACTTAGTTGACAACCGCATTATAATCCCTCACTTATCCAAACTGGCGCAGAAAACGCATGTCGTTCTCAAACAGCAGCCGCATATCCGGTATGCTGAACCGCCCCAGACACAGCCGCTCAATCCCCACGCCGAACGCGAAGCCCGTATACACCTCGGGGTCAATGCCGCAGATCGCCAGCACCTTGGGATGCACCATGCCGGAGCCAAGCAGCTCTATCCACCCCTGCCCCTTGCACAGCGGGCAGCCCGAGCCACCGCACTTAAAGCACTGCAAATCCACCTCGGCCGACGGCTCGGTGTACGGGAAGTGGTGCGGCCTGAACCGCACGGCCGCGTTCTCGCCGTATATGCCCTTAATCAGCGCCTCCAGTGTCCCCTTGAGATCGGCGAAGGTCACGCCCTTATCGACTACAAGCCCCTCGATCTGATGAAAAACAGGGGAGTGCGTCGCGTCAATTTCATCCTTGCGGTACGTGCGCCCGGGCGAGATTATGCGGATCGGCGGCTTCTGCCTCTCCATCGTGCGTATCTGCACGCTGGACGTCTGCGTCCTCAGAATCACGTCGTCGCTCAGATAAAACGTGTCCTGCCTGTCGCGCGCCGGATGATGCTCGCCGGTGTTCAGCGCGTCGAAGCAGTAATACGTCGTCTCGACCTCCGGCCCCTCCGCCACCGAGAACCCCATGCCGATAAACATCTCCACAACCTCGTCCAGCACAACCGTCATCGGATGCCGGTGCCCCGCCGTCACGGTTTTCCCGGGCAATGTGACGTCTATTTTCTCAGCCTTCAGCCTATGCTCCACGGCCGCGGCCGCGAGCCGCCGCTCGGCCTCCTTTACCGCGCCGGAAATACTCTCCCGCGCGTCGTTGGCGATCTGCCCGATAACGGGCCGCTCTTCGGCGCTCAGCCGCCCCATATCCTTCAGCACCGCCGTAAGCTCGCCCTTGCGCCCGAGGAACCTTACGCGCAAATCCTCCAGCGCGCGCTCGTCCGCGGCGGAGCTTATCAGCTCCATCGCGGACGCCTTCAGCGCCTCTAATTTATCTCTCAACGTAACCTACACCTCTATTTTATGTCGGGCGGCCGAGACGGCCGCCCCTACAAGCATTGTTTCCGGTTATTACGCTTTGCCGCTGCATCCCAGCACATTCACCAGCTTGCGCTTCACCATGGCCTTGATGGCGGCGCGCGCGGGCGACAGATACTGCCGCGGGTCGAAATGGCCGGGGTTCACCGCGAAATGCTCGCGGATACTGGCCGTCATGGCAAGCCGCAGATCCGAGTCAATGTTAATCTTGCACACCGCGCTCTTGGCCGCCTGCCTCAGCATCTCCTCGGGTATCCCGATCGCGTCCGGCATCTGGCCGCCGTACTGGTTTACCTTCGCCACAAACTCGGGTATAACGCTCGACGCGCCGTGCAGCACTATCGGGAACTCCGGCAGCCGCTTCTCGATCTCCGCCAGAATATCAAAGCGCAGCTGCGGCTTCTGCCCGGGCTTGAACTTAAACGCGCCGTGGCTCGTGCCTATCGCAATCGCCAGCGAATCCACGCCGGTTCTCCCGACAAACTCCTCGACCTGATCGGGGTCAGTAAAGGCGTGTTCGGCGACGTTCACGTCGTCCTCGATACCGGCCAGCTGTCCCAGCTCGCCCTCGACGGTCACGCCCTTCGAGTGCGCGTACTCGACGACCTGCTTTGTAAGCGCTATGTTATCCTCAAACCTGTGGTGGCTGCCGTCGATCATGACGGAGGTAAAGCCGCCGTCGATACAGCTCTTGCACAGCTCAAAGGTATCGCCGTGGTCTAAATGCACGGCTATGGGCAGCCCGGTTTCAATGACGGCCGCCTCGATGAGCTTCATCAGGTAGGTGTGGTTGGCGTACTTGCGCGCGCCGCTGGACACCTGAAGGATAAGGGGAGCCCTCTCCTCCATCGCCGCCTCCGTGATCCCCTGAATTATCTCCATATTGTTGACGTTGAACGCGCCTATCGCATACCCGCCGTCATAGGCTTTCTTGAACATTTCCTTCGTGGTAACAAGCGCCATGATACTACATCTCCTCTGCTTATTTTTGGTTTATTATATAATACCCCGCGCCCGATGTCAAATATTTATTTGTCCGCTGTTTTTGCTTGACAG
Source organism: Oscillospiraceae bacterium (assembly GCA_009777255.1). Classification (GTDB taxonomy): domain Bacteria; phylum Bacillota; class Clostridia; order Oscillospirales; family UBA929; genus WRMG01. The sequence goes on along the minus strand of WRMG01000038.1, from coordinate 4,748 downwards.
TTTAATAATATATATGATAGGATAAAATTGGCAGTGGTGTATGGAGAAAGGCTGGATGATTCTATGCTCTGAGTAAATAGCGGCGCTGAAAACGCCGCCGTCCAAACAGAGAAAAAGGAGCAATTACATTATGAAGAAAAAAATGATCCCGATTCTCGCGCTGATTCTTATGGTTTCATTATCCATGAGCGCGTTTACCGCGGATGTGACGTCCCAGCCCGCCTGCGATCATGATTTTGAATCCGGCAGCTGTGTCCATTTTGTGTGGCATGAGGAGTTGTCCGAAGGAGAGAGGCTCACGATTGAGGCGGAAACCAGAAAGCAGCTCCTTGCCGAGCGCGAGTTTGCGCTAGCCGAAAGAGAGAGGCTTAGGGAAACCAGAAAGCAGCTCCTCGCCGAGCGCGAGTTGATGCTCCACGAAGGGAAGCTGGCCGAAGGAGAGAGGCTCAGGGAAACCAGAAAACAGCTCCGCGAATTTAGTGCATTACGGTCGGGCATGGAAACCCGCCCCTGCAAACCACAGCATTAGCCTCCCACAAAAGCAAGTAACCGCCACTCCGGCGGTTACTTTTTACAGCAGAAAACAAAACCAACTGTCAATTGTTCATTGTTAATTGATAATTGTTAATTGTCATCCTCCCGCCGTATACTTCGTCCTAACCTGGCTTATCTCCGTGGCGGGCGCCTGCTTTGTGGTGTACCAGCCGCGCGAGTTCGCCTCGTTGAACAGCTCCGCCTGAATACAGTGCTCCTCTTTCAGAATGTTCAGGAACTCGTTTCTCAGCTGCTCGTTAACACATTCGCCCGCGAAGGTGTTGTACGCCGACGATAGAGTTTTCTGGCTGACGATAAAGTCGTTCACGACCTCCTTGTCGCCCAGTCCGATAGATTGTGTCGTCATTTTCAAATCCCCCTTTTAATGCAGATAACCGATTAAGGTGTTGTAATGCTGCTGATGCCGCCCGGCAATAGAAGTGAGCCTGTGCCTGATCGCGGGGTCGCTGCACTGATTGGCCATGGCGTTATACTTCTTGATCATCACCTGTTCAACGCCAAGCTGATCCTCCAGCGCCGTAAGTTCCTTTGTAGTAAGCATGGAATTCACCCTTTCGTAAAGTTGATGCTCTCATTTTTACCCAAACCCCAAAAATTATTCCGCGTTTGATTCCGCTTGACTTTGCACATAATATATTGTATAATTAAGTATACCGCACACGAAAGGAAGTATTCTAATGGGAGCTGTTAACGTGACAGTACGTGTTGACGAAGAGACAAAGAAAGAGTTTGACAAGTTCTGCGACAATGTCGGAATGAATATCACAACTGCGTTTAACATGTTTATCAGGGCGACCCTCAGAACCCGTCAGCTGCCTTTTGCCGTCGCCGACTTCGAGCCGAAAAAACAGGCAGGCAAAGAGCTGTTGGAAGCGTTCGGCGCCATACGGGCTCAATCCGTAATAAACGGCACGGATAAAATGACTATGGAAGAAATCAACGCCGAAATAGCTGCGTCCAGACGTGAAAAAAGGGAACCCCATGCTTAACGCCGTAATCGACACAAACGTCATTATATCCGCGGCGCTGACACCGCAAAAGCATGCGGAGCAGTTCTAATCACAGGCAACAAAAAGCATTACCCTGACGAACCGTTTATATTAACGCCTTATGAGTTCATCTCCAAAATTATTATAAAGGAGCCGGTATAAAATGAACGACACCCTAAAAACCATCGCCAGCCGCTTCTCCTGCCGCGCCTTCACCGATCAGGCCCCTACGGACGAGCAGCTCGACGCCGTCGCCATGGCGGCGCTCGCCGCCCCCAGCGCCATGAACCGCCAGCCGTGGCGCGTCGTCGTGGTAAAGGACAAGGCGCTGCTGGACGAAATGGACGCCGAGGGCATCCGCATCATCTCGGAATACGACGACAAATCCATGTACGAGCGCATGCGGTCGCGCGGCGGCAAAATGTTCTACAACGCGCCAAGCATGGTCCTTGTACTGTCCGACGGCTCGGACTACGCCGCTCTGGACTGCGGCATCCTCACACAGAATGTCGCGCTTGCCGCCGAGTCGCTGGGGCTCGCCTCCGTCATCTGCGGTATGGCGAGGCTCGCGTTCCAAGGCGGCAAGGCCGCTTACTTCACCGAAAAGCTCCGCATCCCCGAGGGCTTCACGTTCGGCATGTCCGTCCTGATCGGCCACGCCGCAGCCCCCGGCGCCCCCCACCTCCCCGACAAATCAAAGCTATCTGTTATCTGTTAACTGTTAACTGTTAACTGTTAATTGCCATATATCTCCCGCAGCATGTTGTCAATAAAAATCCCATAGCCCTTTCTGGGGTCGTTAACCAGCACATGTGTCACCGCGCCGATCAGCTTGCCGTTCTGGATTATCGGGCTGCCGCTCATGCCCTGCACGATCCCGCCGGTCCTGTCGATCAGCTCACTGTCCACAACCCGTATCATAAAGCTGCGGCGGCTGTCGCCGTCCAGTATCCGCGTTATCTCTATGTCGAACCTCTCGACGGTGTCGCCGCGCACATTCGACAGCATCTGCGCGTGTCCGGTCACGACCTCGCCCTTGTCCGCCACCGGCAGAATACCGGCCACCCCGAAATTCTCCGGCGCCTCCAGTATGCCGAACAGCCCGTTGGGCGAGTTTACCAAAAGCGTCCCCGACGAACCGGTGTCAAACGAGCCTTTCAGCTCCCCCGGCTGCCCCGACGAACCCCTTCTTACATCGACGACCTCGGCGTCCAGCAGCATCCCGCTGGCCATCCGCATAAGCGAGCTTGTGCCGGTGTCGTTGATCCCGTGTCCCAGCGCCCCGAACACCCCGCTGCGCGGGTCATAGAACGTCAGCGTCCCTATCCCCGAAACGCTGCGCTCCCCGTCCACAAGCCGCACTCCGGCAGTCTGTCCCATCGGCACCAGCTCGGAGGGACGCGCCGGCTGCGCCGCGGGCGGCGCGGCAAAGGCCGCTGTATTTATAGTGAACGCTATCAAAAGCAAACATGATAATTTTTTCATAGATACCTCGCTCGATGTTTTTCATGCCCTGTAAGTATGCTCAAAACGCCGCGAAACTCCATGCTAATAAAAGGACTTATGACCATGGAAAATAATATCCTGTTGCGTTTTCCTGATGATACGATATAATATTCACACAGACCTTTTATTTTATTTGCAACCCATCCATAAATTGTTCATTGTCAATTGTTAATTGTTCATTGTTAATTGTCAAAAGGGGGGTATTATGAGAATCAATTGGACGCCTCCAAATAACGAGCAGCCCGTAGGGCGCGACGCCCACGGCGCGCCTAACCCCGCCGCGGGGGACATCGCTCACGGCGAGGCGCCGCCTTCCGCGGAAGGGGTCGCGGAGCATAACGGCCCGCAGTCCGAGGCAGCCGCCGCCGGCGCTCCGCGGCCCGCGCGCGCCGTTATTGACCGCGCGGTGAATATCGAGGAGGTAATCAAGGCCTTCAAGCTGCCCGACACCCCAGCCGTGCGCGCGCTTATCGCGGAGATGGCGCGCGGCGGCGTCGAGCTGAGCCACGAGAACATCGACATATTATCCCGGGCGTCCGAGGCGTTTCCCGAGCTGAGGCCGGAGCAGATAGTGTTCATGGCCCGCGAGGAGATACTGATCAACCCCGAAAACGTCGGGCGCTTCCAGCAGTTCCTGACTCACAAAAACCTTATCGGCGAGCAGCTGACGAACATTTTGAACCAGCTCCCCGATTCACCTGCACCGCCAGCGGCTGACGGCGCCGCCGCCGCCGGCACGCCGCCAAGCCCTGAAGCTCCACACACAAATGTTTCACGTGAAACATCGCCAGCGGCAGCGGCGGCAGCGCCGCAAGCAACGGAGAATATTACTCAGTCGCCGCAGACCGCCGACATTGCCAGCGGTGGCACACCGCCGCCAAGTCCGGAAATGTCGCACTCAAATGTTTCACGTGAAACAGCGCCAGCGGCGGCGGCAGCGCCGCAGGCGGCGGAGGGGACTGCCCGTGGCGGCACGCCGCAGACCGTTGATATTGCAAGCGTCAGCACGCCGCCAAGCCCTGAAGCGCCGCGCCAAAATGTTTCACGTGAAACATTGCCGGCGGCGCAGGCAATGGAGGGGACTGCGCGCGATGGCACACCGCCGCCAAGTCCTGAGATGCCGCACTCAAATGTTTCACGTGAAACATCGGCGGCAGCGCCGCAGGCGGCGGAGGGGACTGCTCAACCGCCGCAGACCGTTGATATTGCAGGCGATAGCACACCGCCGCCAAGCCCTGAGCTGTCGCTCTCAAATGTTTCACGTGAAACAGCGCCAGCGGCGCCACAGACCACCTACATTGCCCGTGGCGGCACGCCACAGACTGTTGAGCAGAAGATAGCGTCGCTGTTCAGGAAGGTCGATCCGCACAGCCCGCACAGGCTTCCGGGCGAGCTGAACGCGCGGGAGCTGGCGCGGGAGCTGGACGAGCTGATCGAAGCCGTAAGGCACAAGCTGCCCGAGCTGGCGCCCCGGCAGAGGGAGGCGCTGGCGCGTTCGGTAAACGAGCTGGAGCAGAGCGTTAAGTTCCTCGATGGGCTGAACAGGTTCACGCCGATAGTGAACGTCCCGCTGCAATGGGGGGACAGGCGCACCACCGCCGAGCTGTATGTGTTCAACGACTCGGGGCGCGGCAGAAAGATCGACCCGCATAACGCCACGGTGTTCATATCGCTTATGACGGCGAACACCGGACGCGT
>WRMG01000037.1 GCA_009777255.1 Oscillospiraceae bacterium | reverse complement strand
CGCGTTCGGTAAACGAACTGGAGCAGAGCGTTAAGTTCCTCGATGGGCTGAACAGGTTCACGCCGATAGTGAACGTACCGCTGCAATGGGGGGACAGGCGCACCACCGCCGAGCTGTATGTGTTCAACGACTCGGGGCGCGGCAGAAAGATCGACCCGCATAACGCCACGGTGTTCATATCGCTTATGACGGCGAACACCGGGCGCGTCGAGGCGATGATAAAGGTCCTCGGCAAGAATGTCGAGTGCGATTTCAGCCTTGAATCGGACACGGAGGCGGACAGCGTGCGCGGCGACATGCATATACTCTACAAGCTGCTGGACCTTCAGGGGTTCAGGCTCGCGCGGTCCTCGGCGCAGCCGGCCAAAAAGGCCGCCGATATATTCGACGTGTCCAGAGTCCGCGAGCAGAACAGGAGCCGCTATTTCTTTGACCGAAAGGTGTGAGGCAGCGCGGGGGCGCCGCCCCCCCCGTAAACTCCCATATGAAAGGTGAGGGGTATCATGAGTGACGAGAAGGCAGTCAGGAAACCGGTCAGGGAGGCCGTCGCGCTGGCGTATGAGGAGGAGGCGGGCGCGCCGTCGGTCGTCGCCTCGGGGCGCGGGCAGGTCGCCGAGAATATCATCGGCAAGGCGCGCGAGGCGGGCGTGCCGGTCCACGCGGACCCGCATCTCGCGCACGCGCTGAACATGCTTCAGATCGGGCAGGAGATTCCCGCCGAGCTGTACAACGTTGTGGCGCAGGTGCTGATCTATGTCAGGGATATAGATGAGCGCAGAGAGAAAAGAAAGTCCTTGACAGACTCCTGAGAGAGGGGTATAATATGGACAAACAAGCGCGTTGACGCGCTATATTATGAAAAGGGGTATTCACCATGAAAAAGTTCTGTAAAATCCTGTTCGGCCTGTTTATCGCGCTGGTAACGTTCGGTTTAGTTGCAACTATCGCGCTAAGGTATCTCGATGTCATTCTGGGTTTCTTTAACAAGGGCGAGTGTCTTGACGAGGACTGCGATTGCGGTGAGCTTGCGGAAGAGTTCGAATAGGAGGCCTCTATGTTCATCACACAGGTTTCCGTCTTTGTCGAGAACGACAGCGGAAAGCTCTCGGAGATAACCGAGGTGCTGGCGAAGAGCAGCATTGATATACGCGCGCTGTCAATCGCCGACACGTCGGATTTCGGGATATTGAGGCTTATCGTAAACGAACCGCATAAGGCGGCCGAGGCGCTGCGCGACGCCGGAATAACCGCGCGCGAAACGCCTGTTATAGCCGTGCGGCTGGAGGATACGCCGGGCGGGCTGCATTCCGTTTTGACTATGGTTGATAATGTTGAGTACATCTATGCTTTTGTTTCACGCAGCGAAAAGTATGCCTATGTGGTCATACGCTGCGAGGACCAGGACGGCGCTGTCGAAACGCTGAAGAAAAATAATGTAAAGCTCATGTCCAATGCGGAATTACTCGTGTAAAGCAAAAGAACTTGTCGAACGTGCCGAAAGGGGACTTTCGGCACAGTTTGCTGTCTTTGACGGCATAGCCGCGGCCAACACGGAGAGGGTGCTGGACGCTTTTCAGGCGCGCAGGGTTTCGGACGCGCATTTCGCGGGCAGCACGGGCTATGGGCTGGGCGACGCGGGACGCGATGTTTTTGACGGCGTGGTCGCGGATGTGTTCGGCAAGGAGAGCGCGATTGCGCGGGTGCAGCTGTCCAGCGGGACGCATACCATAGCGACGGCGCTGTTCGGGGTGCTGAGGCCGGGGGATACGCTGGTGTCCGCCGCCGGCGCGCCTTATGACACACTCCATGGCGTGATACGGCGGCTGGCGGAGTTCGGCGTTAAGTACCGCGAGCTGGAGCTGACGCCCGAGGGTTTGCCGGATTTAGACGGGCTGGCGGACGCAGTAAGGGACGCTAAGGCTGTTCTCATACAGCGTTCGGGCGGGTATTCGGGGCGCAGGGCGCTGGACACGGGCAAGGTGTCCGAAATAATTGAAATAATACGCGGTATTAATAAAAACGCGGTGACATTGGTTGATAATTGTTACTGTGAGTTTGTCGAGACCCGTGAGCCGGACGGCGACCTGATCATGGGGTCGTTTATAAAGAATCCGGGCGGCGGGCTTGCGCCGACCGGCGGTTATATTGCCGGACGGAGTGATTTGGTGGAGGCCGCCGCGCTTAACCTGACCGCCGTGGGCGCTGAGAACGGCGCGTCGCTGGGCGTTAACCGGCTGATGTTTCAGGGGTTTTTCCTCGCGCCGCATGTCGTGGCGCAGGCGCTGAAAACCGCCGCGCTGGCGGCGGCGGCGCTGAGCGAGCTGGGGTACGGCGTGTCGCCGTCCGCGCTCGAGAAGCGGTCGGATATAGTGCAGGCCATACGGTTCGGGGATGCCGAAACTCTTTTGAGGTTCTGCCGCGGGATTCAGGCGGGGTCGCCGGTGGACTCGTTCGCGGTACCGGAGCCGTCGGAGATGCCCGGGTATGACTGCGGCGTGGTGATGGCGGCGGGCACGTTTGTACAGGGCGGCTCGGTTGAGCTGAGCTGCGACGCGCCGATGCGGGAGCCTTATACTGCTTTTTTGCAGGGCGGGCTGACGTATGAGGCGGGGAGGCTGGGGGTTATAGCGGGGGTTGGGCAATTGACAGATAACAGTTAACAGATAACAGTTAACAACGGACGGGGGAGTGGGGTTGTGGTTATTTGCGGGATTGATCCGGGGGTTGCCATTGTGGGCTTTGGGTTTATTGAGAGGGAGGGCGCGAAGCACAGGGCTTTGCGCCACGGGGTTATACGCACGCAGGCGGGTGTCGCGCTGGAGAGCCGGCTTTTGCAGATAAAGGTTGATTTGAACAGGCTGCTGGACATGTATGAGCCGCGGGCGCTGGCGGCGGAGGAGCTGTTTTTCAGCGCGAACGTCAAGACGGGTATCGGCGTCGCGCACGCGCGGGGGGTGATACTCCTCACGGCGGCGGAGCGCGGCATACCCGTGTTTTCGTATACGCCGCTACAGGTGAAGCTGGCGGTCGCGGGCTACGGCAAGGCGGAGAAGCGGCAGGTCATGGAGATGACGCGGATGCTTTTGGGGCTTCCGCGCGCGCCGCGTCCCGACGACGCGGCGGACGCGCTGGCTGTGGCGCTGTGTCACGCGCAAACGGCAAGACGGCTGACAGATAACAGATAACAGAGAACAGATAACAGTTAGTGGGCGGTGGGTGGAGGTATATGACGTCTTTTGAAAGGTTTGATTATTGGCTTGATATTGCTGAGTATGACCTTGTGACGGCCGAAGCTATGTATAATTCGGGAAGATGGCTTTATGTAGCTTTTATGTGCCAGCAAGCCATTGAAAAACTCTGCAAAGGGCTATATAATCTTTATGCCGATGAAAATGCTCCGCGTATACACAACATACGGTCGGTTCTTCGTAAATTTGCCGATAAGCTGCCGGCTGCTATAACCGAAGAGCAATATCGTTTTTTTGATAATCTTACGGCATTTTATCTTGAAGGCAGGTATCCTGAGCATAAGCAAAAATTAAGCGAGCTTGTACACGAGCCGGAGGCCAAAAGAATTCTCGCTAAAACGAAGGAGGAGTTTGAATGGCCGTTGACATTAAAAATGTGAATGAAATTGTAACCAGTTATGTTAAAGCCGTTAAGACTGTGTTACCTATTGAAAAAGCCTATCTGTACGGCTCATACGCCAAGGGAACCCAAACGGAACACAGTGATGTGGACATGTGTTTTTTCCTGCCCTCTTTCGGTTCAAAACGAGCGGTGGATATAGTGACGGATTTATTGACTATTGCCGCACAATATCCCGATTTGGATATTGAGCCAAGAGCGTTTCAGACGGTTGAAATTGAGCGCGGCAATCCTTTTGTAAAGGAAGTATTGCGGACGGGACGCGAGATTACAATTAACAGTTAACAGTTAACAGTTAACAGTTAGCGACGGGTGGGTGAGAGATGTTTTATTATTTGAGCGGGACGGTGGCGCATACGGAGCCGAATATGGTCGTCATTGACGTGGGGGGCGCGGGGTACGCGTGCCACGCGTCCTTGCAGACCGTGTCGAGGGCCAAGACCGGCGAGGCGATGAAGCTGTACACTTATATGTATGTGCGGGAGGATATTTTTGACATCTTCGGGTTCTATGACACGCAGGAACTGCACTGCTTTAAGCTGCTGCTGGGGATCTCGGGCGTGGGGCCTAAGGCCGCGCTGTCGGTGCTGTCGGTCACGACGCCGGAGCGGCTGTCGCTGGCGATTATATCCGGCGATGACAAGGCGCTGACGGCGGCGCAGGGCGTGGGCAAGAAGCTGGCGCAGCGCATTGTTTTGGAGCTGAAGGATAAACTGGCAAAGGGCATGTCGGACTGGGACGGCGGGTTTTCGGCGGCGGTTCCAACGCAGGGCTCGAAGCTGGCGGAGGCGCAGGCCGCGCTGGTCGTGCTGGGCTACAGCGCGTCGGAGGCGGCGATGGCGACGCGGGGGCTGGACGCGGAGGCATTGGGGTTAGAGGAGCTGATAAAGCAGGCGCTGAAACGGATGATGTAGGGGCGCGCGGCGCGATGAGGACATCGCGCCCTACGAGGAAATCCCCCTGTCGCGGCACCATTAGACCACCCCGCCGCGCGGGGCGCGGCACCCCTCCAGGGAGGGGAATTATGGGCGCGGGGTTCTATCCCCGGCCGTGTAGACGAGGTGATTTTGGTTGGCTATTGATTTTGACGACGGGTATGAGGAGCGGTTGGTGTCCTCGACGCTGCTGCCGGACGAGGACGGCGAGGTTTCGTTGCGCCCGCGTTTCTTAGCCGATTATACGGGGCAGCGGAAGGCCAAGGAGAATCTGGGCGTGTTCATCGAGGCGGCGAAGCGGCGCAAGGAACCGCTGGATCATGTGCTGCTGTACGGGCCGCCGGGGCTTGGGAAAACCACGCTGGCCGGAGTTATCGCCAACGAGATGGGCGTGCATATCCGCATAACATCGGGGCCGGCCATTGAAAAGGCGGGGGATCTGGCGGCGCTGCTGACTAATCTGGACGAGTATGACATTCTTTTTGTCGATGAGATACACAGGCTTAACCGCGCGGTCGAGGAGATTCTCTATCCGGCGATGGAGGATTACGCCGTGGATATTATTCTGGGCAAGGGGCCGAGCGCGCGGTCGATACGGCTTGACCTTAAAAAGTTCACGCTTATCGGCGCGACGACGCGGGCCGGACAGCTGACGGCGCCGCTGCGCGACCGTTTCGGCGTTATTGAGCGGCTGGAGCTGTATTCGCCGGACGAGCTGAGGCGGATCGTAACGCGCAGCGCGTCGATACTGAATATCCCCATCGAGCCGGAGGGGGCGATGGAGATAGCCTCGCGCTCGCGCGGGACGCCGCGCGTGGCCAACAGGATACTCCGGCGGGTGCGCGATTTCGCGCAGGTGAAGGCGCACGGGGTCATCACCAAGGAGGTCGCCGACGACGCGCTGGGGCGGCTGGAGATCGACAGGATAGGGCTGGACGCGGTGGACAGGCGGATGCTTATGAGCATTGTCAATAATTTCGGCGGCGGGCCGGTGGGGCTGGATACGCTGGCGGCGACGATAGGCGAGGAGTCGATAACGCTGGAGGATGTGTATGAGCCGTATCTTATGCAGCTCGGGTTTTTGAACCGCACGCCGAGGGGGCGGTGCGTGACGGGGCGGGCGCTTGAGCATCTGGGGATTTCGGTTAACAGTGAACAATTGACAATGAACAATTAACAATGAGACATGAGGGCGGTGCAATAGAAACGGGACGTCGGGGACGCCGTCCCCTACAGGGGAACGCGGGTGAATTATACGATGCGGGACGCCCGGTGTGCGTCCCCTACAAAATACCCGCCGCCCCCGTTGTTATCTGTTATCTGTACTCTGTTATCTGTTATTTTGGAGGGAAAGGCTTGAGGAGAGCGGCGGCGTTGTTTGCTGTTATATCGCTGTTGCTGACCGGCTGCGGGGGGGCGGTCGGCGACGATTTGCTGCGCCTTCCCAAGCCGCCCAAGGATTTCCTGAAGCTTCAGGAGAAAATCGACACGCTTATATCCGCGGGCGGCGAATACAGCCCGCCGGCGTCGGGCAATAATCGGCAGGTACAGCAGACCATCGACCTCACCGGCAACGGGGTTTCGGAGGCGCTGGTTTTTATGCGGTTCCCGGGGGAGCGGCCGCTGAGGATATACATATACCGGCTGGCGGGCGACGATTATCAGGAGATGGGCGTGATCAGCGGGGACGCGGACAATATCGACTCGATACACTATTCCGACCTTGACGGCGACGGGCTGCCGGAGATACTGGTTGGCTGGGAGGTCGGGGGCGGCACGCTGAAAACGCTGACCGTTTATAAGCTCACGGACGGGCGGGTTGACGAGGCGCTTGCCACAAACTATACCGAGCTGAGCGTTCTTGACATACGCGCGAGCGGGCAGAGCGATCTGGTGGTGCTGCGGCATGATGAGTCCAGCTTTACCGGTACGGCGCAGCTGTATTTCTTTGAGGACGGCGAGGTGAGCTCGTATCCGCCGGCGTCGTTTTCCAAGGGCGCGCAGTCATTTTTACGTATCAGGCCGGGGTTTTTATCAGACGGGCATCCGGCGCTGTATGTGGCCAGCAAGCTGGAGCAGAACGCGATAATTACGGATATTTTCACGGTCAGGGGCAGCTCTTTCTTTAATGTGTCGCTGAATCCCGAGTCGGAGATAAGCGACGAGACGATCCGCAATGTACACATATACGCGACGGACTTGGATATGGACGGAGTCATCGAGCTGCCCAGGGCGTATCCGCTGCCGGGATATGAGAACAGTCCCACGGATTTCTGGTATATAGAGTGGCGCAACTACGACGCCTACGGGCGCGTTACCCATGTGATGACGACGTATCACAGCCATACCGACGGGTGGTATATACGCCTTCCCGAACGGTGGATCGGGCGCTTTACTGTGTCCGCGCGCAGCGCCGGCGGCTACCTGAACGCGACGACGCTGGCGTATATAAACGATTTGGGCGGGACGGAGGATGTCTGCGTCATATACCGCGTTACGGGCGGCAGCCGCGACGAGCCTGAGGAGGACAGATTCAGGCTGGGCGTTAAGACGGACGCGGTGTATTCCGCGAGGCTGCTGCCGGGCGGCGCGTTTGATATAAGCGAGGAGGAGCTTGCCGAGATGTTTAATCTTATCGGGTATAACTGGATAACGGGGGAGATAGAGGAATGAGAAGCATACTGATAGTCGAGGATGAATCCAGTATCCGCAGCTTTGTGGTCATAAACCTCAAGCGCGCGGGATATAACATCTATGAGGCGGAAAGCGGCGAGGAGGCGCTGGTGACGCTCGCGGCCAACCCCGACATAAGGCTGGCGCTGCTTGACCTTATGCTGCCGGGGATGGACGGCTTTGAGCTGTGCCGCCAGATACGCGCCGCGAACCCGGGCATGGGGATAATCATGCTGACGGCGCGGACGCAGGAGGTCGATAAGGTCACGGGGCTGATGATGGGCGCGGACGATTATGTGACCAAGCCGTTTTCGCCGACGGAGCTGATCGCGCGCGTGGACGCGCTGTTCCGGCGCATCGGCGGCGAGGACGACGCGGAGCGCACCGAGATACGCGGCGGGCCGTTCACGCTGAACACGCGCAACCGGACGCTGACGAAGAACGGGGAGCTTGTGAAGGTCACGCAGGTTGAGTACGCCATCATGAAGACGTTTATGGAGAATCCGGGCAAGGCGCTGCCGCGCGAGGAGATCATGTCGCTTGTGTGGGGGCGGGAGGACTTCGGGGATCTGAAGATCGTGGACGTCAACATCCGCAGGCTGAGGCTTAAAATAGAGGAGGATACCGCGAGGCCTAAGTATATCAACACGGTCTGGGGTTACGGATATAAATGGGAAAGCAATTTTTCAGGCGGCTTAGATTCTCGCTGACCGCGGGCGTAATCAGGCGGCTAAGGTTCCCGCTGAGCGGGATAAAGCGGCGCTGGCTTATAAACAGCCTGGCGTTTTCGCTCGCGCTCATTTTTTTGGGGATAGCGGGTTATACTGTAGGGCTGAGCATGTATTATTACAACGGGTTGCAGTCCGCGCTGGAGAACCGCTCCATGGCCACCGCGAATTATTTCTCGAGGTATATAAACACGGGCTATGACGATTTTTACAACTCGGCGGCGCGGTTCGCGCGCGATTTCGCCGACAACGACAAGATAGAGGTGCAGTTTGTTGATACCACGGGGCGCGTGCAGGTTTCGACGGCGCGCCAGACCGTGGGCTTTTCGCCGCTGACCGGCGATATAAACGACGCGATACGCTTCAGGCGCGTTGCCGCGTGGAGGGGTATCGACCCGCTGAGCGACGAGCATGTGCTGTCGGTGTCGGCGCCGCTGTTCTTCGGCGGGCAGGAGGTTATCGGCGTTATGCGCTATGTGACCAGCCTGAGCGAGGCAAACCGGCGGATTGTCGTCGCGCTGACGACCGCGGTGGGGATCGGGCTGGCGCTTATTGTGTTTATTGTTTTTATGAATCTGTATTTCATAGGGACCATAGTTACGCCGATACAGGAGATAAACCGCATAGCGGGCAGGATCGCGGCGGGCAGCTTCGGGGTGAGGATCGAAAAGAAGTATGACGACGAGATAGGGGAGCTGGTCGATACCATAAACAACATGTCGGCTGAGATAGCGGGCGCGGAGCGGCTGAAGGCTGAGTTCATCTCGTCGGTGTCGCATGAGCTGCGCACGCCGCTGACCGCCATAACGGGCTGGAGCGAGGTGCTGCTGGCGACGCCCGCCTCGGAGACGGCGGAGATCCATAAGGGCGTGGGGATAATCCTGAAAGAGACGACGCGGCTGTCGAAGCTGGTGGAGGAGCTGCTGGACTTTACGCGTATGGAGAGCAGCCGGATGACGATGCTGATGGAGCCGTTTGAGCTGGGCGCGGAGCTGGAGGAGGTTATCTATATGTACACGGAGAGCCTCGGCAAGGAGGGCATCGCGCTGAATTACACGCCGCCGGACGACGCGATAACGGTGGTGGGCGACGCGTCGCGGCTGAGGCAGGTGTTTCTTAATCTGCTTGACAACGCGGTCAAGCACGGCGGCGGCGGCAAGCGCATCGACGCCGCGCTGTACATACGGGACGGCGAGGCCGTCGCGGAGATACGCGATTACGGCGAGGGTATCGCCGAGGACGAGCTGCCGTTTGTAAAGCGCAAGTTTTACCGCGGCAAGACGAAGGCGCGCGGCTCGGGAATCGGGCTGGCGATAAGCGAGGAGATAATCACCATGCACGACGGGCGGCTGGAGCTGGAGAGCGTCAGCGGCGAGGGAACGGTCGTGAGGGTGCTGCTGCCTTGTCAGTTAACAATTAACAATTAACAAGGGGCTTGACTAGGACTGGGTAGTCTGATAGTCTAACAGTGAGGTCAAGCCAATGAAAAACAAATACGTTTACCGTTCAAAAATATCAGAAACGAAATTCAGGCAGCTCGTGA
>WRMG01000036.1 GCA_009777255.1 Oscillospiraceae bacterium | reverse complement strand
AAGCGAAAATAGGTAAACGGATATTTTGCCGCCTATCTCATCGGACAGCGCTATTTTGTCTAGGGTATCGTTATGACGGGCATGAAAAACTGAATATAACGCGGCAAAGCCCCGGGGGACCAACCAACCCCCGGGGCTTTGAGCCTATTCGCGTTACCGGCGGTTTATCCGCCGCGAACAGTGAAGTAAGCGTGTTATTATTCCGAGGAGCTTATAAGCGCCGAGAGTATGCCGTTTTTGTCCTTGTCCTTGCTGTCCTTATACGGGCCGTATGCGATGTCTAACTTGCCCGTCGCGCTCGCCGCGTTTCCGGTTGTGCCCTTGACCGTGGTTTTCAGGCGTATGTCAAAGACGTGATTTCCGGCGGTTGTCACCTTAGGCGCGCCGCCCCATTTGCTCTTGGCCGTGTCCCAAACCTCGTACTTTTTGTCAAACGTCATTTTGCCGTTGGTAACGGTAAGCACTTCGGGCACGAGCGTTAAGCGCGTTAACAGGGTTATTGTCTGTTCCTCGGTGCGCGGCTTTTTGCCTGAGGCGGCTTTCCTTACCGTAATCGCGGTTCCGGCGGTTATATGGGCCGATATATCCAACTCAATGCCCTTCGCCTCCTCGACTAAGGTGAACGCGCCGGTACCCACGGCGTATTCGTCGCCCTTTTTCAGCTTGATAATCTCTTTTTTGTAGTCGGCCTTATATTTCGGCTCTTTGCCGAGGTTGGCGGGCGACACCTTGAATATTTTACTCGCAGGCGCGTATGTGTCGCTTTCCGTTTCCGCCACGGCGGCCGTGCGTACAAGATATGTCAGCTTGTCCTTGCCGGCAATTACAGACGTTGGGGAAGCGGGAGCCCACGGCCCGGACGGATTTTTCTTATCGGTGGACGGCGCCTGCTCGTAGCCCGCGAAAACGGGAATACCGTCGGCCTTCGCCAAAACCCATGTGTCGGTGAGGTAGAACGGTTTCAGCTTGTCCTCGTTGGCTTTCGGGCGCTTGCTTATCGCGGGGAACTTGATGTATGACGCCGCGTCGGTGGGCTTGCCTTTCGAGTCGGCGTCGTCGATAAGCCACAGCGTTAAATCCTTGTCGAACAGCTTAGACAGCTTTGCCGCGTCGGTGGGCAGCGCGCCCTTAGTCCATTTTTCGCCGCCGTTAACGCTGTATGCCGCAACGGTGAAGCCCGCGGGCAGCGAGATTGTTTCCAGCGCGAGATTGATATGCGGGCCGTCCTCGTCCTCCAAGCCGATGGTGCCCGTGCCGGGCGGCACCGTCTTGCGGAACGCATACGCCACCGTGATTGCGCCGTCTTCGCTTCTCACAAACGTCGTGGGCGTCCGCCCGTTGATTGTCACGGTAAAATCATCGGTAAAGGCATGTGTGCCGTCCGGCGTCAGTGTGATTTCGGCGGTATACACCGTGTTGACCTCAAACAGAGCGTGAGCCGGCGTCCACTTCACCTTTACGCCGTCGTCCTCGCTGACGGTAAAGTTGTCTTTTGTGCCGCTTACCGTCACATCATTGAGCGCCTCTCCGTTTGTCACCGGGGTGGCGATGGCGAGGGCCGCCGTGCCGCGAATCGGCAGCTTCGTCGCGGGGAACTTGTAAGACAGCGTAATCTCCGTTTTTGCGTTCTCTTTAACCGCCGAATGTCCGTTTATGGTCGCGTTGACTCCGAGCGTGGTAAACTCATATCCGTCTATCGGCGTGACCACGACCGTGGCCGTATACTCCACGCCGCTGGCGAACGCGTTGCCCGTCACCGCCGGATCCCACGTCACCTCGCCGCACACAAAGGTGTCCGCCGTTGCCGTCGCCTTTTCGGGTGCCTCGCCGGTCATCGGCGTGGGGATAAGCACCGGAACGTCCTTAATCGCCGTGGTGAACTTATAGCTCACAGGCTCCATCGTATTCCCCACAAAGTCCTGGAACCCGGAGATTACCAACTCGTACGGCGTACCGTTCGCAAGATTTTCGAGTTTCACCTCGCAGCGCGTGTTAGATTCAGTACCCCAGTCTAGAATTTGCTGCGCCACGCCGTTCAGCGTCACCGTTCCGACTTCCGCTTTCATCTGCTCATTGAAGGTGATGTTCATGTTGTGGATCGTACCCGTAAAATCGAGCTTGCCGTTGGGGCCGGGTTTTAAGTCCTCAGCCTCAAGGTCTATCACAGGCGGCTCGTTGTCGGCTTGGAGCCGCACATACCGCAAGTTGCTCGCGTTCAAAGCAGTGGTAAATGCGCCGCCGCCCGTCTTTTCGCCGGGTGCTTCCGTCCATGTGTTTGTCCAGTAGTGGTATAATCCGCCGAAAGTGATTGAGCCGACAGTTCCCAATCCCAAGGCGCCTGAAGGCGGCGTCCCACCGTAGCCCGCGCCTATGGCCATCGCGCTGCCTCCGGCTATCGCGGTCACCTCGCCGCCGCTGATGCTGATTGTCCCGCTCGCGCTCGCAAGGTTGCCGCCGCCGCCGCCGATGCCCGCGCCGCCTCTGCCACCGCCGGCGGTACCGCCTGTGGCCGTGACCGTGCCGCCGGTGATGATGACCGTACCGCCCGCACCGTCCGAACCGCCGCCAATGCCCGCGGCCGCCGATGCGCCGCCGATTGCCGTCGCCGTAACCGTGCCGCCGTTTATGGTGATGGTTCCGGCATCTACGATACTTTTCGAGAAGTCGGGCCTATCGCTGCCGCCGCCGCCGATACCTGCGCCGTTATCAACGCCGATGGCTTCCAAGCTGCCCGTGGAATCGGCTGTGATGGTGAGATTTGCCCCTGCGGGGACTGCAAGCCCTGCGCGACCGGAGCTGCCTTTGAGCTTGTTTGTGCCAATCAGCGTGAGGAATACCTGTACGCCGGTATGAGGGGTGCCGGTACCCGCTTTGACCTCCAGCTCAAACGCGGCGAAGTCCGGCGCGGCCTCTTCGATGGTCACATCTTCAAGTGTGATTTGCGCCACTACCCCGGGGCTGACCATGATGCCCCCATTTTTTGGGGCTGTGCCTGTGATGCGATACTTGCCGTTTGCATTGATATACGCGACACCAATCGACACCGTTGCGAGGTCTATCTCAGTTACTTCCTCCGCCTGCGCGCCCGGCGGGACAAGCGCGGCAAAGCCGAGGGCCATGACCAGCGCGAGGAAGAGGGATAGAATGCGTTTCATAAAAATCTGCTCCTTTCGGTTCATATACCCATTATACGAACGAAAAGGAGCCGAACTCAATAGGTTGCGCAATCTTGGTCACAAAATGGGATTAACACGCATTATTTAGTCACGGAGCGCGGCCGTGAGCGTGAAAAATTGGCTGTCATACTCGGTGTCGGCCAGCCCGTTATAGGACTCGGCGATACGCCTGATTGTCCACAGGCCATAGCCGTGGCCCTGCCCCCGCTTGGTGGTTTTGATCACGCCCTCCTCGGTTTGCAGCACGCCGTCCCAGCTGTTGGCGCAGGTGATAATCAGATACGGCTCGCGCCGCGAGATATTCAGGCGGATGAAGCGTTCGCGGTTCTCGGGCAGCTTGGCGCAGGCCTCGAGCGCGTTGTCGATGATGTTGGAGAGCAGGCTGTACAGGTCGGGCTCTGCGATGTTCACGGGTGACGCGTTGAGATGAAGCTCGGTCTGTATGCCGCCGGCCCTGCGGAGCAGGTCGCCCGCCAGCGCGTTGATGATATAGTGTTCATGGTGTACGGTTTCGGTGACGGCGGCGGCCCGCCCCATGTACTTCTCCAGATAGCCCGCGGCATCGTCGCAGCGCCCGTCCCGCAGATAGGTTTGCAGCGCGGCGAGGTGGTTTTTCATCTCGTGCTTCAGCCCGCCGACCTCCTGGAGGTGGGTTTTCAGGCGTTCGTGGCTGTCCTCGGCCAGCCGGCGCTGCAGCGTGAGCTTCTCGTTTTCCTGCCTGCCGCGGTAGTAAAGGCTGAAGAACTGCTGCGCGCTGTAGCCCAAAACGCACATGATGAGCAGGAAATATGTGTCCCTGTAGGAGTAGGGAGGCACGCCGTGCCGCCGGTAGAATATCGAGAAATTGACCAGCATGGAGATATAGGCGACAGTAAGGAACGGCAGCGCGAACAGCATTGTGCGGTTTTTACTCAGCGCCTCCAGCGCGACGAGCGCGACGGTATAGACAAGCCCCGTCAAGAGTATGTTGTTGATATTGAGCAGGCGCGGCAGGTCAGCGATGCCGAAAACCTGAAGCAGTATCGCCGCCGCCGGAAATCCGGTGTGCAGGATAACGGCGGGCAGCATCCATTTTTTATAGCGGCGGAAGGAGAGATAGAAGTAAAGCGTGAGCGGCGCCTGAAACGAGAAGTACAGCCCGAGGCTGAGCGCGGACATCCAAAACGGCGAGAAAAACAGGAAGACGATATACTCCGTGCAGACATAATACAGCGCCCATATCACGGCGAACACGCCGATGGCCAGATTTTGCGGGCGGCGGCTGCCGAACAGCGCCTGCATAAAGGTGAGCGCTATGGTCAGCAGCCCCATCAGCAGGCACATGGCCATAAGTATAACCGAGCGCATTGAGCCGGAGAGCATGAACGCCTCCAGCGACTGCACCGTCCCCATCAGGACAGGCCCCGTTCTTCCGGAGTAGAGCGCGTAGGGCGACGTCAGCTCAATCGACAGCGTTTTATTGAGATAATCCTCCGGCAGCGGGATGAAATGCAGCGCCATGCCCGGGTTCTGGGTCGGGGAGATCGGGGCGTCGGCGTACAGAAGCCCGCCGTCCAAATACACGACGGCTGTCTGGTGGTTCGCGCGGATCAGTATGACGGCGTTCTCCATCTCCTCCTCCAGCACGCGGGAGAGCGTCATGGTTTCGCCCGCCGCCAGACGCGGACCGGTGCGCAGGGTTTGCAGCGCTGACGGCTCCGTCCCGCCCGTAACATAGCTCCAGCCCTCGGACAGGTCGATAACGCCCTCCGCGCGGTACGGGCGGGCGTACGACCCGAAGTAGAAGCGCAGGAAGCCGAAAATGCAGGCGGCGCAAAGCAGCAGCAGCGCCGCGAACAGAACGGTTTCCCGCTCCGCGATTTTGAGTTTCTTTATCCATTTTTTCATATCATTGCCCCTGCCGTATCTGTTTGAGGAAAGCCCTTTGAACGTCTTTGAAATATGTGCGGCTGACCGGTATGACCTTTCCGTTCGCGGCGACGGCGTCCGTCCGCGTTAGCTCGCGCAGGTTACGCACATTGACGGCAAAGGATTTGTGACAGCGGATCAGCTGCTCCCGCCCCTTCAAAAGCTCCAGGAGATTGCCGGAGCAGTCCAGCGTTTCGCCCAGAAGAGTGATCGCCACGCGTTTCCCTGCCGTTTCAAGGCAGACGACCTCATCCATCGGGATATTCAGATTCTGCCTGCCCGATTTGAAAACAAGGCGCTGATCCTTGGCCCGCTTTTTATAGTCGGACGCGATAAGCCGTTCCAGCGCGCCCGCGTCCAGCGGCTTCATCAGGTAATGCAGCGCGCCGACGCCGTAGCCGTCTATGGCGTATTCGGCGGTGGAGGTGATGAAGATGATGGCGGCGGCGGCGTCCTGCCCGCGGATCCTCCGCGCCAGCTCCACGCCGTCCATCCCCGCGTCCCCGCCGCAGCGGACATTGGCTCCGGCGCCGCGCCGGTCGTCCATCATAATATCCAGCAGCAGTAAATCGTATCGCTCCCCGCCTGAAAACGCCGTCCAAAACGCCGCGCCGGTCTCAAAAACGGAGATTCGGAACTCTATATTCAGCTTCTCCAAAACGCCGCGGCATACCCGCTCATGCTCCTCGGAAAAGACCTTTTCGTCCTCACATACGGCGATTCTGTACATTTTGCGTCTCCTCTGTTATCACGGGCAAAGCGATTTCCGCGTTAAAAGCGTTCTCCGTATACTCAAACGAAGCGATCCCCCCGTGCTTTTCCGTCGTTTTCCTGACAATCCCGAGCCCGTGGCCGCGCAGCACGGGGTCTTTGCCGCCCGCCGCTTCCCCGAGCGCGTTGCGGACCGACAGGCACAGATAGGGCGGGCGTGTTTTAAGCCGGACCGTTATCCACCGTGCCTTGGCGTCAGGTATATTCGCGCAGCTCTCCAAGGCGTTGTCCAACAAGTTCATAAACAGGCTCACAAGGTCGGAGTCGGGCACGGGCAGCGCCGGCAGCGGCAGAACCTCAAACCCGATCTCAAAGCCCATGGCCCGGGCGCGGCCGGCGGCGTGGCCGAGTATCGCCTGTATAACGCGGCTGCCGCAGGCCACCGGCTCCTCAAGCTCCGCGAATCCGGCTTGAATATCGGACAGATATTTGTCCAGCAGCTCATAATCGCCGTTTTTGAAAAGGGTGCGTATGGCGAACATATGATGGTTCATCTCATGCTTCATCCGCGCGATCTGCGTAAAATGGCTCTCCAGGGTCTGATAGTTCTTTTGCAGGAAATCATTTTTGACCTCCATCATGTACAGGCCCGACCTGTACCCGGCCAGCTCGCGCGTGTTGACGAACAGGATATAGCACATCATCAGGGCCGCGCCGGCCATAACGGCGGTTTTGAACTCGTTGTGAAAGGAGACGACCCCGCCCGCCCGCGTCTTGACAAGCAGATAGACAAGCCACGCGGCCCAATAGGCGGAAATCCCGCGCATATACCAGCTTTTGTCACTCGCCCCGAACAGCCCGCAGGCCATATACAGCACGGTGAAGGCGATTGAGAGCTGTGTGTACAGCCTTTCGGGGATGTCAAACGGCAGCCCGAACCCCAGATACATCAGGAAGGCCGCCGCGCCGTAGGCCGCGAGCAGAAGAACGGGCGGCCACAGCCATTTCCGCAGCGGGACGCGGAGATAGAGGAAAAAATGAAGCAGCAGCATAACGGGGTACAGGAAAAAGGAGCCCCAATGCAGATAGAAGAGAAGCTCGGGCGCGAAGCTCCGCGCCGCGAGATCCGTCATGGAAAACGACATCAGCGAAAACGATACGGAGAAAAGCGCGAGCAGAAATATCCGCCTGTACCCGAGCCTGTTTAACGCGCGGATGACGCCCAAAGCAAGGCATAAAAACCCCAGCGAGAGACAGACGAACACCTCGGCCAGATCGAGGTCGTCCCATAACGACGCGTAGAACCGGTTGGGCGGCCGCCGCTCACCCGCGAACAGGTTCATGTCCAGCAGGCTCCGGTCAATAGGCTCTCCCCGCGAGAGCGGGATATACGCCCGCGCCATCCCGAAATAAACAAGCGCCGCAAAGACCGCCGCCGTCAGCAGGCAGAGCCATATCCGTGTTTTATATTTGCCCACAGGCCTTCACCATCCTCTATAAGCAAACCATAAATTCTCCGGATTTCCTAGTGGATATGCAAAATTGGTCAAAAAAACAGCAAAATAGGTATGCCGGGGGCCTATTTCTTTTTTCCGCGTCAGGTGATATAATGTCTGCAAGCCGGGGTGATTTATTTGTACAGAGTGGCCGTATGCGACGACGAAGCGTTTGTCCGGCGCGGGCAGGAAACCCTCTGCCGCGCGATTTTAGAAAAGCTGAGTATAAAATATCATATATCCGTGTTTGAAACAAGCGCGGCTTTTTGGGCCGCGTTCTCAAATGGTGAACGGTACGACCTGCTGCTGCTGGATATTATGATGGACAACCGGCATGGCGCCGGAGCCAATGCCCGCCGCGGCGTGGACCCGGGGATGGACGGAATGGAGCTGGCGCGGAAAATCCGCGGGTATGACAAGGACGCCGCCATAGTCTTTGTCACATCCAACCCCGGTTACGCGCTGCAAGGCTATGATGTGAACGCGCTTCATTACCTGATGAAGCCCTTGGACGGCGGCGCGCTGGAAAAATTGATCGAGTCGGACTATCAAAGCCGGTTCCACAATCAATATCTCGTTATAAAAACCGGCGCGCAAAGCCTGCGCATACCGGTCGGCGACATATTATACCTCGAGAATACAGGCAGACGCGTAGTTATCACTACAACCGGCGGGACGGCGGAATACTCCGGCAAGCTGTCGGAGCTGCTGGAAGACATGCCGGCAAGCGCGATTACCCGCTGCCACGTCGGTTACGCCGTTAATATGGCGCGCATACGGGAGCTGACCCGCACGGACGCCATCGCAATGGACGGGAAGAAGATCCCCGTCAGCCGCGCCTACACCAAGGCGGCGCAGAAGGCGTTTCTGAGGCAGATGTGGGAGAAATGAATGACCTATGGGGCGTAAATTCTTGTTGAATTCTTGGCGGAGGCAGGATATAATTGAGGAGATTTTATAGAAACGGTCAGGAGGATTAGTATGCAATCTATGAGCGTTAAGGACCGCGGGATACTCAGAGAGCTGGCCGCGAAGCAGATGGAGCTGGCAAACTCCCCGCAGATGTCCGAGCTGCGGCGGGACTGGAGGCTGCACGGCGCGTTCAGCCCGGCCTCAAGGCCGATGATCCTGATTGAAACCCCGACGTTTGAGCAGGATATACTGCCGCCGCTTATGCGGTGCGAGGGCGAAGAGGCGCGCGCGCTCGAGCGGGAGCTGCTGCTGGCGGTTGTCAACCACACGCTGTTCGGCGACGATACGGTGGTCAGGGATTACATGCCCGTCACGCCGCGCCGGTACATGGTGCCCTTCGGCATAGAGGTCCGGCGGGAACAGGCCGGAACGGGCTCGCTCGGGCATCATTTCGTACCGTCGATACAGGATTTGGAGCGGGACTTCCACAAGCTGGGCAGGTCAAAGTACGTGCTTGATTGGGACAGCACCCGCCGCGAGCTGGACCTCAGGAACAGCGTCTACGGCGATATACTGCCCGCGCGGCAGGCGGGGTTCAGCCTGTACTGCGTGCTGACGCAGGATATTGTCCACATCATGAGCATGGAGGATATGTTTATCTCCATGTACGATTACCCCGAGCTGTTCCACCGCATGATGGCCATGCTGGCGGACGACTATCTGGCCTATTTCGACCTGCTGGAGGCGGAGAACGCGCTCATGCCCACGGCGGAGGACTGCGGCGTAGGCCAGGGCTCGTACTGCTATAACGAGGAGCTGCCGGCTCAGGGCGGCGGGCTGAGGACCACGGACATCTGGGGTTACATGGACTCACAGGAGACGACGGGCGTGTCGCCGGAGCTGTTCGCCGAGTTCGTGGCGCCGTATTACAGGCGGGTCATCCGGCGTTACGGGCTGCTGTCCTACGGCTGCTGCGAGGCGGTGGACCCGATTTGGGACTGCTTCCTGAGCGGGCTTGACAACCTGCGGAAGCTGTCCGTGTCGGCTTGGGCGGACGAGGCATACATCGGTGAACGGCTGCGCGGCCGGAACATCGTGTACATGCGCAAGCCGTCGCCGAATCTGCTGGGCGTAGGCTCGGAGCTGGACGAGCGGGCGGTCACCGACCATATCGGACAGACGGTGAGGGCGGCGGAGGGCTGTCATCTGGAGCTTGTACAGCGGGACGTGTACAGTATAAACAACACCCCCGACAAGGTGAGGCGCTATGTCGAGCTGATCCGCAACTGCTGCGAACAGCACCGGCACTGATTAATGTGACGCGGCGTTACCCCCGTACCCTGTAGGGGACGACGCCCTCGGCGTCCCGTCCGTCCCCAAACGTCCATCCTGCCCCCTTTCGTAAAGGGGGTGCCGCCCGCAGGCGGCGGGGGATTTAACACGGGCGGCAAAATTTACACGGCGCGTCAGGGATGCCGCGCCCTACGAAAACGGCGCGATGGAAACGCGGGCGACCGGGGACGGTCGCCCCTACAGGGTTACGGGCGTATGGCGTGTGTAGGGGCGGCAACCTGCCGCCCGTCCGTCGTTAAATTGTCGTTGCGCCACGGCGTGCCGAGGGCGTCACGCCCTACGACGGGGCCGTTTTTGTACGGCGCGGCATCCCTGACGCGCCGTGTATATGTCACAACGGCGTGCCGCCCCTACGAAAACTCGGGCGGCAGGTTGCCGCCCCTACACAAACGGCGCGATGAGGACATCGCGCCCTACGAATTTTTGTCTTGCAATGTCATGATTGGTTGTGGTATAATGGCAAATAAG
>WRMG01000035.1 GCA_009777255.1 Oscillospiraceae bacterium | reverse complement strand
TACGGGGCGTATGGCGTGTGTAGGGGCGGTCGTCCCCGACCGCCCGTGGATTATCCGCGTAGGGGGGCGCGCATCGCGCGCCCGCAAGGGTTAGGATTTTACGCGTTTGTACGGGAGGGTCACGTCGGTCAGTCCGAGTATATAGTCCGAGCTGGTGTTGTGGAACAGCGCCAGCGCCCTTAAAATAGCGGTGGGGACATCGTTTTCGCCGGTCTCGTATTTTGAATATCCGGTCTGCGACATACCCAGTATACTCGCCAGCTCCCTCTGTGTCATATCCTTGTCCGTGCGCAGATCGCGTATCCGCCCATACATAGAATGTCACCTCCCGAAAATTTTACTTTAATCTGAAACAGAGTATTGACATTTAACCTGAAACAGGTTATAATGCGAATATATGATTATTATTGTCGAGAGGAAATCACATTATTATGGAAGAGTATAAGCAGATGTACATGACCCTGTTCAGCGGGGTCGCAAAAGCGACGGCGACCTTGCAGGAAGCCCTGAAGGACGCCGAGAGAATCTTTTTAACGGCTGACGAGAGGAGCGGCCCGGCGGCGGAGCAGAAGAACTCCGCGAAATAATTTACATATAACAGGAATATTTTTCTCTCTTTGGTAAAAACTAACCCCAAACCAAAGGAGGAATATATCATGAAACTAAAGCTGCTGTCCATAGCCCTTTGCGGTATGCTTCTGATTGCCGCGGCGCCGCTGGGGCTTGCGCTGGAGGAGGAGAGCCGGCCCGCCATGCAGGCGTTTTCAAAGACGTCGGTGTCAAACGGCGAGATCGCTTTCTCCCAAAGTGACTTCAGGACGGACTACACCCTGCGGGGTATCATCATCGCAACACTGCCCGACAGTGATTGCGGTACGCTTAAATTCGGGACCCGCGACCTGATGGCGGGCGAGGCGGTGACGGCCGCCGCGATCGACGCCATGCGCTTCGTACCCGCGACTGCGCGGGCGGCGGGCACGCACTTCAATATTCTGCCGGTGTTCGAGGAGGACATCCCGTACGAGAGCGTCACGGTGGCGATAAACCTGATGGGCAAGGAAAACCGCCCGCCCACAGCCGAGGATTTTGAGATTTCGACGGCGCGGAACGTAGCGGTGACGGTGATGTTTCGCGGCTCCGACCCCGACAACGACCCGCTGACCTATAAGATAGTCAGCAAGCCGAGGCGCGGCGAGGTTGAGGTGCTGGGCGACGGGACGTTCAGGTACACGCCGTATGAGAAGAAAACCGGAAAGGACTCCATGACCTACACCGCCACCGACGCTTACGGCAACGTGTCGGACGAGGCGAAGATCTCCATTAAAATCGAGAAGATTTCGGCCAAGATAAGCTATTCGGATATGGATAACAGTCCGGCGCATTACGCGGCGCTGAAGCTGGCCGAAAACGGGGTATATGTGGGCGGAAAGCTGGGGAACAGCCATTACTTCAACCCCACGGCGGTAATGACGCGCGGCGAGTTCATGGCTATGCTGATGACCGCGCTGGGGATGAACCCGCCGGAGGCGGCGGCGCGCACGGGGTTTGCCGACGACGCGGACATCCCCGGGTGGCTGAAGCCGTATGCCACGCTGGCGCTGAAAAACGGCGTGATAAAAGGCGTAGACACGGCGGACGGGCGCAAGGCGCTGGCGCCCGGACTGGATATAACACGCGCCGAGGCGGCGGTCCTGATAAACAACGCGAGCGGAGTCCCGAACTCGGGCGTGATGCCGGTGTTCGCCGACGGCGACGGGATGCCGGCATGGGCGGCGCAGGCGGTTTCAAATCTTGACGCGGCGGGGATAATGGGCGCGTACCCCGACGGCTCGATAAGACTCGAGGGCGCGATAACGCGCGAGCAGGCCGCGATACTGATCTATAACGCCGTCAGATATAACGAGGCGAACAATAAGAGAGGGGGACTGCTGGGCAGGGCGTTTGGGGCGCAGTAAAAAAACGGGCGGCCGGCCGCCGCCCGTACATAGTGGCGTTACATGTCCACCGACGCGATGACCGTTATATTCAGGCAGTTGAAATCATGGCATAAATCGAGGGTATAAGGCTCTATCCTGCAATCGTCAACGCTGAAAACCTTTACCAGCGGGCGCATGTTATAGTTCTCATAATTTTCCATAACAAGCCCGATGGCGCCGTTTGACAGCAGCACGCAGGTCCCCACGGGGAACAGCGCCACCTTGCGCACAAACGCGTTTATATAGACGGGGTCGAACAGCCGCCCGCTGTTGCCCATAAGATACTCCATCGCCTCGGCGGCGAACAGCCCGTTGCGGTACGGCCTGTCTGACACCAGCGCGTCAAAAACATCGGCTATCGCTATAATGCGCCCGAACTCGGATATATGGGTCCCCGTTTTGTTGCGGGGATAGCCGCAGCCGTCATAGCGCTCGTGATGCTCGTAAACGCCTCTGGCGGAAATCTCGGTCATACCGTAATGGTCGCGCAGATACGCGTACCCGTTTGCGGGATGCTTTTTGACCACCTCGTATTCCTCTTGCGAGAGCTTATCCGGCTTGTTGATTATTTTTGGCTCGATAAAGACCTTGCCGATGTCGTGCATGATCGCGCTGTAGGCGAGCTTGGCCAGCTTGGCGCGCTTGAAGCCTAGGCTGACGCCCAGCAGCACGGACAGCACGGCGACGGATACGCTGTGCTGAAAGGTATAGCCGTCGTAGGTCTTAATGTCTATCATGTTAAAGACAACGCTCTGCTTGGAGAGGATCTCATCGACAATTTGCATCGACAGCTCCTCCATAGCATGGGCGTTGCGGTTGGATTTACTTGGTTTGCCGCGCTCCGCGTCGGACAGCGCGCCCTTTATGCTCTTCAGGACCTTAACGCGCAGCTCTTCGGACATAAGATTAGCGATCTCTATATCCTCGGAGAGGTCGTCGGCAATATAGACGCCCTGAAGACCGATTCTCGACAGGCGCCTTATGTACGGAGAGGACAGCTCGGTGCCCCCGCGCAGCAACACCTCTCCGTTCGCGCCGTAGATGGTTTTCGCTAAATGCGAGCCGTCTCTTATACAGTTAAGCGGAACGAATCTCATCTGCCATATCACCGAATTTATTGTAATATATTCGGTGAAATTTGTCAAGCGCAAAATAATATTGGTGCGGCAACCCGTGTTTACGCGGGAATCATGATGATTGTTAAACATTCGGACTGCCAATGGCCGCCCCTGCAAATAACCCCATGACGCCACACCCCATAAAAAACACAGGCGGTCGGGGACGACCGCCCCTACAAACGCCATACGCCTTGTCCCTGTAGGGGCGACCGTCCCCGGGCGCCCGCCGCGTCCCTACGCCGTCATATCCCCCGCCCCCGTAGGGCGCGATGTCCTCATCGCGCCGTTTACAATTGTATCGCGTCGTTTCCCGTAGGGGCGGCAACCTGCCGCCCGTTGCCCACCGCCACACACCATAAAAAACACGGGCGGTCGGGGACGACCGCCCCTACAAACGCCATGCGCCCCGTCCCTGTAGGGGCGCGCATTGCGCGTCCGCATTAAAATCCCCCGCCGGCTGCGGCCGGCCACGGGACGCCGAGGGCGTCGTCCCCTACAAACGCCATATACCCCGTCCCTGTAGGGGCGACCGTCCCCGGTCGCCCGCCGCGTCCCTACGCCGTCCCCGCGCCGCCTACCGCGGCTCTATGACGGTTTTCGCCGCGGAGGGGATTTTCAGCGGCATTTCGGCGGCCTTCAGCGCAAGGACCGCGGCTTCGGCGCGGGTACACAGCGACAGCGGGCGGAAAAAGCCCGAGGGGTCGCCGCCGACAACGCCGTATACATATAGTTTTATAATCGCGTTATTTGACCACGGGTTGTTTTCGGGCGTGACGTCGGGGAATACATGCTCGTTGAAGTCCAGCGTGTCCGGCCCCCTTATAATGCTCTCGACCAGCACGCACGCCTCCTGCCGCGTCACGGGCCTGTCGGGGGCGAACAGGCTTCCGCCGACGCCCTTTGCCGTGCCGGAATCCCGCATGGCCGAGATATAGCCGTCCGCCCAGTGCCCGGCCGTGTCGGAGAACCCTGACGGCGCGGCGCTTGGCGGCACGCCGGCCAGCTTGCACACCAGCGCGACCATCTCGGCGCGCGTCATAATGCCGTCGGGCGTGAACCGCCGGTTATAGCCCGAAACGATGCCTTTTTCGGCGGCCTCGGCTATCTGCGCCCGCGCCCAATGCCCCTTGATGTCGGTGAAGGGGAGCGTGGGATACAGCCACGCGGCGTAGCCGTCCCAAAACTCCTCCGGCTCGAAGCCCAGCGCCCAGCTGCCCGCGCCGCGTATGCCCGTTTCGTATACGAGAGAGAGTTTTTTCTCCAGCGAGCGCGGCGACTCATACCATATGTCATAAACGCCCGGGGTCAGACGCTTGCTGCCCCAAAGCCCTTTGGTCAAATCCCCGGCGGTCACAATCACCTCGGCGCGGGCGCACTCGTTCACGCCGTCGTACCATGTGACCGAGCGGTAATCCCCGACCATCTGCTCTATGTCGGAGATCGTGAACGCCGCGCCGCCCGACGCCGCGCCGGACACCCAGTAGCGGCCGTAGAACGGCACGCCCATCATCACCTTGCTTTTGTCAACACTTTTCAGCGCGAAGTCCAGCGAGTCTTTAATAAACCTATAGCTTGCCACAGGGCCCGCGCTTCCGCCCTGATACGACTCGTCATAGGTCATTATAAAGATGATGTCGCAGATCTGCCCGAGCTGCGCGTAGTCATACGCGCCCTGCCAGCCGACCGTTCCGCCCCAAGGGTTTGCCGCCACGGCCACGCTCAGCAGCTTGTCCTTGGGCAGCTTTTGGCGCAGATAGCGCATAAAGGCGGTGAACGCGGCGCGGTCGGTGTGGTCGATGTTCTCGATGTCTATATCGACGCCGTCAAGGCCGTTATTTATCACCTGAGCGGCGATCTGGTCGGCGAAGATTTCGTATTTCGCCAGCGCGAGCCGCGCCCGCGCCCTGTTCCAGTGGTTGCTGACGAAGGGCAGGACCTTCACGCCCCGCGCGCGCATGGCGCTTAGAAACACGGGGTCCACCGCGCGCGTGAGCACAAGATCGCCGTCGGCGCCGACCTCGAAGTAATCGGGGCACACGAGATTGAGGTTGCCGCCCGCGCGGTCTGTGTTGTGGATGTATATGGAGGTCGAGCCGGCGTAGAGATACGAGCGGCTCTCCGTTACGGCGGCGCGCGCCGGCGGAGAGCAGAGAGTCATTAGCAGCAGGGCCGGCAGCAGCGCCATGATCCTTTTGAGCATAAAAAATCACCCGAATCCAGTTTTAGCCGGATTTGGGTGATTTATAACTTGTAATTACTGGGCGGCGGCACCGCCGCTGGCATCGTCCGCCGCGGGCGGGGACGGGGGATTACAGCGTGTCGCTGTCCTCCACGGGCGGGGACGGGGGTTCGTCTGCGGGAAGTTCCGGTTCCGGTTCAACAGCGGGTTCCGGTTCCGCGAGCGGGAGTTCGTCGGTGACGGGCTGCGGCGTGTCGGCATTGTCCGCCATGGGCGGGAGTTCGCCGTCGCTCTCCGACGTCTCATAGGCGGAGAGGGCGCGGATGGACAGCGATACCTTCTTATGCTCGTGGTTGATTTCAAGTATCTTCACATCGGCCGTCTGGCCCTCTTCGAGAACATCGCCGGGTTTGTTGACGCGCTGCTCGGAGAGCTGCGAGATATGGATAAGCCCGTCAACGCCGGGGATTATCTCGCAGAACGCGCCGAACGCCGCCAGCTTGACGACCTTGACGCTTACCACGTCGCCGGCCGAGTAGCTCTCGATGAACCTGTTCCACGGGTTTTGGTTCGGGTCCTTGTGCCCGAGCGAGATTTTGCGCTTCTCCTTGTCAAACGATATGACAAAGACCTCGATCTCGTCGCCGACCTTCA
The DNA here is from genome assembly GCA_009777255.1 of Oscillospiraceae bacterium. GTDB lineage: Bacteria > Bacillota > Clostridia > Oscillospirales > UBA929 > WRMG01. Next base: position 4,291 of record WRMG01000035.1, on the reverse strand, counting down.
GCATATCGGCAGGGCTTTTCACGCGCTGCCACGACAGCTCGGAAACGTGAACCATGCCGTCCACGCCGCCGATGTCCACAAACGCGCCGTAAGAGGTCAGCGATTTGACGGCGCCCTTATAGCGCTTGCCCTCCGCGATCTCGTCCCAGACGGCTTCCGCGCGCCGCCTGCGGTCGTCGTACTGCGCGGCGCGTATGTTGCCGACGACGCGGCGCCGGGCGCTGTTGACCTCGCTTATATACAGATCGACCTTCTGCCTCAGCAGATCGGAGAGCGAGCCGCCCTTGGGCACGCCGGTCTGCGACGCGGGCACGAACACCCTTATGCCGCGCACCGATACGACCAAGCCGCCCTTATTCTCCTCGGTGACGATACCCTGAACAATGTTGCGCTCCGCGCGCGCGGCCTCGATGTCGGCCCAGTTCCTCACGGCGTCAACGCGCTTCTTTGAGAGCTGCGCGGTGCCCTCGACGTCGTTTACGCGCATGACGAACACCTCGATGGAGTCGCCTATTTTTATGTGTTCCTCGGGCTTGTAGTCAGGGTCGTCGGACATCTCCGTAACGGAGATATATCCCGCGTGCTTCGTGCCTAGGTCCACATGTATCTCGGTGGGGGTGATCGCGGTAATCACGCCGGATACCTTGTCGCCGGTGGTCAGCGTTTTGAACGCATGCTCAAGCATCTGCTCAAAGTTCTCTTCGGCTTCGGGGGGCGGCGTTTCAGGCGGCGCGTCGGGGACATCGGGCGGCGCGTCGGGGATGTCGTACACTGCGTCGGTTTTTTCAAGCTCGGCATCTTTTTCCATGGGTTCTGATTTAATGATTTCATCAGACATAATTCGGCTTACCTCCTTTATGGCTTCCGTCGGCGCCGAAGCGCCGGCAATCAGCCCAACCCGTATATTGACGGGGATTCGCAACCCGGCGGCCTGTCCGGCGTTCTCCACCAGATATGTCATGGGGCGGACAGCCTTGGCCAGCTTGTACAGCTTTTGGGTGTTCGCGCTCTGCGGGTCGCCCACGACCAGCATGACGTCGCATTTTTCCGCAAGCCCGGCCGCTTCTCTTTGCCGCAATACGGTAGCGTTACATATTGTATCAAAGATTTTTATGTTTGTACACTGTTTTTTAAGAAAATTTATACACAGTTCATACTTTCCCCGTTCCGCCGTCGTCTGCGACACCGCGGTGACGGGTGTATCGGGCAAAACCGCGCCCGAACCGAACAGCCGCTCCAGCTCGTCCAAGCCGGATATTATCAGCGGTTTTCCGCACCAGCCGGCCGTGCCCGACACCTCGGGATGCCGCCTGTCGCCGAAGATAATAACCTGCCGCCCCTCCGCGGCGGCGGCCGCCGCCAGCTTATGGATTTTCTTCACGTCGGGGCAGGTCGCGTCCACAAGCGCAAGCCCGCGTCCGGCGATTCCGGCGTATACCTCGGGGGCGGCGCCGTGCGCGCGTATGACGACCGCGCCGCCGTCCGGCACCTCTGAAATGCCGTCCACCCGTATAACGCCGCGCTTTTCCAGCTCGTCCACAACGGCGCGGTTATGCACAAGCGGGCCGAGGGAATAGCATTTCCCGCGCGCTTCGGCCTGTTCCAGCGCGAGCCGCACGGCCCGCGCCACGCCGAAGCAGAAGCCTGTGTTTTCCGCGACGATTATTTCGCGCACGGGGATGCTCCCAGCCGCAAAATCGTCTCCATCAGCTCCGACGCCTTGGCGTCCATAAAATCGCCGCTCGGCCTGCCCTCCGTCTCAATTTTATACGGCGCGCCGATAACAAGCTTGACGCGCGAGAACGGGCGCTTGCCGCCGGAGGTGACAAAAACGGGCACGATAGGGACGCCGCCGCGCACGGCCAGCATGATCGCGCCGCGCTTGGCCTCCGCCGTCCGGCCCTCCTTTACCCGCGTGCCCTCGGGGTAAATAAGCAGCTTGCCACCGTCTTTAAGTATCCGCATGGATTTCTTTATCGCGGCAAGGTCGCTTTTGCCCCGGTCCACGAAAACGACGTCCAGCCGCTTCAGCAGCGGGCCGATGATCTTCTTTGTCCTGTTCTCCACCTTCGACAGGGGATACAGCCTGTGCCTGAAGCCGAAGGCGTGAATCTTAAAAACGGGGTCATGCTGCGCGGTGTGGTTGCCGCAAACGACCGCCGCGCCGTCGGGGATGTTCTCCCTGCCGGTTATCTCCACGCGGTAGCAGATAAAAATAAAAACCTTTATAACAACGACGATTACTTTATAAAACATTACAGCGCGGCCAGCCTTTCCCGAATAAATTTTTCAAGAACCGAAACGCTCTTTTCCAGCGAGTTGCCGGTCGTGTCGATGATCTCCGCGCCGGAGGCGGGCCGCAAGGGCGCGACGGCCCTTCCGGAGTCGCGCCCGTCGCGCTCGTTAATCTCGCGCAGAACGGTTTCGTAATCCGTTTTGACGCCGCGCGCGCACAGCTCGTCGAAGCGCCGCCGCGCCCTGTCCCCGGGCGAGGCCGTGAGGAATATCTTAATTTCGGCCGCCGGCAGCACCACGGAGCCTATGTCGCGCCCGTCCATGATAACGTTGTTCTCCTCGGCGATTTTTCGCTGGGCGCCGAGCAGAAACTCGCGCACGGACGGCAGAACGGACAGCCGCGAAGCCAGCTGTGAAATCTCCGGCGAGCGTATTTCTCCTGAAATATCCTCGCCGCCCAGCAGCACATGCTGCACTCCGTCCACGAACGCCAGCGTTATGGGCGGCATGGCGAGCGCGGAGAAATTTTTATCGGACAGCTCGCCGCCGCCGGAGCGCGTCCACGCCAGCGCGGCCGCGCGGTACAGCGCGCCCGTGTCGGCGTAAATGAAGCCGAGCTTTTCCGCGATAAGGCGCGAGATGGTGGATTTGCCGGCCCCGCTCGGCCCGTCGATTGCAATATTTATCATGAACAAAACCCCTTGCCTGCAATATAGCCCGTCATCCACGCGATCTGGAGGTTATAGCCGCCGGTATAGGCGTCCAGATCCAGCACCTCGCCGGCGAAATACAGATTGTCCGCCAGCTTCGAGCGCATGGTTTTCGGGTCAACTTCCCTCAGAGATACGCCGCCCCGGGTAATCACCGCCTCGTCAAAGCCGCCCGGCCCCTTTATGCCGAGCTTATAATTCTTCAGCGCGTCTGTAAGCCGGACGCGCTGCTGGCGCGTTACGGAGTTCACTCGCTCCGCGCCGTCGATTCCTGCGGCTTTCAAAACGGCGGGCAGCATCAGGCGCGGCAGGAGTTTGTCCAGCGCGTTGGAGACGGTCTTGTTCGGCGCGGCGCCGAAATCTCGCAGCAGCCGCGCGTCCAGCGTTTGCGCGCTAAGCGCGGGCTTGAGGTCGATCACCGCGGTGTGCGGCCCGTCAAGCATATGCGCCGACGCGCTGAGAACCAGCGGGCCGGATATGCCGCCGTGCGTGAACAGCAGCTCGCCCTGCTCCGAAAAAACGCGCCTCCCGCCGTCAAAGACGGACAGCGTGACATTTTTCAGCGACAGCCCCGCAAGGGCGGAGCAATCGTCCTCGGATATCAGCGGCACAAGCGACGGGGACAGCGGCGTTATGCTGTGGCCCGCCGAACCGGCGAGCGCGTAGCCGTCGCCGGTGCTGCCGGTCAGCGGGTAGGACAGCCCGCCCGTGGCTATTATAACGCGGCCGGCCTCAATGGGTTCGGGTGCGCAGACCCCGCGTACCGCGCCGCCGTCCAGCAGCAGCCTTGTCACGCGCGCGCGTTCCACGCGGACGCCCAGCGCGTCAAGCCGCCGCGAGAGCGCGTCCGTAACGTCGCGGGCGCTGTCCGAGGCGGGAAACACGCGCCGCCCGCGTTCGGTTTTAAGCGGCAGCCCCAGCCGCCCGAAAAACTCCATGGCGTCCCGCGGCCCGAACCGCTCGAACGCGCTGTACAGAAAACGGCCGCCGCGCGGGACGTTTTCCAGAAATTCGTCGCGGGAGCAGTCGTTTGTGATATTGCAGCGGCCTTTGCCCGTAATATTCAGCTTTTTACCGGGGAAGCCGTTTTTGTCCAGCAGGCGGACGGTTTCGCCGTTCTCGGCGGCGGATATTGCCGCCATAAGACCCGCGGCGCCCGCGCCGATGATAATGACCATAAAAACCTCTTGACAAAAAAACGCGGACAGTGTTATAATAACGGCAGTAAGGGCGGCGCCTCAACGGTCTTCGCCTTGAGTTTTAAGCTAAACGAGTAACCGCAACCCTTGGGTCGGGAGGGCGGTTACTTTGTTTTTATAGCCACAACCGACACACCGCCGCAGACC
>WRMG01000034.1 GCA_009777255.1 Oscillospiraceae bacterium | reverse complement strand
ACCCGGGTTCAATCGTTCCGTTTGCCATGACGGAGACGGCGCTGCTTAGCACATATGACAGCGGCAAGTCCAAAACCGTGGAGCTGGCAGGCTTCGGCGCGAACAGCGAGGCCATAGAGATCTATGACGGTACGTTTACGCTGCCGGTCGGCAACGGGTACCAGCTGGCGTTCACCGCGCCGTATGACGCGAAGCTCGAGAGCCTGTACATAACCGTGGACAATCTGTGCCAAGTAAACGCTCCGCACGGGACGGAGGTAAGGCCGTATGTCGCGCTGGCCAAGGCCGAAGAGGACAGCAACAAGTTCCGCGTCATACGCGACACGGAAACGCGCACCCTGAAACCGTTCAAGGGCGGCAGGACCTATGAGCCCAATACCGTGCTGTACGGGCACAGAAAAGATATAGACGTCCACGTCAAGGCGGGCGACAGAATGGCAATCGTATGCGGCTTCAAGGTCGAGGGCGACGGCGAGCATGAGGGCAAGAAACACAGGGAGCAGAAGTACTTCCTCTATTTCAGCGGCGGGCTGCTGCTTAAATAAAAGGGGCTTGAGAACCGCGCCGAGGCGCGCCGGAGGGCGCGTCTCCCGCGTGAAAGCGCACTGTTTCACGTGAAACATTTCGCGGTGACATTTAGCGACATGTTTTGAAATCTTTGTTTTGTCGCGCGACGCCGCGGTTAATTATGGTATAATATTTGCCGTTTTGAGATAAAGGAGGCGGGGTTTTCGCAACCCCGCCCCTGTGTTTTATCTGAGCATCCGTTTTATCTGGTATATATAGTGCGCGAACACGATTCCGGCGTCCTCCAGATCGTCGTTCCAGCGCTTTGTCCACTCCAGCGACAGATAGCCGCCAAAGCCGCTCTCTTTCAGCAGCTCCAGCGCCGCGGCGATCGGCAGGTCGCCGTAGCCCAGCATTTTGTAGACGGTTTTGCCGTTTGCGGCGACGCTGTCCTTCAGATGTATGTGCCGCACGTATTTGCCGATGTTCGCCCATGTTTCGGCGGGGCTTTCGCCGAAGTTGCGCACGGGATGGTTGAGGTCCCACAGCGCCTGTACGTTCGGGTGCGCGACGGACTCCAAAAACCCTTTAAGGGCTTTGGTATCGCTTAAAACGCCGTTGGTTTCAACCAAGAGCGTCACGCCCTTTTCGGCGGCGTAAGGCGCTAAACCGGCCAGCCGCTTTTTCGCAAGCTCCAAGTCAACGTTTACGCCCGGCTCGCCCCATGTGTCGCACAGAACGCGGATGTATTTGCAGCCGAGCGCGCCGGCCAAGTCGATATATGCGGGGAAATTGTTCTCGACGCCGTATGACTGTTCGTGGAACAGGCTGTCGGAGGCGACGCAGGAAACCTCAAGCCCCTGCCGTTTCAGCGCGGCGGCTGTTTTTTCTATGTTTCCGGGCTGAAATATTTTTATCTGCGGGACGTACAGGTCCTCGCCCAAGCCGCGCAGCTCAATGCCGTCATAGCCCAGATCCAGCGCCGCCGACGTTATCTCATTCCACATCCAGTTGGGGCAGCCGAGAGTGGAAAACGAAACTTTCATACAAACCTCCATATCACCGCGGGGCGGTGGCTAAAAATTATAGATTGGGTAATGAGGGGTGCGGGGAAACGTTGGGAACGTGATGGGGAGTGCGGCGGGACGCCCGGTGTGCGTCCCCTACGAGGGGGCGATGGTGTAGTTCGGGGATTCCTTGGTGATATAAATATCGTGCGGGTGGCTTTCCTTCAGGCCGGCGTTTGTTATTTGGATGAATTGCGCGTTTTTTTGCAGGTCGGCGATCGTCGGCGCGCCGCAATAGCCCATGCCCGCGCGGATGCCGCCCAGCAATTGGTAGACGGCTTCGCTCATTGTGCCCTTATAGGGCACGCGGCCTTCGACGCCCTCCGGCACGAGCTTTCTGCTGTCAGACTGGAAATATCTGTCGCCGCTGCCCTCGCGCTGCTGCATTGCGGCGATCGAGCCCATGCCGCGGTAGACCTTGAATCTGCGGCCTTGGAATATCTCGCTGTCGCCGGGGGCCTCCTCGCAGCCGGCGAACAGAGAGCCGACCATCGCCGCGTCGGCGCCCGCCGCGAGCGCTTTGACGATGTCGCCGGAGAACTGGATGCCGCCGTCGGTGACGACCGGTATGTCATATCTGCGCGCGACGCAGGCCGCGTCGTAGACCGCCGTTACCTGCGGGACGCCGATACCGGCGATGACGCGTGTGGTGCAGATCGAACCGGCGCCGATACCCACCTTGACCGCGTCGGCGCCGGCCTCAATCAAAGCCCTCGCGCCGTCGGCGGTGGCGACATTGCCCGCCATGAGCTGGCAGCTCAGCCGGCTTTTTATGCGTCTTACGCAGTCGATTATATTCTTGGAGTGCCCGTGCGCCGAGTCCAGCACCAGCAGATCGACGCCGGCCCCGACCAGAGCGGCCGCTCGCTCTATGACATTGGGCGTGTCGCCTATCGCGGCGGCGACAAGCAGGCGGCCCTCGGAGTCGCGCGCGGAGTTGGGGTACATTACGGCTTTCTCTATGTCCTTTATGGTTATGAGCCCTTTAAGCGCGAAATTTTCGTCAACAAGGGGCAGCTTTTCTATTTTATACTTTGCCAGAATACCCTTGGCCTGCTCCAGCGTTGTGCCGACCGGCGCGGTCACCAGACCCTTGCTGGTCATTACACCTTTTATTTGCAGGCGGTCGTCTTCCTCGAATTTAAGGTCGCGGTTCGTAAGGATGCCGACAAGTTTTCCGTTCTCGCAAATAGGCACGCCGGAGATGCGGTATTTTGACATCAGCTCCTCGGCGTCGAACAGGGTGTGATCCGGCGAGAGGTAGAACGGATTGGTTATAACGCCGTTTTCCGAGCGCTTTACGCGGTCAACCTCTCCGGTCTGGCGGTCAACCGGCATATTTTTGTGGATAACGCCAATGCCGCCCTCGCGCGCTATAGCGATGGCCATACGTGACTCGGTTACGGTATCCATCGCGGCGCTGATAAGCGGCATGTTCAGTGAAATTTTCTGGGTAAGGCGTGTTGACAGGGACACCTGCGAGGGAAGGACGTCGCTTGCGCGCGGCACAAGCAGCACGTCGTCGAAGGTGATCCCCGTCTTAATAAATTTCTCTTCAAAATTGGTGTTGAGCATAGCGCCACCTCCTGTTTCGGATAATTATACCCCCGCAAAAAGGAAATGTCAACGGTTAAATTATCTTTACATATCGCGGTCTAAGTGGTATTATTAGGAAAAACACAAAGGAGAGAGCTTTATGCCTTATGTTCCCGATTTGCGGCAGGCCCGCGAAATTCTGGCGAAATACAACAAAGAGCCGTTCCATATCAGCCACGGCGAGATAGTATCGGGCGTGATGGGGTACTTTGCCCGTAAGCACGACCCTGACAGGGAGGCGTACTGGCGTATCGCCGGTATGCTGCACGACATCGACTTTGAGCTGTACCCCGAGGAACACTGCGTTAAGGGCGAGGAGCTGATGCGCGGCGAGGATATAGATGAGAGCGTTATCCGCTCGGCGCTGAGCCATGGGTATAAGATGACCGGCACGCCGTATGAGCCGGAGTGTATTATGGAGAGGATACTGTACGCCGCGGACGAGCTTACGGGGCTAATCGGCGCGGCGGCGCTCATGCGCCCGAGCAAAAGTGTGTCGGATATGGAATATCCGAGCGTAATAAAGAAGTTTAAGGATAAAAAGTTTGCCGCCGGATGTTCGCGCGATGTTATCCGCGCGGGCGCCGAGATGCTGGGCTGGACGCTGGAGGAGCTTATAACCGAAACTATTCTGGCGATGCGGGAGCTTGAAGCAGTATCCTGAGCGAAAACACGCCGTTCTCAATCACGGTTTCCATATGACCGTTGTACCTGTCCGCCGCGGCCTGGATGCTCTCCATGCCGATTCCGTGGCCGGGTTCTTTTTTTGTGCTGTGGAACCAGCCGCTTTTTTTCATCACGGGGTTTTCCAGAAACGGGTTGTCGATCCTTATATCCAAGTGGCGGTCGAGCCGGAACGCCGCGCTGATCGACGAGCCCGGTATTTTCTCACAGGCTTCTATCGCGTTGGCCAGCCCGTTGCCCAGAATGGCGACGGCGTCGAGCGGGTCAAGCCAGTCTATGCTCTGCGGCAGAAGCCCGGTCACGGTGAACCCTATCCCCTTTTCGCGCGCCTTCTGCTGCTTAGGGTAGAGGATGGAGTCTATGTCATGGTTTCCGGTTATCTGAATATCAAAGCTGCCCAGATTAAGTATCCGCGCCGCGTATTCGCGGATCTCCGCGATGCTTGGCAGCGAGGCCACATATTCGAGGTGGTGGCGCGAGTCGTGCGCCATACGCCCGCAGCGCCGCATCAGCGCAACCATATCCATGTCGTATTGCTTTTTGGATCTCTTGAATTTTTCGGTAAGCGCCAGCCGCTCGGCCAGCCGCTTTTTGTCGCCGCCGTACTGGACATAGGCGATCATGAACATACAGGTCAAAAACCCCAGAATACCGAGGAGCAGCATTTGCCCGAACATGGCGCTGTCCTCATAGTTCATGTTGTATAGCGCGATCAGCGCGATTAATATACCGGCCGGGAGCGGCAGGTATCTCAGCCAGTCCGCGAACCAGCTTTTATGGAAAGACCATTTCTGGATAAATCTAAGCACCAGAAACGCCAGCAGCAGCAAGATCAGCTTATGGATCACGCCCGCGGTATAAAGCAGAACCCTGTCAATAAATAAAATATCCCCGAACAGCAGTGACATACCCGCGCCGATAACAAGCTCGCAGCATACGGTGACAACATAGAAAATGACTAAAAGAAAGACCGTCCTCTTAATATCCCGGCGGTGGCAGATGAACAGCGCCAGAGCGTCGATCGCCGCGGACAGCGCGAAAACATACCAAACCTCGTTGGTTATAATCAGGCGTCTGGTTATATGCGCCCCGATGAATATGACATAAATAAACGCGGGGTGAAACCGCCTCGCAAGTATCTTGTCGGCTACGAATATCAAAACGAAGGATTCCGCGGCCAGCAGTATTAGGTCCATTGCGAAATACACCATTAAAGCCCTCAATTTCGTTATATGTATATCGTTTACATAACAACTGCAATCACTATATTATCGTCAACCAAACTTGCAGTTCGTGCTGTTTCAACCCCATTTCACGCAATCAGCCCCTATTTTTTGACAGCCTATGCTATAATGCGAGCTATCTTATTGAAAGGTGGTTCTTCCACAATGAAAAAGCTACTGGCCAGCATAGTCAGCTTTATTCTCATCTTAGGTTCGATGGGAGCCAGCCCCGCATGGATAGGCCATATGTGCAGAGTGTTTTTCTATCAGCCCAAGGTTCCCGCCAGCCTGAGGAGAACGGACTGATCCCCCGTCCCGCGCTATGCGGGGCCGGCGCCCGCCGGTATCATTGACTGGCGGTATCGCAGGTATTCCTCCAGCACCTCGGATATACGCAGCGGACTGACGCTGAGCGTATAATTATTGACCAGCAAAACGGAGCTTGCCGTTTTGTCTATGCAGAGTACATGGCGGAGGTTTACCAGCATCGACCTGTTTACGCGGCAGAAGCCTTTGCCGGAGAGCGCTTCGCTCACGCCCTTTAGCGTGTGGTTGTACTTATAAGTGTTGTCAGGCGTATGTATGTACAGGGTGTGACAGAAACATTCGATGTACAGAATATCTCTGATCGGGATAAACGCGGCGGTGTCCTTCGAGGATACGCGCAGTGTGCCGCCGATGTCCCGTCCCGCGATTCGCCGCGCCCGTTCTAGCTCCGCCCGAAGGACATTGACGGAGACAGGCTTCATTAGATAATTCGACGGGCGGAGTTCATACCCCTGTAAGGCGTATCCGCTGTGGCTTGTCACTATGACGATCTGGGTAAACGGGCTGGTCTTTTGCAGCTCACGCGCCGTGTCGATACCGGAGAGCGCGGGCATTTCTATATCGAGCAGAAGCACGTCCATAGGGAACGCGGCGGAGTCCGTATCGCTCAGCAAATCAGACCCGTTTGAGTATGCCGTCACGCGGTCGCAGGGGCGCGCGACGCTTCGCACATCTTTTTCGAGCCGGTTCCTGTATGCCCTGTTATCCTCGCAAATGCCGATCCACATATGAATAACTCCACTTCCATGTCTTTATCCAAGGAGGTTTACCGATGACGGAAGGTATGGCCGACAGGCTCAGCCGCTACTGCGTCCTGCGGGGATTAGCCAAAGAGGAGGACCGAGAGGTTTTAGCTTATTTGCTGTTTCTGTATATCTCCAATACGCAGCAATTGCTGGCGCTTGCGGCGGTCGCGCTTATTCTGGACGCCGCCGCGCAGACGATAGCGTTTTTGATCTCTTTCGCCGCGCTCAAGCGCTACGCGGGCGGCGCGCACGCAAGCAAACACTGGATATGCCTGACTTTTTTCACGGGCATGACTGCGGCTGTGTGCCTTATATGCAAGCTGATTGCGTTTCCGCCGTATGTGCCGGTTATCGCGGCGGGCTTGACGCTGGCGCTCGTCCTCCTGAAAGCGCCGGTCATACACCCGAATAATCCTCAATCCGGGAAGTCGCGGAAGCTGATGCGGAAAATATCGGTATGCGTCGCGGTTGTTCAGTGTGCTTTAATAGCGTTGGGGACAGTTTACGGGTTGCAGGCATATGTGCTGCCCGCCGCGTTCGGGGGTCTGGCGGCGGCGGCGGCGCTGCTGCCTCCGATGCCGGAGAATAGCGAAGAATAGACAAATATTTACATTCATTATAAAGCAAAATTTCACTGTTGGCAATAGTTTTGTTTATCTCGGGCAGACGTAAAAAAGCGGCGGTTATTACGCCTGTCATATATAAGAATGAGGGGTTTATGTTAAATAATTTATACTCCGCGTTATATGTGCCGCCAAATCCGCCGTAAAACTGTGAGGACGGTTTTTAACCGTCCTTACTTTTTTAGTATGTATTTTTCGATCACCGCCGCCACGCCGTCGTCGTCATTCGAGGGCGCGATCTCGTCGGCGGCGTCTTTGACGCCCTTGGGCGCGTTTTTCACCGCTATGCCCAAACCGGCGTACTCGATCATATCCACATCGTTAAAGCCGTCGCCCACGGCGATCATCTCCTCCGGCCCGATGCCGTACAGCCCGCCGATTTTCTTGATTGCCGCGCCTTTCGACGCGCCCGTGGATATAAACTCGAACAGAAACGGCGTGGATGTAAAGCAGTTCAGCCGTCCCGCGAAACGCGTCTGCGTTTCGGCGTAAATATCGCTTATGCTGCCGGCGTCCTTGATCCACAGGACCTTGGACGCGCCGTTTTTCACGACGTCGGAGATGTTCTCCGTCACGGCGGCGCCGACATTGAAAAAGCGGGCGTAATCGTCCGTCCACGCGTTACGCTCGGCGACATACAGCTTGTGGTCAACATATGTAATGACGCCCATGCCGCGTTCGCGCCCGAGGGTGATCGCCTCGCGGCACAGCTCGGCCGGAAGCGTCACCTCCAGTAATATCTTTTGGGTTTTGCTCATCATGGCAAACGAGCCGTTGTATGTAACGATCGGCATGTCCCTGTCGAACATATCGACGAACCATTGAACGGCGTATGTGGGGCGGCCGGTGGCCAGCACAAACACCGCGCCGGCGTCCATACATCTGTCAATAGCGGTTTTTGTGCGCTCCGTCAGCTCGTGATCGGAGTTTATCAGCGTGCCGTCGCAGTCCGAGGCAATCAGTCTATATCTTTTTTTCATATCGTCTCCCCCATGGGAAATAGGGTAACACGGCCCGCCCCCCATGTCAAGCAAATTTCTGGTAACTTGTAACCCGTATCTTGCAACTATATTGACGTATGCGGTTTCCGCGGTTATAATGGATATATCAGGATTTTAGAAAGCGAGATACCCAGACATGCCGAAAACACCTAAGAAACCCGAAAAAGCCGTCATCCCGCCCAATGTCGAGGGGCTGCGCGCCGAGGTGCGCGAGGAAAATATCACGGACACGCTGCGGGATAACTTCATGCCCTATGCCATGAGCGTGATTGTTTCGCGCGCTATTCCCGAGATCGACGGCTTTAAGCCGTCGCACCGCAAGCTCCTGTACACCATGTATAAGATGGGGCTTCTCACGGGCGCGCGCACAAAGTCGGCGAACGTCGTCGGCCAGACCATGCGCCTGAACCCCCACGGCGAGGCGGCGATATACGAAACGCTTGTGCGGCTGGCCCGCGGCTATGAGGCGCTGCTGCACCCGTTTATCGACTCCAAAGGCAACTTCGGCAAGGTCTATTCCCGCGATATGGCCTATGCCGCGTCGCGCTATACGGAGGTGAAGCTCGACGGCATATGCGCCGAGATTTTCGGCGAGATCGACAGGGACACCGTCGATTTCACCGACAACTACGACAACACGCTCAAAGAGCCCATGCTGCTGCCCACGGTTTTTCCCAATGTACTCGTGTCGCAGAATCTGGGTATAGCCGTGGGTATGGCGTCAAATTTCTGCGGCTTTAATCTTGCCGAGGTTTGCAGGACGACGATCGCGTTTCTCAGGGACCCCGGCTGTGATATTCTGGACACCCTGCCCGCGCCGGATTTCCCCACCGGCGGAGAGATTATTTACAATAAAGACGCGATGCGCGGCATATATCAGACGGGACGCGGCGGCTTCAGGGTGCGCGCGAAATGGCGGTATCTGCCGAAAGAGAATATCATAGAGGTTTTTGAAATACCCTATACCACCACCGTCGAGGCGATAATGGATAAATGCGCCGAGCTTGTAAAGGCCGGAAAGCTCAAAGAGGTGTCAGACATCCGTGACGAAACGGACTTGAAGGGTCTGCGGATCACGTTTGACCTAAAGCGCGGCACGGACCACGAAAAGCTCATGCTCCGCCTGTTCAAGCAGACGCCGCTGATGGACGCGTTCAGCGTAAACTTAAACCTCCTGATCGCGGGGACGCCGTTCACGCTGGGCGTGGATAAAATACTGGAGGAATGGTGCGCGTGGCGCACGGAGTGCGTGAGGCGGCGGCTCTTTAACGACGCGGCGAAGCTGAGGGAAAAGCTGCATCTGCTGCACGGGCTGGCGAAGATTTTGCTTGACATCGACCGCGCTATCAAGATAATCCGCGAAACGGACGAGGAGAGCGAGGTTGTGCCCAATCTGATGATCGGGTTCCGTATCGACGAACGGCAGGCGGAATACGTCGCCGAGATAAAGCTGAGGAATATAAACCGCGCGTATCTGCTGGGCCGCACCGAGGAGACAAAGCGGCTTGAGAACGCTGTGAAGGATTTGGAGGACACGCTTAAAGACCCCAAAAGGGTCAGGGACATACTTATAGCGGACCTGAAGCGTGTTATGGACAAATACGGCGCGCCGCGCCGGTCCGAGCTGGTCAGCGAGAGCGATGTGGAGGACTTCAGGCCCGAGGAGCATATCGAGGACTACGCCGTCCATGTGTTCATAACCGAGGGCGGCTACCTTAAGAAGATAACGCCCAATTCGCTCAGGCTCTCCGGCGAGCATAAGCTGAAGGAGAACGACAGGATAATCGCCTCGCTGGACGCGCGGAACAAGGACGAAATTCTCTTCTTCACAAGCAGGCAGCAATGCTATAAGGCGCGGCTGCATGAGTTTGAGGATTCCAAGGCGTCGCAGATGGGCGAATACGTCCCGGGAAAGCTGGGCTTTGAGAGCGGCGAAGCGCTTTTGTTCACCTGTCTGCCGGAGGATTACTCAAAGCATCTGCTGATAGGCTTTGAGAACGGCAAGGCCGCCCGCGTGGAGCTTGGCGCGTATGCCACCGTGTCGAACCGCCGCAAGCTCCAGAACGCCTTTTCGGACAAAAGCCCGGCGGTGTCGTTTATGGTGCTGGAGGGCGACCGCGAGCTTATAATGACCACGACCGAGCCGCGCGCAATCGTGTTCCACTCGGCGCAGCTCTCACCCAAGACCACGCGCAATACGCAGGGCGTGTCCGTCATCTCGCCCAAGGGGCGGCACCGCGCCGAAAAGCTCTGCGCGCCCTCCGAGCTGGGCGTCGCCAACCTCGAGCGGTTCCGGGTGCGTTCGCTGCCCAGCGTGGGCGTCGCGCTGCGCGCGCAGGATCTGGGCAATGAGCAATTGACAATGAACAATTAGCAATCTTTAAGCGGGGAGGCGGCGCTGTGATAAAAAAGAACTCTTTTGATTTCGCGGTCATAATATTCGGCGGGGCGCTTTACGCGCTGTCCATCGTGCTGTTTCTTGAGCCGAACAATATTGTAAACGGCGGCCTTACGGGTATCGCCATTATGCTTAACTACAGGCTGCCGCAGATACCCATAGGGGGCGCGGTGCTGGTCATGAACCTCCCGCTGTTCATAATCGGGTGGCGGCTGCTGGGACACCGTTTCCTTGTGCGCACAATGGCCGGAACGCTTGCCAGCACAATGCTTATCGACATTTTACAGGCCGTCGAGTTCCCCGTGCCCGACTGCGAGCCGCTGGCGGCGGCCGTATTGGGCGGCGTTTTGGGGGGCGCCGGACTGGGGCTGGTGTTCGGAAAGGGCGCGACCACGGGCGGCAGCGATATAGCGGCGAGGCTTTTGAAGATACCGTTCCCATACACTCAGATGGGCTCGCTCGTATTGTTTGTGGACGGCTGTGTTATATTATCGTCGGCGTTTGTGTTCGGGTCGGTGAACAACGCGTTCTTCGCCGTCGTATGCCTGTTCACCGCCATCCAGGTGACGGATTTGATTCTTTACGGCGTCAACGCGCAGTGGCTCGCGTATATCATGAGCGAGAAATACGAGGAGATCAACGCGGCGATACATGACCGTCTCGGGCGCGGCGCGACGCTGCTTAACGCCGAGGGCGGTTTTACGCGCGCCCCGCGGAAGGTTATACTGTGCGCGGTGCGCCGCCAGCAGATCTCGCCGCTGAAAGCGCTCGCCAAGGAAATTGATCCTGACGCGTTTATTATAGTAAGCAAAACCTATGAGGTTTTAGGAGAGGGGTTCGGGACATATGACAAGCACAGGGTCTAGCCGCGTATCGGCAGTCATCTTCGATATGGACGGGGTGCTGATCGACTCTGAAAAGCATTACAACAAGGCGGATAAGGAGTATTTATCCTCATTCGGTATCGAGGTTACGGAGGAGGTCATCACAAGGCTGACGGGTTCTTCTTTCAAGAAGTTCCCCTCTTATATCCGCAGCCTTAACCCCGATATTACGCTTGATGACGACGAGCTTATCCGCGGGTATACCGACAATCTGTTTCTCGCGTCAAAGAACGTCACAGCTCTGATCGGCGGCTTGCCGGACTGGATCGGGCGCTTCCGCGCCATGGGGCTGAAGCTGGCGATCGGCTCCGCCTCGTCGGCAAGGCTGGTATACGACATCGTGAGCCGTTTTGATTTGCGTATGGACGCGGTCGTCACCTCAAGCGACGTCGAGCAGGGCAAGCCCGCGCCGGACATCTTTCTGGAGTGCGCGCGGCGTATAGGCGCCGCCCCCGAGAGCTGCCTTGTCATCGAGGATTCCGAAAACGGCGTTAACGCCGCCATTAACGCGGGCATGATATGCGCGGCCTTTTTGGGTACGAAGCACCACGACTTTGACCTTAGCCCCGCTCACATTGAGATAACCGCTTATGACGAGGAAAACTGGGACAAGATAATAAAGCTGTTATGAGAGGACTCAAAAAAATTTACGGGCGCGCGGCCATATCGGCGGTAATCATCGTTCTGCTATCGTCCTGCTCAAGGCTGCTGGAGAACGAGTACCGCAGCGTTACGCCGCTCGAGGAGCCTGCGTATGAGCCGTTCGGCGACAACACGGCGTCGCTGCGGGTTTCCAATTACTCCGAGCTAAAAATCGCGGTGCTGCGCTTTGTGCGCAACGGAAACGCCGAGGGGCGCGTCAGGCTGCGCAGCTATTCGGGCAACGCGAGAAGCGACGTGGACAAGGTGTGCCTTGAGGTCATGCGCAACGAGCCTATCGGCGCGTATGCCTTGGAGTATCTGACCTCCGGCATGACGCAGGTTATCACCGACTATGA
>WRMG01000033.1 GCA_009777255.1 Oscillospiraceae bacterium | reverse complement strand
TAATGCGCGTCGCGCGTGCTGAGATGTTTGGATTAACGCTCTTTTTGGGCATGACAATACCCTCCTTTCAGTACGGGGCGTCCCCCGGTATGTTCTTCGCTCCGGGTAATCTATACCGCTGCTGCTGTCGGCGTCCATTCATCTCACCACCTTTATACATAAATCCCTGCCCTCACATTATACACCACACACCGGCAAAACGTCAATCGTTATTTTACCGCCTCTTTCGCAAAGAGGACGGCCCCGCGGGGCCGGGAGTTTTATCCCCCCGCAAACAAAAATTTCCCCAAAAAGAAAAAAATGCTTGACAAAGAAAAAAATATCAGCTACAATACACTTGTTACTGTTTTGTAATCATATTGTCTTTGGATTATAATTTTCTTTAAGTAGGGGATTTATTTTATGGCACAGGGCGTACTCGAACGGAAACAGCCCCAAATGATGCTCAACCCCGCGGCGCGCTCGGTAGTAGACGCGCTGAACGCGGGCCGCTATCAGGCGTGGGCGCGGGCAAAAACGCTCGCGTTTAACCGTTCCGTCATTACTCCCGTTCTCGCCCTATGGGCGTGGCTGAAGCTCGCCGCCGAACCTGTTTCCTATAAAATATGGCGCTTTTTCGCCGCCGCCGCCGGTATCGCGGCGATCGGAGCGGGACACGCCGCGCTCTGCGTCTCCGGCGCGGTGTTCAGCGCCGGCGCGCTCGCGCGCAATATCCATATCGGCACATTCAGGCGCCTGCGGTCAGCCCTGCTGCTCGCGGGCTTTTCCGTGGCCGTGTTTATCTACGGCTTCTACGGCATGGGGCTGGAGGTGTTCGTAGACGGCGAATCCGTCGGCTATGTCAACAGCCAGGAGCAGTTCGAGCGCGCCGTCGCCGCCGTTTCCGCTCAGGCGGCGGATATACTCGAGGTCCCGTTCACGCTCAGCCCGAACACCACCTATAAATACTCGCTGGTCAGCAGGGGCAAGGTGTTCAACAGGCGCGAGGTCGAGAATATGCTGTTCGGCCGCATACCCGAGCTGAAGGTTCTCGACATCCTGACCATAAACGGCGAGGTCGTCGTCGGTGTGTCGCAGAGAGGCGTCATCGCCGGACGGCTTGAGAGCATCCTGTCGGAATGGGCGCCGGATTACGATACGGTCGGCTTTGCCGGCGACGTAAGCGTCACGCGCCAGCTGGCGTCAGCGGCGATCGAAATGGATATGTCCGGGCTGGACGGCTTGCTGAACGCCGAGCTTACCCATGCCGTCACCGCGTTCGCCGAAGAGGGGATTGACATTGAACTTTTTGCGAACGGATACGGCATGTCCGCCGAACGCTTATTCGAGCTGAACTCGGAGTATGAGGACCTCAGCGGCCAGGAGCTTGTGATAAGCCGCGAAACCCCGATGCTCCAAGTTCTGGCGACGCGCAAAGAGGTCTACACCGAGCAGGTTTACTTTGAAACCGAGTATGTAGACGACCCGAATATGTACACAACCAGCACACGCGTCGTGACCGAGGGCGAGGACGGCTACAACACCGTCACGGCTAACATCAGCTATATAAACGGGCGCGAAAGCGACAGAGAGATACTGGACGTCGAAAACACCCTCGCGCCGGTGACGCGGGTCATCGCTCAGGGCACGCTCACGCCGCCGACATTTATCCGCCCGTTCTGGGGAAGGGTCACATCCACATTCGGTATGCGCCGGCTGTTCGGCAGAACCGCAATGCACACGGGCATAGACTTCGCCGGTCCCATCGGCTCTCCGGTGGTGTCAAGCAGCGACGGCGTCGTGACCTTCGCCGGCACAAAGACCGGCTACGGCCTCTGCGTCATTATCAAACACCCGAACGGGCTATCCACCCTCTACGGCCATAACAGCAGGAATCTGGTCAAAGCAGGGGACTCCGTCAAACAGGGCGACCTCATCGCCCGCGTCGGCAACACCGGCCGCTCGACCGGCCCGCACGTCCACTTTGAAATTAGAGTCAACGACAAACCCGTAAACCCATTCAATTATATAAGGTGAGGTACGGCGTAAAGGACGACATGTCATACCCCGTCCCTGTAGGGGCGACCGCCCCTGGTCGCCCGCGTATATTAACCCCGTCCCCGTAGGGGCGACCGCCCCCGGTCGCCCGCGTATATTATACCCGTCTCTGTAGGGGCGACCGCCCCCGGTCGCCCGTCGTCCATTATACCCGCCATCGTAGGGGCGACCGTCCCCGGTCGCCCGCGTATATATACCCCGCCATCGTAGGGGCGGCAACCTGCCGCCCGTGGCCGTCGTTATATTGTCGTTGCGCCACGGCGTGCCGAGGGCGTCACGCCCTACGATTGCCGCCGCCCCGTTTCCCTCCAATTCCCCGTCCCTGTAGGGGCGACCGTCCCCGGTCGCCCGCCGTCCCCCCCGTCACCCCACCCGCCCCATCGTAGGGGACGCACACCCGGCCGTTATTTTTTTATCACTTGACAATACGTAACTTACGTGTTATAGTATCATTAAGGGGTGGATTGCTTGACAGGGGTGGAAATGATAAAAAAGCTCAAAGGCTTGGGCTTTAAGATTATAAAGATCAGTAAGAGCAGCCACTACCATATGGTCAAGGGCAGCGCGTACACTATCGTGCCCCATCACCATAAGGAATTAGGCAAGGGCTTGTATAACCGGATATTAGAAGACGCAAAATTAAAGTGACGGAGGGATTTGTCATGAAGACCAAGTACGCGTATCCGGCGGTATTTGAAAAAGAGGAAAACGGATACTATGTCAATTTTCCCGACATACGGCCGTGCTACACCGAAGGGTCAACACTGGAAGAGGCCGCTATCATGGCGAAGGATGTGCTGGAAAGCCGCATTGAAACAGCGCTGGAGAGAGGGGAGTCCCTGCCCGCGCCGTCTGACATTGAAACGCTCAGCGGCGGCCGAGTAATGCTCATCATAGGGGATGTAGAGAACATCAAAAGCCAGACCCGCTATGTCAAGAAAACGCTGTCCATTCCCTATTGGCTGAACGCCGCGGCCGAGCAGAAGCACTTGAATTTTTCCGGCGTGCTTCAGGAAGCGCTGAAGGAGCGCTTGGCGAACGAATAACGGGCCGCTTAAAAATCACTGCTTCACAAAATTGGGGGTTGCAAACCTCCAATTTTTATGATATACTTTCCAAGGCTCGCTTATGAGCTAATCCGCACACGGGCGTTTTTCACGGCATGTGGCAGGCGGAGCCCCCCCGCAAAAGGGGAACCCTGCGCTAAAGAATAACCCGTGGAGGATACACCGGTTGGAAATCATTAACCGGCCGGCGTATGAAAACAAAAGGAGGAAAAACCCCAAATGGCAGTAATCTCAATGAAGCACCTGCTCGAGGCGGGCGTCCACTTCGGACACCAGACCCGCCGCTGGAACCCCAAAATGGCGCCCTATATCTTCACGGAGCGCAACGGCATCTATATCATCGACCTGCAAAAAACAGTGAAAAAACTGGAAGAGGCCTACCTCTTCGTCCGCGAGTTGGCCGCCGAAGGTCAGGAGGTCCTGTTTGTCGGCACCAAGAAACAGGCGCAGGACGCGATAAAAGAAGAGGCCGAACGCGTGGGCATGTTCTATGTCAACGCCCGCTGGCTGGGCGGAATGCTCACAAACTTCAAGACCATGCGCCGCCGTATCGACCGCCTGAACCAGCTCAAAAAGATGGAAGAGGACGGCACATTCGACATGCTGCCCAAGAAAGAGGTCATAAAGCTCAGGGGCGAGATTAACAAGCTGGAGAAATACCTCGGCGGCGTCAAGGAAATGCGGCGCCACCCCGGCGCGCTGTTCATCATCGACCCGCGCAAGGAGCGCAACGCCATCGCCGAGGCCCGCAAGCTGGGCATCCCGATAGTGGCCGTCGTTGACACCAACTGCGACCCCGACGAGATCGACTACCCCATCCCCGGCAACGACGACGCGATCCGCGCGATAAAGCTCATTTCCCAGGCGATAGCCAACGCCGTGCTGGAGGGCCGCCAGGGCGAGCAGTTCGCCTCCGACGAGGGCGAAGAAGAAAACACCGAGGAAATTATATAAAGGAGAATTATAACATGGCTGCATTTACCGCGAAAGATATACAAACCCTGCGCCAGATGACCGGCGCCGGCATGATGGACTGCAAGGGCGCCCTTACCGAAACCGACGGCGACGTCGAAAAAGCCGTGCTGATCCTGCGTGAAAAGGGGCTTGCCGCCGTCGCCAAAAAAGCGGGGCGCATCGCCGCCGAGGGCATGGTGTTCGCAACGGTCGCCGAAAACGGCGCGGCCGGCCTGATAGAGGTCAACTCCGAAACCGACTTCGTCGCCAAAAACGAGGACTTCCAAAAATTCGTAAAGGACCTTGTACAGGTCGTCATAAACGAAGCCCCCGCCGACGTCGAGGCGCTGTTCAAATGCAAATACCCCGGCAGTGAGTTCACCGTCGAGGAGACCCTGCGCGAAAAGGTGCTGGTCATCGGCGAGAACCTGAAGATCAGGCGCTTCGCGCGTTTCGCCGAGCCTTTCAACGTGTCATATGTCCACATGGGCGGCAAAATCGGCGTCCTCACCCACATGGAGGTAGACGCCGCGATCATCGAAAACCCCGCCGTCCGCGAGCTGGCCTACGACGTCTGTATGCAGGCCGCCGCCATGCGCCCCATCTGCCTCAGCCGCTCCGAGCTTGACGAGGAGACGCTCAACACCGAGCGCTCGGTCTATCTCGCGCAAGCCAAGGCCGAGGGCAAGCCCGACGCCGTCGCCGAAAAGATGGTCGCCGGCCGCCTGAATAAATACTACTCCGAGGTCTGCCTGCTCGATCAGGCGTTCTTCAAGGACGAAGCCGTCACAATCCAAAAGCTCATCGAGCAAAAAGCCAAAGAACTCGGCGGCTCAATCAAGCTGACGGCCTTTTACCGTTATGAAAAAGGCGAGGGCCTTGCCAAACGCGAAGACAACTTCGCCGACGAAGTCGCCAACATGGTAAAATCGTAGGGCGCGGCGCCCTCGGCGCGCTGTGTGAGATATTTCACCGGATTTCCTCAAAATCGCAGTATCTCCATTCGCCGACCCCCAGCTCCCCCAGCTCCAAATTACCTATACGCACCCTGACGAGCCTGTCCACCGACAGGCTCGCGTTTTTGCACATATGCCGCACCTGCCGCTTGCGCCCCTCATGTATAACGACCGACAGCACGGCGTTCCTGCCATCGCGGCTTATCACCCGCACCCGCGCCGGCCTTGTGATATACCCCTCGACGTCCATGGGCCGCCCCAGCGCCGCGACTGCGCCGTCAAAGTCAACGCCGTCCGGTATACGGACGCGGACATGATACTCCTTGTCCACCTCATGCGACGGATGCGTCAGCCTGTTTATCGCGCCGTTGTCGTTGGTCATAAGCAGCAGCCCCTCGCTGTCCATGTCCAGCCTCCCGACCGGCAGAACGCGCGCGCCAGCGCCTGCCACGAGCGTTGAAACGGCAGGCCGCCCGCGCTCGTCGCTCATCGTGCAGACGACGCCGCGCGGCTTGTTAAGCATTATGTACACCTTTTCAGGCTCGCCGCCGACGGGCTTCCCGTCAACGGCGATAACATCGCCCTCATCTGCGCGCTCGCCCAAACGGACGGGGCGTCCGTTCACCGTAACGCGCCCGTCCCTTATATACTCCTCCGCGGCGCGCCGCGACATCAGCCCCCGCGCCGCGATTATCCTCTGTATCCTCATTCTAAAATATCGGCATGTGTGCCGGTTTCATACAAAATAAGGGTTAAAATATCTCTGTCAATCCTGTATATCAAAACCCAATCGCTCAGGATATGACAATCACGATAACCCTTGCGATTACCTTTCAAAGGGTGGTCACGGTACTGCGCGGACAGGGTTTCGCCGTTCGCCAGCTTGCCGATAACATCATACAGCAAGGACATGTTGCAGCCCCGTTTTTCAAGAAGCCTTATGTTTTTTTTGAATTTCGGTGTTGGCAGAATTTTATATTTACTCATCGCCGTCATCTGCCTTTAGGTCGGCTAACAACGCCTCTACACTGTCATACTGTTTCGTATCAGGGTCTGCGATCAAGCGTTCGGCGGCGTCAAAATCGAACTTGCTGTAGTCATGCACATGCCCGAATTCACAGATATAGGAGCCATGTCCATCGTTTAACTCTATCGGCAGACGCTGCTTCACCTCAAAAGGCAGCCCGCGGACAATACGCACCTGATGCAGCATGAGATTAAACGCTTCGCTGAACGTCAACCCCAGAGAAGCGAGAATCGCGCCCGTCTCCTCTTTTACGGCGGAATCCACGCGAAGATTTATCGTAGTGTTTTTCGGCATGATCACCGGCGCCTTTCCGTTTATTATTACGGCGGCGTCAAGCCGAAGTGCCCTCCCGCCGCCATATTAATATTAGCACAATAAGCGCACAATGTCAACAAAAAAACATCCTCACATCAACCTCCTGAACATCCTCGCCCACAGCGTCCTTTTCACGATCTCCTGCTCCGGCACCGCCGCCGCCGCGTACAGCTCGCTCCGGCCGATCACCTCGCCGTTCAGCGTAAAGCGTATCAGCCCGACCGTCTCGCCCTGCCCGACCGGCGCCCAGACGAAGCGCGGCAGCTCAACCTCGCCGCGCACAAAACGCGTCTCATCCTCGGTCAGCACACACGAGAGCGTGTCGCGCACGCGCACATCCACAGCGCCCCCAACGCCCGAAACAACCGGCAGCTCGCAGATAAACGCGTCCCGCGTCGCCAGCCTGCGCGCGGGATAGTTGTTAAAGCCGAAGTCCAGCATCCTGGTGTGATCGTTCCAGTCGGACGGCGCGTTCAGCGTCACGGCGATCAGCGTCTGCCCGCCGCGCTCCGCGCTGGACACCAGACACCGCCCCGCCTTTTTCGTATAGCCCGTCTTAACGCCGTTCGAGCCCTCATAATTCCACAGCATCCTGTTATGGTTCCTGACGGCCATGCTGCCCACACTGCCCGTTTTCCTTGACACAATCGCGGCGAACGCCGCGTTGTTCAGCGCGCTGCGGGTCAGTATCGCCATATCCTCCGCGGTCGAGTAATGGTTGTCGTCATTCAAACCGTGCGGGTTAGCGAAGCTGGTGTTCTCCATGCCCAGCTGCCGCGCCAGATCGTTCATGGCCCTCACAAAGCCCTCCGCGCCTTCGCTTCCGCCGCAGTGGTCGGCCAGCGCCAGCGCCGCGTCGTTGCCGGATTGCAGCAGCGTGCCGACAAGCAGCTCCTCCACCGTCAGCACGTCGCCCTCCTTGAAATAGACGCGCGTGCCCTCCACCAGCGTATGCTCCCGCTTAATAGTCACCCTTTCGGCAGTGTCGGCGGTCTGTAGCGCCAGAAACGCGGTCATTATCTTCGTCGTGCTGGCAATATCCGCCCGCTCGCCGGCGTTTTTGGAGTACAGCGCCCGCCCCGAATCCGCGTCGATTAAAATAGCGTGTTCAGCCGAAACCTCCAGCGCGAAGGCCCAAACCGGCGTCATAAACAATATTAAAAACAATAAAACGCGCCGCAAAAACATACCTCCCAAAACCAATTACCCTAAGTATAACCGGTTTTGGAATTTTTATGTCATTTGAACCGCTCGATCAGACCCTCCACGGCGTCGATGACGCTTGGCACCGCGTTTATAATCTTCTCCAGCGCTGAATCGCCGCCCGAGGAATCCACGGGTATAACCTTAACGCTCCCGTTCGGCGACACCACCAAAAACGAAACGGGCTTCACCGTAACGCCGCCCCCGCCGCCTCCGCCGTTGCCGCTGGTCTTCTCGCTCTTGCCGTCCCAGTCCGTGCCGCCCATGCCGAACCCCAGCCCGACGCTCGACACCGGAATAATCGTCGTCCCGTCCGGCGTCGTGATGGAATCCCCGACGACGGTGTTGACGTCCACCATATCGCGTATCTTCGTCAGCGCCGCGTTCATCAGCTCCACAACCGTATTAGCCATGTCCATTCTCCTTTGTATTTATATTTTCCTTACGGCATTTCATCAATCCTATCAGCGCCCACAGCCCGAACATCAGCGCCGCGCCAACCGTAACCGTCACCTGTATAACGCCCGAGCAGCGCGTTTTGCCGCCGCCGAAATCCAAATCCGCCGTGACGCTCCGCCGCCTCACGCGCAAATACCTGTCCATAAACGGCAGTAGCGCCCCGATCGCCGCGCAGGCCCTCCCATACGCGATCGCCGTCCTGTCGGCGGACCTCCCGCCCGCGACATAGCGGAACCTCAGCTCATCCACCCGCAGCAGCTTTATAAAGCGCGGAACCGCGCCGAGCGCGAACCTTATCAGCTTTTTCGTATCAAAGCCGCTCTGGGACGGTGACGCTGGCCGCGCCTTTTTCTCCGTGTCAACGCCGGAGCTTTCAGGCTCCGCCCGGGGCTTTGCCGCCCCGCCGCCCGGCTTGTCGTCAAGCCTCAGCCTCTTCCTGACCGGCCCGACTATCAGCCGCAGCTCAAGCCCGTCGCCGAAGCTCACGCGCGCGCCCACCTTCATGGCCAGCAGCGCCGTCAGTCCGGCGGCTATAGCGCCCAAAACAATCAACGCGGTCAACCCGTACCCGCCTCCCCGTCATCAAGCTCCGTGCCGCCGTCAAGCCGCTCCAAGGCGTTCAGCGCGATCTGCCCGTCCAGCTCGCCCTCCGGCGAATCCAGCACCGGCAGCTCGCCCAGCGACTTCAGCCCGAACGTGCGCAGAAACACCGGCGTCGTCCTGAACTGCATCGGCCGCCCCGGCACCTCCAGCCGCCCGCACTCCTCGATAAGCCCCTTTTCGGCCAGCGACGCCACGGTATTCGTCGAGTCCACGCCGCGCACCATCTCGATATACGCCCGCGTCGTCGGCTGATGATACGCGATTATCGCCAGCGTCTCCAGCGTCGCCCGCGTCATCGGCGGCGGCCGCCGCTCCTCCAGAATCTTGCGGACATACTCCGCGTATTCCGGCGCGCTCACCAGCTGATACGACCCGCCCAGCTTCAAAAGCCGTATGCCGCGCCGCTCAAAGCCATAGCTGTCCATAAGCCGCGTCGCCGAGGCCTCCACCAGATCAAGCCCCAGCCCCAGCACCACGCAGAGCCGCTCGCGCTTAACGGGCTCGCCCGCCGCGAACAGCACGCTCTCAATCATGGAATCAATTTCACGCTCATCCATTTTTCAAACCTCACACCGTCAGCTTGCCGGACTCTGCTCCGCCCGCTTCGTTATAGTCAGCTCGCTGAAATTTGTCACCTCTACGGTAATCTTTTCCAATCTGCACAGCTCTAATACAGCCAAAAACGTCGCCACCATCTCCGACCGCGTAACCGACTCGCCGAACAGCGCGTTCATATCCAGCCTTTCCGCGGCCTCCAAGCGCCTCAGCAGCAGCTCCAGCTTGCGCTTAATGGGATACGGCTCGCGCCGCATAATAGGGGAGAAGGAGGCCTGCTCCGGCGGCGCCCGCCGCGCGATACGGTCAAACAGCTCCTCCATGGCGCGTTTCAGCTCGTCCGGCTTATGCGCGCGGCGATACTCGGTATCCCGCTTCAGAACCTCCGGCGGCTTTGAATATATGTCGCGCCCGATGTTTGAAAGCGGCTCCAAATAAGCTGCCGCCAGCTTAATTTTCTCATACGCGTCGCGGCTTTTGCGCTCCTCCAGCGCCCTGAGCAGCAGCGCCATATCCTCGTCCTCTCGATCCTGCCCTAGTGCCAGCAGCATCCGGCTTTTCAGATAGATGAGATGCGACGCCATGACCGTAAACTCGCTTGCCTCGTCCAAATTCAGCTCGTTTTGGCCCATATGCTCAAGATACTGGTCCAGCAATTCTGAAATCCTCAGATCCGAAATTTCCATCTTATTTTTTGACAGCAGCGACAGGATAAGGTCAAGCGGCCCGATAAAATCCGCCTCGCCTTTTACCACTCCCTGCAACCGGAAAGTAAGCTCGTCCACCTCGTCACCTACCTGTCTTTTACCTGTTTTTTTACTGTTGATTATAAGCTGTCAGCTGTCAGGTGACATCACTTGACTGTAAGGTGCTATCTATTGACAGCTGAGTGCAAAAATCTGTAAAACCACTCGCCCGCGCCCTCATACCAGCCCAGAACCGTGCCGCGCAAAAACCCCAGCGGCCCGCCCAAAACACCGGTCCAAAGCAGGGCCATCAGCGCGAGCATACCGTAGCGCTCGAACCGCAAAACCTTCATATGTACATGCTCCGGCAGAAATATGCCGAGCATTTTCGAGCCGTCCAGCGGCGGTATCGGGAACAGGTTGAATATCCCCAGCCCGATGTTTATAACCGTGCAGACGATAAAGAATCTCGCAAGCAGCGGCGGAGCCTCAAAGAACACCAGCGCGGCATACGCCAGCATACAGACAAGCGCCAGCAGGAAATTCATCGCCGGCCCGGCGAACGCGATTATCGCCATATCGCGGCGCGGATTCCGCAGGAACCGCATGTCCACCGGCACGGGCTTTGCCCACCCGAAGCCGGCGATAATCAGCATCAGCAGCCCGAACCAGTCGATGTGCTTCAGCGGGTTCAGCGTCAGCCGCCCGCGCTCCTTCGCGGTCATGTCCCCGAGCTTATACGCGGCGAACCCGTGTGAAACCTCGTGGAACATTATGGCGCACAGCGCCGCCAAACCGGTCAGCGCGTACGATATTACCGTGTCGGCGTTCATTGGTCGCAGGCCAGCAGATCGCCGTAGGTTTCGCGCCGCACGGCCAACCGCACCGCGCCGTCCCTGACCATGACAATGGGCGGCCGCGGCAGGCGGTTGTAGTTGGACGCCATCGAGTAGTTATAGGCGCCTGTCGCCTGAACCGCAAGCAGATCGCCGGCCCTGACGTCGCACAGCGGCGCCTCGCGGGTTATAACGTCGCCGCTCTCGCAGCAGCGCCCGGCGATAACCGCGGTCTGTGTGACGGGCGCGTCGGGGCGCTCCGGCGCTATCGGCTCGTAATACGCGCCGTAGAGCGCGCAGCGCGGGTTATCGGTCATGCCGCCGTCAACGGCGACGTATGTATTCACATCCGGAATTTTTTTTACCGAGCCGACGGTGTAGACCGTCAGGCCAGCGGGGCCGGTTATCGAACGGCCCGGCTCCAGCACCAGCTCCGGCAGCGGCAGCCCCAGCTCGTTCGCGGCGGCGGTGACGCTCTCGGCGCATTTCAGCGACATATCCGCCAGCGTGACGGGGTCGTGGCTGGGCAGATACCGTATGCCGAAGCCGCCGCCCAGATTCAGCTCGTTCAGCGGCGCGCCCGGCTTTTCGCGCATATCGCGCATGAACGTGAGCATGACCTTTGCCGCGTGTTCAAACGGCTCGGTCCCGAAAATCTGAGAGCCGATGTGGCAGTGGATGCCTACAACCCGCAAGGTTTTCAGGCTCGCGGCGCGCGCTATGACCTCGGCGGCCTCGCCCGTTTCGAGCGCCAGCCCGAACTTTGAGTCTATCTTGCCAGTGGCGATGAACTCGTGCGTGTGCGCGTCGATACCCGGCTTTATGCGGAACGAGATTTCGGGGACCGCGCCGCGCCGCGCCGCGATCGCGCTCAGCAGCTCGAGCTCCTCGGCGTTATCGACGACGATGCGCCTGACGCCGGCGTCCAGCGCGTATTCAAGCTCCGCCGCGGTCTTGTTGTTGCCGTGGAAAAATATATCCGAGGGCCTGAAGCCGCCCTTCAGCGCGGTGTACAGCTCGCCGCCGGACACCACGTCGGCGCCCATGCCCTCCTCGCGCAGCAGCCCGTAAAGCCGCGTGAAGCAGAGCGCTTTGCTGGCGAACGCCACGGTGAACGGCGCCTTGTAGCCCTCGCGCAGGCCGCTGAGTATCTCGCGGCAGTTCCGGCGTATGACGCCCTCGTCCAGTATGTACAGCGGCGTGCCGTAGTGCTTGGCCAGCTCGGGGACGCTTGCGCCGCCGACGGTCAAATGCCCGGCGGAGTTTTGCCCGAGCCCCTGCATCACTATTTTCTGCATCTAAATTCTCCCCTTCCGCAGCCCCATAATATCCGTCAGCCTGTCCTTGCCGTCGCCGGTGCGCGCCGAGAACGGAAGCGGCAGATCCTCAAGCTCAAGCGTGTCGCGTATCAGCGCCAGCGCGGGTTCGGTCTGTGATTTTTTCAGCTTGTCCGACTTGTTCGCCGCGACGGTGAACGGTACGCCCAGGTCCCTGAAGCACCGCGCCATGT
>WRMG01000032.1 GCA_009777255.1 Oscillospiraceae bacterium | reverse complement strand
CGTCCCCCCCCTCCCCCCCCCCTCCCGTCCCCCACCCCCCGCCGTATCCCCCCGCAACCCCGTACGGTCGGGGTTCCATCCCCGACCGCCCTATTCCCGCGTAACCCCTGTCAAAACACCCGCCGACTGCGGTCGGCACCCTCTTTTCTAAAGAGGGCAGGAACTGTACGCGCCCTTTCTTTGCCCTCTTTCGTAAAGAGGGTGGCCCCGCAGGGCCGGGTGTTTTATCCCCGTACGTACACACACGGCGTCCCGCGACCCCCGCAGGGCCGGGTGTTTTACCCCCGTACGTACACACACGGCGCGATGAAGACATCGCGCCCTACACCCCCCCGCACCCCCCCAACAACTTCTTGTAACTTGTAACTATCAACTTGTAACTATGAAAACCAATCGGAGGAAATTCTTTGTCTTTTATTCAGATTCAAAACGTAACCTTTGGCTACCGCGAGGGCGAGCTTGCGCTCGGCGGCGTCAGCCTGGAGATAGAAAAAGGGTCGTTCGTCGCCATCGTCGGGCATAACGGCTCCGGCAAATCCACGCTCGCCAAGCACCTGAACGCCATTCTGCTCCCCTCCTCCGGGCGCGTGCTGATAAACGGGCTGGACACCGCCGCGCCCGAAAACCTAATAAAAATCCGCCAAACCGTCGGCGCCGTGTTCCAGAACCCCGACAACCAGCTGGTGGCGACGGTCGTGGAGGAGGACGTGGCGTTCGCGCCCGAGAATCTGGGCGTCCCGCCCGCTGAGATACGCGAGCGCGTTGACAAGGCGCTCGCCGACGTGGGCATGTACGATTACCGCGAGCACGCGCCGCACAGGCTGTCCGGCGGCCAGAAGCAGCGGGTCGCCATCGCGGGCGTCATAGCCATGCGCCCCGAGTGCATCGTGTTCGACGAGCCGACCGCCATGCTCGACCCCGCCGGACGGCGCGAGGTGCTGGCGACCATCGACAAGCTCCGCGAGGCATACGGCATCACAATGGTGCTGGTCACGCACCACATGAACGAGGCGGCGCGCGCCGACCGGCTTGTCGTCATGAACCGCGGCGAGATATTTTTAGACGGCGCGCCGGGCGAGATTTTCCCGAGGGTGGACAAGCTGGGCGAGGTGGGCATATCGCCGCCGCACACCGTAATGCTGCTGCACCGGCTGAAAAAAGCCGGCTGGGACGTCCCCGCCGACGCGCTGACGGTTGACGCCTGCGCCGCCGCGATAGCGACCGCTATTTCAACTAAGAGGGGTTGAGATAATAATTGAAAGCTCAGGAAAAATATGAATATTGGCTGGCCTATGCGAAGGAAGATATAAAAACCGCGGAAGCGATGATCAGCACCCGGCGGTGGATATACGTCGCCTTTATGTGCCAGCAGGCAGTTGAAAAACTGATCAAAGGACTTTACGGATTATATTTTGGCTTTGACAGTATCCCGCACACCCATAATATCACACGGCTTGCCAATGACTTATCCGATAAGCTGTCATTAAAAATCGACTCGGAAACCTTTGATTTTTTTGATTTGCTGACAAGATATTATCTCAATAACCGATACCCGGATTATATAAATGATTTATATGCGCAGACACAGGAGGGAAACTCCAAAGAGATATACGCCAAGACAAGGGAGGTGTTTTCGTGGCTGCTGACATTGAGCCGGTAAGAGCGGTTGCAAAAAGCTACGCAGATGAGGTCAGGCGCGTTTTGCCCGTCGAAAAGGCGGTTTTATTCGGGTCATACGCAAAGGGCACGGCGACAAAATCAAGTGATGTTGACATCGCGTTTTTCTTTCGGGATTACGGCGGAAAAACACGGTTTGACATGGGGCTGCTGCTTCTTAAGCTCTGCCGTGATTACAAAGTGTATTTTGAGCCGCTCGCATTTGAAGCGTCGGATATTGACCGTGACAATCCTTTCATAAACGAA
Organism: Oscillospiraceae bacterium; assembly: GCA_009777255.1. Taxonomy (GTDB): domain Bacteria; phylum Bacillota; class Clostridia; order Oscillospirales; family UBA929; genus WRMG01. The sequence goes on along the minus strand of WRMG01000032.1, from coordinate 10,871 downwards.
ATACTGCGCACAGGACTGGAGATATAATGTTCCTTCAAGTCAAAAATTTAACACATATTTACGGCGCGGGCACGCCTTTTGAGCGCAAAGCCCTTGACGGCGTGGATTTCTCCGTCGGGCCGGGCGAGATGCGCGGCATAATCGGGCACACGGGCTCCGGCAAATCAACGCTCATCCAGCACCTGAACGGCCTGCTCAAGCCCCACGGCGGCAGCGTCCTGCTCGACGGCAAGGACATATGGAGCGGCGGCATCCGCGAGGTGCGCTTCAAGGTCGGGCTGGTGTTCCAATACCCCGAATATCAGCTGTTCGAGGAGACCGTCGCCGCCGACGTGGCGTTCGGCCCCAAGAACATGGGGCTCTCGGGCGCGGAGCTGGAGAACAGGGTGGACGAGGCGCTCGCGTTCGTGGGACTGGACAGAAGCGTAAAGGAAAAATCGCCGTTCGACCTCTCGGGCGGGCAGAAGCGCCGCGCCGCAATCGCGGGCGTTATCGCCATGCGCCCGCGGATTTTAATACTCGACGAACCGACCGCCGGGCTGGACCCGCACGGGCGCGACGCGCTGCTCGACCGCATAAAATCATACCACCGCGAGCTGGGCGGCACGGTCATACTCGTAACGCACAGCATGGACGAGCTGGCGCGCACCGTCGATTCCGTCACGGTCCTCTCAAACGCCCGCGTTTTAACCGAGGGCACGCCGCGCGAGGTGTTCGGGCAGGCGGAGCTGCTCGCGCGGCACGGGCTGGCCGTACCCGGCGTGACGGCGGTGTTCCACAGGCTGGCGGCGCTGGGCGCCGGAGTTGACCCGTCGGTGCTGACGGTGGACGAAGCAGTTGATCAGTTAATAGTTAATAGTTAATAGTTACTAGAAGACGGGGGTGACGGGGAGTGCTGAAGGATATTACGTTGGGGCAGTTTTTTCCGGGGAAATCTGTGATACACAGGCTGGATCCGCGCGTCAAGCTGACGCTGGTTACGCTGTTCGTCACCGCGCTGTTCACGGCGAGAGGCCCGCTGACATACGCGCTGGTATTCATCTGGCTGGCATACGCCGTAATAGCGTCAAGGCTCTCGCTCAGGGTTTTCTTCAGGGGGCTGAGGCCGCTTGTGTTCATACTTGTATTCACGGCGATCCTGAACGCGCTGTACACCCAGGGCGAGATTTTATTCTCATGGTGGATAATCAAGATCACGCGCGAGGGGCTTATCATGGCGGCGTATATGCTGGCGCGCATACTTATGCTGGTGACCGGCACATTCCTGCTGACCTATACAACATCGCCGATTATGCTCACCGACGCGCTGGAGCGGGTATTAAAGCCGCTCAAAAAGATAAAGGTTCCCGTCCACGAGCTGGCGATGATGATGACGATAGCGCTGCGTTTTATCCCCACGCTTATCGAGGAAACCCAGAAGATAATGAGCGCGCAGCAGGCTCGCGGCGCCGACTTTGAAAGCCCGAACCTGATGAAGCGCGTCAAGGCGATGATACCGCTGCTGGTGCCGCTGTTTGTCAGCGCGTTCCAGCGCGCCGAGGATCTGGCCGTCGCCATGGAATGCCGCTGTTACAACGGCGGCGTGGGCCGCACGCGTATGCGGGTGCTGCGCATGGGCTTTATCGACTACGCGGCGCTTACGGCGGCAATCGCCCTCTGCGCGGCCGTTTTCATACTCCGGTGACGCGCAATATCGCCGTGACGCTGCGTTTCGACGGGACGGGCTATCACGGCTGGCAGATACAGAAAAACGCCGTCAGCGTATGCGGCACGGTGCGGGACGCGCTTTGCGGCATCTGCGGTCACGACGTAACGCTAATCGGCTGCGGCCGAACGGATGCCGGCGTTCACGCCGAGCGGTACACCGCCAATTTCCGCACGGATTCGAGGATACCCGCCGAGAGGCTGCCGTTCGCGCTGAACGCCTGTCTGCCAAGCGATATAGCCGCTTTGGACGCGAGAGATGTCGCAATGGACTTCCACTCCGTGTTCTCATGCGTTAAGAAGGAATATACCTATCGCCTGTACCACTCGCCGCACCGCGACCCGCTGCTTAAGAACCGCTCGCTGTTCTATCCGCAAAAGCCCGCGCCCGAGGTCTGGAGCGCTGCCGCGCAGTCGTTTGCCGGCACGCATGATTTCGCGGCGGTGCGCTCTCAGGGCAGCGCGGAGCTGAAATCCACCATACGGACGGTCTATTATTTCGACGTTTACGAGGAATATGAGAACCATTTTGCGTTCCGTATCGCCGCCAACGGGTTCCTGTACAACATGGCGCGCGCTATGGTCGGGACGGTGCTTTACGCGGGATTGGGCAAAATAAAAGATCCGCTTGAGGTTTTGAGATCCGGCGACCGTACCGCCGCCGGTCCGACGATGCCGCCGTATGGGCTGTATATGACGGGAGCGGAGTACAATTAACAGATAACAGTTAACAGATAACAGTTAACAGTTAAGAACTGTCTGAGGACAGGTTGCGGCAGTCTGGGGACTGGGTTTATATATGGGGGTGATGTCACTTGTTATATAAGTTTTGGGAGGATATTGGGAGGTTTGGCATGATCAAGAAGAGAGCGGTTTTAATAATTTCGGCGGTGTTATTGCTCGCCGTTTCCTGTCAATCGTTTTCAAGGGTTGCCGCCGGAAATTATTATCTGGACGGTAATATAGGCAATGCCTATATTAAAATCATTGACGATAACACAATGAGGTTTGTAAATTTTGACATAGATTTGCTGTCGGATTATCTTATCACCGAGGGAACAGACTACAGGGGAAGGGACGCGGAGGATTTCAGGGAGCGGCATAATCTGCCGGAGGTGTTTAACGGGGAGATAGAGTATGAGTTTAACAGGGCGGATAATACCCTTTATATCAAGGCGCTTTCAAACTCGAACGAGCCTGACGGGGGTTATATGACGGTAAATTACCGTATGAAATATGCGGATAAAAACACGATTTCGTTTATGGAGAGTATATACAGCAGAAAATAAAAAAGGAGCGAAAAATGCCGAAAAACACCGACGAACCGGTCATTAAACGGTCTTTTTATGAAAAAGAGGAGAAGCGCCCCGCGCTGAAAATAAGCCGGATGCTGAGCGTTATTATTTTTATCGCGTTCTTTTTGGTTGTGCTGGGCGGGCTTGGGGTGTTCTGGCTGCTGCGCGACGACCTTGACCAGAGCCTGTTCAGGCAGCTCGCTATCGACTTTTCGTGGAACACCAGAAGGCGCGCGCAGACCTCGTCCGACAAGATAATCTTCGACGGGAAGCGCGACAACGCCTACGCGCCGTTTATGGACGGCTTGACCGTCTTGACTGCGAGCCGTATTGTGTGTTATGATTCTGTCGGGAAGGAAATTATTTCGGCGGAGCGCTATTTCAAGAACCCGTGTCTGCTGGCGTCGCCCAGAAATGTGCTGGCGTTTGACCGCGGCGGCGACACGCTGGTTTTGCTGAACGACCGTTCGATTCTGCTTGATATAAGGACGGAGCGGCCGATTATCACGGCGAAGCTGAACCGCCAGGGCTATGTCGCGCTGGTGACGCAGCAGGAGGGCTATAAGGCGCTGCTGACGGTAATGGACGCAAAGGGGCAGCCGGTGTTCAAATATTACTCGGCGGATTATATAATTGACGCCGCGCTGTCGCCGGATTCGGGCATGGTCGCCGTATCATACGCCGTTTTCAGGGACGACTGGGTGAGCGGGCATATAAAGATTTTTGACATCACGAAGAGGGACGCCGCCGAGATTATAGACGAGCCGGCCGCCGTTATCAGCCCGAGAGCGGACGAGGGGCTTATTTCGGAGGTATTTATTCAGAGGGACGGAAAAATTTTGGCGGTCGGTGAAAAAAACATTTCCTTTTATGACCTTGATGGTGTATTATTAAACAGCACGGATTTCTCGGGGCGGGCCATGCTGGATTACTCCGTTATGAACGCCGGCGTCGCCGTGAGAACCGCGCGCGCGGGCGCGGGGATGGAGAGCAGGCTTGACCTTTACGGCTTTGACGGGGAGCTTATCGGCTCGGACGAGCTGAAGGAGGAGATAATCTGCCAGTCGGGCGGCGGCGACTATGTCACGCTTGTCACCAGCCGCGGCATACTTGTTTACGACGGCAGGCTGGAGCTGAAATCCGACGAGCCGAACGAGCTGGGCGCGCGCCAGATATTGCAGCGCGACGACGGCACGATGTTTCTTATTTTCAACGACCACGCGCTGATTTACAGTCCATGACGGTTTGCGCGGTATATAACAGACGGAGTGTGATAATTATATGGGGTTAATAGTCAATCTGGCGGTGCTGCTGTTTTTGGGGCTGTCGGCCTATAACGGGTTTAGGAAGGGGTTTTTCCTGACTACCGCCTCGATAGTGATTTTCTTTGCGAGCATTATCGTCGGCGCGACGCTGGCGAATAATAATGTTGAGAGGACCTCCGGCATATTTGACAGCATACTGGACTGGGTCGCCGAGGACGCCACGGAGGAGGCCATAGCGAAGGTGAGCGCCGGCTCGCGCAATCTTAACGAGGAGCAGCTTGACGAGGTGGTCGGCGAGGCTTTTGAGGCGCTGGGGTTTTCGCCGAAGGCGACGGGCTATCTCTCGGAGCAGGTGATAACGACCGTGAGGAACCAGGCCGCAGCGCTGCTGTATGAGACGATATCCAAGTATTTCATACGGTCGCTGGCGTGGGTGGCGCTGTTTTTCGCGGGGTTTGCGGTATGCTCGCTTATACTCTCGCTTATCGCCAATTTTATCAGCACGGCGTTTAAGCTGCCGGTTATCAGGCAGCTTGACATGATCGGCGGGATACCGCTGGGGCTGCTGAAGGGTGTTTTGGTGCTGATGATAATAGGGTTTGCGCTGAGGTACTACGGGTTTGTTATCCCCGACGGCGTTATGGACGCGAGGCTTGTGAGGTTTTTTGTTGATAATAATCCGTTTGGGAATATTATTAAGCTGTAGCGGTATGTTGCGGGCGTAGGGGCGATTTCCAATCGCCCGTGAACTGCAGCCATGTTGCGGGCGAATCGCGGGCCGCGGGCGAACGGAGTTCGCCCCTACAACTGACGTTTGCGATATGTTGCGGGCGTGGGGGCGATTTCCAATCGCCCGTGAATTGCAGCCATGTTGCGGGCGAATCGCGGGCCGCGGGCGAACGGAGTTCGCCCCTACAACTGAGGTTTGCGATATGTTGTGGGCGTAGGGGCGATTTCCAATCGCCCGTGAATTGCAGCCATGTTGCGGGCGAACGGAGTTCGCCCCTACAGAGTGCGGGAAATTTATATTATCCATGACATCAGAAAAGGAGAAAATATGCAGAATATATGCAGCCGCTGCCGCAAGTATATGGCCGTGGTATTTATTACCAAGCTGGAAGAGGGCAAGACCACCAACGAGGGGTTGTGCCTTAAATGCGCGACGGAGCTGGGCATAAAGCCCGTTAACGATATACTGAAGCGCATGAACATAAACGAGGAGGATTTGGACGCCATCTCCGGCGAGATGATGGAGGCCATGACCGACCTCGGCGAGATGTTCGGCACGCCGGACGACGACGAGGACGATGAGAAAAACGACGAGGGCAAGACCGCCACGTTCCCGTTTATGCACAAGCTGTTCAGCTCGAGCCCGCCGGACGAGTCGCCGCATGGCCCGCCCGCGCGGCCGCAGGGCGGTGAGCGCCGCGAGCCGGAAAAGGGCCGCGCGCCGAAACGTAAATACTTAGAGAGCTATTGCATCTCGCTGTCGCAGCGCGCCAAGGACGGGAAGCTGGACAGCGTTATCGGGCGCGAGCCGGAGATTGAGCGCGTTTTGCAGATACTGAACCGCCGCCAGAAAAACAACCCCTGTCTTATCGGCGAGCCGGGCGTGGGCAAGACGGCCATCGCCGAGGGGCTCGCGCAGCGGATTGCCGACGGGAATGTGCCGCCCAAGCTGAAAAACAAGGAGATATATCTGCTCGACCTTACGGCCGTAGTGGCGGGCACGCAGTTCCGCGGGCAGTTTGAGAGCCGCATGAAGGGGCTTATAGAGGATATTAAGAAGCTCGGCAATATAGTGCTGGTCATCGACGAGGTGCATACGCTGGTCGGCGCGGGCGACGCCGAGGGCAGCATGAACGCCGCGAATATATTGAAGCCGGCGCTGTCGCGCGGCGAGATACAGGTGATCGGCGCGACGACGTTCAACGAGTACCGCAAGCATATCGAGAAGGACGCGGCGCTGGAGCGGCGGTTCCAGCCCATAACGGTCACGGAGCCGGGGATAGACGAGTCTGTGCGGATCATGGCGGGCATAGCGCATTATTACGAGCAGTTCCACGGGGTGAGGATACCGCCCGATATAGTCGCGGCGGCGGTGAGTATGTCCGAGCGGTATATTACCGACAGGTTTCTGCCGGACAAGGCGATTGATCTTATCGACGAGGCCTGCTCGTGGCTGAATCTGCGCGACGAGAATATCAACGAGGCCGAGGCTATCCGCATGGATTTGGAGCGGCTGCGCGCGGAACACGCGGGGCTGCTTGACAAGGGCACCGACGCGGCCTATGCCCGTATGGCGCAGCTGAAGACGGAGGAGCTAAAGCTGGAGGAGCGGTATGCCGCGATTTTGGAGCTGGGCGTGCCGGAGCTGACCGCGGAGCATCTGGCGCATGTTATAGAGCAGTGGACGGGCATACCCGCCGTGAGCATACAGGAGCAGGAGTATGAGCGGCTGGCGAGGCTGGAGGAGCGGCTTAAGGCGCGCATAGTGGGACAGGACGAGGCGGTCGGCGCCGTTTCCGCCGCCATAAGGCGCGGGCGCGTGGGGATCTCGGCGAAGAAGAAGCCGGTTTCGTTTATCTTTGTCGGGCCTACGGGCGTCGGCAAAACGGAGCTTGTGAAGTGTCTGGCGCAGGATCTGTTCAGCGCGCCGGAGGCGCTTGTCAGGCTGGATATGTCGGAGTTTATGGAGAAGCACGCGGTGTCTCGCATTGTGGGGGCGCCGCCGGGGTACGTCGGCTATGACGAGGCGGGGCAGCTTACCGAGAAGATACGCCGCAAGCCGTACAGCGTGGTGCTGTTTGACGAGATTGAGAAGGCGCATCCCGATGTTTTGAATATCATGCTGCAAATACTGGACGACGGGCATATAACCGACGCGCAGGGCAGGAAGGTGAACTTCCAGAACACGGTTATTATTATGACCTCGAACGCGGGCAGCGACCGGGCCGTGGGGCTGGCGGGGTTCGCGCAGTCGCACGCGGCGCAGAGCAAGGAGCGCGCGATGAAGATACTGTCGGATATTATGCGGCCGGAGTTTCTGAACCGCGTTGACGAGATTGTGGCGTTTAATCCGCTGGACGAGGAGAATTTCAAAGCGATCGCGGAGATTATGCTGGGCGATCTGCGGGACGCCATGGCGCAGAACGGGCTGAGGCTGACCTATGACGGCGCGCTGATTGACTATCTGACCGGCAAGTCGTTTTCGGTGAAGTTCGGCGCGAGGAATCTGCGGCGCCTGATACAGAAAGAGGTCGAGGACGCCATCGCGTCGAGGCTGATTAACAGCTATCAGGATAATATAACGGCCGTTCACGCGACTGTGGAAAACGGCGCGGTGGCGCTGTCGTAGCGGGGGTATTTTGCGGGCGTAGGGGCGATTTCCAATCGCCCGTGGATTTTGGCCGTAGTGCGGGCGCAGGGGCGATTTCCAATCGCCCGTGGATTTCAGCCGTAGTGCGGGCGTAGGGGCGGTTTCCAATCGCCCGTGGATTTGGGCCGTGGTGCGGGCGTAGGGGCGGTTTCCAATCGCCCGTGGATTTCAGCCGTAGTGCGGGCGTAGGGGCGATTTCAAATCGCCCGTGGGGTTTGGCCGTAGTGCGGGCGTAGGGGCGATTTCCAATCGCCCGTGGATTTTGGTCGTGGTGCGGGCGCAGGGGCGATTTCCAATCGCCCGTGGATTTTGGCCGTGGTGCGGGCGTAGGGGGCGATTTCCAATCGCCCGAGAATTTTGGCCGTAGTGCGGGCGAACGGAGTTCGCCCCTACAGTGTGCGAAAAATATATTGGCGGGGGGTTGGGAAATGGACGAGATTTTAGAGCTGAGGGCGGAGCTTGAAAAATATAACCACGCGTATCACGCGCTGGACAAGCCGCTGGTTTCGGATTATGAGTATGACCAGCTTATGCAGCGGCTGCGGTTTTTGGAGCAGCTGAACCCCGAGGCGGTTACGCCGGAGTCCATAACGCAGCGTGTCGGCGCGAAGCCGGACGGCGGGTTCGCGGAGGTGAGGCACGCCGCGCGGCTTTACAGCTTGCAGGATGTGTTCGGCGAGGAGGAGCTGAGAAGGTTCCACGCCGGCGTCGTCAAGGCGTTGGGGGTTGAGCCGGAATATATAGTCGAGCCTAAGGCTGACGGGCTTTCGGTTGCCGTTGAGTATATCGACGGCAAACTTTTTCGCGCGGCGACGCGCGGCGACGGGATAACCGGCGAGGATGTAACGCAAAACGCGCTGACGATAAAGAATCTGCCGAAGACCGTGAAGAACGCGCCGGGGCGGCTGATTGTGCGCGGCGAGGTGTATATGCCGCTCGAGGTTTTTGAGGAGCTGAGGGACGACCAGCTGAGCTTTCTGGGCGGAGGGGAGGCCAAGCGGCATTTCGCCAATCCGCGCAACGCCGCCGCCGGCGCTCTGCGTCAGAAGAACGCCAAGCTGACCGCCGACAGGGATTTGGCGATTGTTATATTCGACGTTTTGTTGTCGGATGTGTCGTTTGACAGATGTGACGGGATGCTCGCGGCGCTGGAGTCATGGGGGTTTCCGGTGATGCCGCATACGGTTTGCGGCGGGATTGACGGCGTCGCCGAGGCAATCGGTGAGATCAGGGACGGCGGATACCCGTATGATTTTGACGGCGCGGTGGCGAGCCTGAACGATATTTCGCAGCGCGGGGCGCTGGGCTACACGTCGCGCGCGCCGCGCTGGGCGGTCGCGTTTAAGTATCCGCCGGAGCAGCTGCCGGCGGTCGTCGAGGATATAGTGATACAGGTGGGGCGCAGCGGCGTGCTGACGCCTAAGGCGTCGCTGTCGCCGGTTGTTCTGGGCGGCACGACGGTCACGTCGGCGACGCTGCACAACGCCGACTTTATCAGCGAGAAGGATGTGCGGATCGGCGACACGGTGTTTGTGCGCAAGGCAGGGGAGATAATACCGGAGGTCGTCGGGGTGGATATGTCCAAAAGGCGCGGGGAGCCGCCGCCGTTTGTGTTCCCGCAGGTCTGTCCCGAGTGCGGCGCGGCGGCTGTGCGCGAGAGGCGCGAGGTCGTCATGAAAAAGTCGGGCGAGGTGCGGGAGATTGTGGATTCGGCCGTGTGCTGCACGGGGTATGGCTGTCCGGCGAAGCTGCTGGGGAATCTGGCGCATTTTGTCGGGCGCGAGGCGATGGACATCGAGGGGTTCGGCGGGAAGACGCTGGATAAGCTGATGAGAGGCGGCCATATCAGCCGCCCGAGCGATATTTATAATCTGACGTATGAGATACTGGAGGCGGAGCTGTCGCCGAAAATGGCGAACAAGCTGGCGGCGAACATCGAAAAGTCGAAGACGCGGGGCTTGGCGCGGGTGCTATTCGCGCTGGGGATACCGCATTTGGGCAAGCAGGGCGCGGCGCTGGTCGCCGGGCATTTCGGCGGCATTGACGCGCTGGCGGCGGCGACGGTTGAGGAGCTTGCCGCGGTGCGCGATGTTGGCGGCACGATTGCGCGGAGTGTTTTCGAGTGGCTGGGTGCGAACGGGGATGTTATAGAGGATTTGAGGAAAAACGGGGTGGAGATGTAGCGTTAATAGAATGAAAATAATTTATTAAGGAGGATAGAGACATGAATATTATACGCAAGGTTGAGGTTTTCGGCGATTCCATTCTAAAGGGCATACAGGTGAACCCGCTAAACAAGCGCTATCATGTCGATAACAACATAGGCGTTGAGATGCTGAACGAGAAGTTTTCGCTCAACATCATAAACCGCTCGAAGTTCGGGTGTACGGTTACAAAATGCAAGACGCTGCTGGATAAGTTTTTGAGCGAGAAGCAGGACTGCGCCGTTATTCTTATGGATTTCGGCGGAAACGACTGTGATTTCAACTGGAAAGCCATATCGGAAAATCCCGGCGCGGAGCATGAGCCGAATACGCCGATTAATATTTTTACAAAGACTTATACGGAGATTGTTGAGAAAATACGGGGGCACGGGATACGGCCCGTGATCACGAACCTTCCGCCGCTGGAGCCGCAGCGTTATTTTGACTGGTTCAGCAAGGGGCTGAATAAAGAGAATATTCTGCGCTGGATGGAGGGCGTGAACGCCATTTACCGCTATCAGGAGCTTTATTCGCGCGCCGCCGAGGAGATCGCGCGCAGCGCCGGGGCTTTGCTGGTGGATCTGCGCGGCAGGTTTTTGAGGGAGCGGTATTTGGGGCGGTTCCTCTGCGAGGACGGGATTCATCCCAACACCGAGGGGCAGAGGCTTATAACGCAGGAGTTTATGGGGTTTTGCGATGGGGCGCTGGCGGGGGACGGATAACAGATGACAATTAACAGATAACAGATAAATCCCCCGCCGCCTGCGGGTGGCACCTCCTTTATGAAAGGGGGCAGGATGCGAGGAACGGCGGGCGACCGGGGACGGTCGCCCCTACAGGGTTACGGGGCGTATGGCGTGTGTAGGGGCGGTCGCCCCCGACCGCCCGTGTTTTTTACGGTGTGCGGCGTTATGCGGTTATGTGCGGCGGGACGGGGGAAAAGGGGGGGGGGCCCCGCCGCCGCGCGCGGCCCCCCCCCCCCCCACCCCCCCCCCCCCCCCCCCGTCCCCGCGACGAGCGCAAA
>WRMG01000031.1 GCA_009777255.1 Oscillospiraceae bacterium | reverse complement strand
AAGACCACAAACGCCGCGAAGCTCGCGGGGCTGATGAAAAAACAGGGCAAGCGCCCGCTGCTGGTCGCGTGCGACGTATACCGTCCCGCCGCCATAAAGCAGCTGGAAATCGTGGGCGGCCAGTTGGGAGTGCCGGTGTTTCAGATGGGGCAGGGCGACCCTGTCGAGATAGCAAAAGCCGCCGTCGCGCACGCCGCCGCGCACGGCAACGATATGGTTTTTATCGACACCGCCGGACGCCTTCATATAGACGAAACCCTTATGAATGAGCTGAAAAATATAAAGGCGGCGGTCAACCCGCACGAGATATTGCTCGTCGTGGACGCCATGACGGGACAGGACGCGGTCAACGCCGCGTCGGCGTTCAACGAAATGCTGTCCATTGACGGGGTGCTGCTCAGCAAGCTCGACGGCGACGCCCGCGGGGGCGCCGCGCTGTCGGTCAGGGCCGTCACCGGCAAGCCGATACGCTTTGTCGGCGTGGGCGAAAAGCTGGACGCGATAGAGCCGTTCCACCCCGAGCGCATGGCGTCGCGCATACTGGGAATGGGCGATGTGCTTACGCTTATCGAAAAAGCCGAACAGAGCCTTGACGAGAAAAAGGCCGTTGAGCTGGAGAAAAAGCTCCGCGCCAATAAATTTACACTCTCGGACTTTTACGACCAGCTGGGCCAGCTTAAAAGCATGGGCTCGATACAGGACATCATGGGCATGATGCCGGGCGTGGACAAACGTGCGCTGAAAAACGCCGCGATCGACGAAAAAGCCACGGACCGCGTCGGAGCGATAATCCTGTCCATGACGCCCCGCGAGCGCGAGAACCCCGAACTCCTCAACTCGTCGCGCAAACGCCGTATCGCCAAAGGCAGCGGCACAAAGGTCGAGGATATAAACAAGCTGCTGAAGCAGTTTGAAATGATGCGCCAGATGGTAAAGCAAATGTCGTCCGGCAGGATGCCCAAGGGCATGAAGGGCAAATTCCCGGGATTCTAAAGCAATAAAACGGTCACGTTTTATATATTATTTTGAGGTGAAAGCAAATGGTAAAAATCAGACTGCGCCGCATGGGCGCGAAAAAAGCCCCGTTCTACCGTATCGTCGTCGCCGATTCGCGTTTTCCGCGCGACGGGCGTTTTATCGAGGAAATCGGTACCTATGACCCGATGAAGGACCCCTCCGAGATCAAGGTCAACGGCGAACGCGCGCTGGAGTGGATCAAGACCGGCGCGCAGCCCACCGACACGGTCAAGTCGCTGCTTAAAAGAGCGGGCGTGCTGTCATGAAAGAATTAGTTGTTTATATTGCGAAAGAGCTTGTCAGCAAGCCCGACAGCGTGGTCGTGACCCAGGAGGAAACCGAAGGCGAGTTCAAGCTGAAGCTCTCGGTCGCGCCGGAGGATATGGGCAAGATCATCGGTCGCGGCGGACGCACCGCGCGCGATATACGCACGGCGCTGCGCGCCGCCGCCGGATTCAAGGGCAAGCTTGTAAGCCTTGAGATCGTTGAAGATGCCAAGGTTTCTTGAGGTCGGCATCGCGGCGAACACACACGGTATCACAGGCGAGATAAGAATCGACTGCCGCTGCGACTCTCCAGAGTTCGTGCGGCAGTTTGACGCGCTTAAAATAGGAGAGACGCTGTATGCCGTCGAGCGCTGCCGCCCGCACAAAAACGCCGTGATCGTCAAACTGCGCGGCGTTGACGCCGTTGAGGACGCGCAAGCCCTGAAAGGGGAAATCGTCACGGCCGACGTGTCGGGCGTCACTTTACCCGAGGGACGCCGGTTCATCGCCGACCTTATCGGCCTGCCGGTATTCGAGGACGGCAAGCGCATAGGCGCGCTCGCCAACGTACTGAACCTGCCCGCGCACGACGTCTACGTGCTGGACGACGGGCGCATGATACCCAATGTCCCCGCCTTCATAAAAAAAATAGACGGCGTCGGGATACATGTAGAGCTGATAGAGGGGCTGTGAGCTTTATTCTTGCGCGAACGCTGCCCCTATGCTAAAATATTCCCTGAAATTATATTAAGGAGTGAATGATTTATGTCAATTAAAAACGAGTATTTACAGTCGCTTTATCAAAAAGTAGAGCAGCGCAGCGCGGGTGAAAAGGAATTTCTGCAAGCCGTGTACGAAGTCCTCGAGAGCTTTGCGCCTGTGGTGGAACGCCGCCCCGATCTTGTGAAAGCGGGTATTCTGGACAGGCTTGTCGAGCCGGAGAGATTTATCCAGTTCCGCGTGGCGTGGGTTGACGACGCGGGCGCCGTTCAGGTCAACCGCGGGTTCAGGGTGCAGTACAACTCCGCGCTCGGGCCGTATAAGGGCGGCTGCCGCTTTCATCCGAGCGTTACGGCCTCCGTTATAAAGTTTTTGGGCTTCGAGCAGGTGTTCAAAAACTCGCTGACCGGCCTGCCCATGGGCGGCGGCAAGGGCGGCGCGGACTTTGACCCCAAGGGCAAGTCCGACAACGAGATAATGCGCTTCTGTCAGGCGTTTATGACCGAGCTGTACCGCCACATCGGCCCGGATACAGACGTGCCCGCCGGCGACATCGGCGTGGGCGCGCGCGAGGTGGGATACATGTTCGGGCAGTATAAACGCATAGTCAACGAATTTACCGGCGTGCTGACCGGCAAGGGCCTGACCTACGGCGGCTCGCTGGTGCGCACGCAGGCGACGGGCTACGGCCTGTGCTACTACACAAAAGAGATGCTTGCCGCAAACGGAAAATCCTTCGACGGCCAGACCGTCGTAATCTCCGGCTCGGGCAACGTCGCCGTTTACGCCGCCGAAAAGACGGCCCAGCTCGGCGGCAAGGTAATAGCGCTTAGCGACTCCGGCGGATATGTGGTGGACAAAGACGGCATCGACCTCGGGCTTGTGCGCCAGATAAAAGAGGTTGAGCGCGCGCGTATCTCCGAATACGCCAAACGCAAGACCGGCGCGGAATATCACGAGGGCTGTCGCGGCATATGGTCGGTCAAATGCGACATCGCGCTGCCCTGCGCAACGCAGAACGAGCTGCACGGCGATGACGCGGAAAAACTCGCCGTCAACGGCTGCTATGCCGTTGCGGAGGGGGCGAACATGCCCTGTACGCCCGAAGCCGTCGCCGTGTTCCAGAAAAACGGCGTTCTCTACGCGCCGGGCAAGGCGTCAAACGCCGGCGGCGTGGCGACGTCGGGGCTTGAGATGAGCCAGAACAGCCTGCGATTGAGCTGGACGTTCGAGGAAGTCGATGAGAGACTGCAAAACATTATGAAGGGCATTTACAAAGCCGGCGAGGACGCCGCGCGCGAATACGGCTGCGAGGGCAACCTTGTCGCCGGCTCCAACATCGCCGGTTTCCTGAAGGTCGCCGAGGCGATGAAAGCGCAAGGAGTGTTTTAGGACAGATAACAGTGAACAGATAACAGTTAACAGTTAGGGGACGGGATATGAGATTAACCGTGAAGGTCGGGACGTCCACGCTCACGCATGAAAACGGGCGGCTTAACATAAAGCGTATTGACGAGCTTTGCCGTACGCTGTCGGACCTGAAAAACGGCGGCGTGGAGATAGCCCTTGTCACATCAGGGGCTATCGGCGTCGGCGTGTCCAAGCTGGGGCTTGCGGAGCGCCCGCGCGACACGCGCGGCAGGCAGGCAGCCGCCGCCGTGGGCCAGTGCGAGCTGATGAACATATACCAAAAGCTGTTCGGCGAATACGGCTATATCGCGGCGCAAATGCTGCTTACCCGTGATATTTTTTACGACAGTGAGCGCCTGTCACACGCCGAAAACGCGGTGAACGCCATCTTCGGGTATAACGCCATCCCCGTAATAAACGAGAATGACAGCGTCAGCGTGGCGGAGCTGGAGGGCGAGCGCTTCGGCGATAACGACACGCTGTCCGCGCATGTGGCAAAGCTGTGCGGCGCGGACCTGTTAATAATGCTCACGGATACCGACGGGCTTTACGACAGGAACCCCAAAGACCCGTCCGCAAAGCTGGTAACGGAAGTCACCGAAATAACCCGCGAGCTGGAACAGGCCGCCGGCGCCGCCGGCACCGCGCGCGGCACGGGCGGCATGGCGGCAAAACTTCAGGCGGCGCGGGTCGCAACCGAAGCGGGCATCGGCGTAGTGATTACAAACGGCAATAAAATCAGCGAATTATACGATATAGTAAAGGGTGAGCGTGTTGGCACATATTTTAAGCCTCGCTGAACAGGCGAAAGCCGCATCGCGCCATACGGCGGTACTGTCCGAGGGGCAAATCAACGCGGCGCTGGAGGAAATGGCGCGATCACTTACTGAGAGCGCCGACGGGATAATTTCAGACAACCTGAAGGACTTGGAGTTCGCTAAGTCCGTCGGGATAAAAACGTCTATGCTCGACCGCCTCATGCTTGACAAGCCCCGCATAGACGGCATGGCGAACGGCATACGCAAGGTCGCCGCGCTGCCCTCGCCGCTGGGCGGCGGGACGGTTTCGCGCCGCCCGAACGGGCTGATAATCGAGCGCGTCCGCGTGCCGCTGGGACTGGTGGGCGTTATCTACGAATCGCGCCCGAACGTCACCAGCGACGTCGCCGCACTGTGCCTGAAAACAGGCAACGCGTGCCTGCTGCGCGGCGGCAAAGAGGCGCTGAACTCAAACAGGGCCATAGTCCGCGCCCTGCGCGCCGCCCTTACAAAGTCCGGCATCCCCGAGGACGCCGTTTCCTTTGTGGACGACACCGCGCGCGAAACCGCGAACGAGATGATGAAGCTGCACGGCACAATCGACCTGCTGATACCGCGCGGGGGCGCCGCGCTGATCAAAGCCGTCGTGGAGAACTCTAACGTGCCGGTCATAGAAACGGGCGCGGGGAACTGCCACTTATACGCGCACAGCGACTGCGAACCTGACATGGCGGTGAGCATAATCAAAAACGCGAAATGTTCGCGCCCCTCGGTATGCAACGCCGCGGAAACGCTCTTAGTCCACAGGGACACAGCCGGAAAGCTGCTGCCCATGGTAAAGGCCGCGCTTGACAACGTCGAGCTGCGCGGCTGCGCGGAAACGGCGGCGATAATAGATGTAGTCCCCGCGACGGCGGAGGACTGGGAGACGGAGTACAACGACTTTATACTGGCGGTAAAAATCGTCGGGACAATTGACGAAGCCGTCGAACATATCAATAAATATTCCACCAATCACAGCGAGGGTATCATCACGCGCGATTTGAACGCCGCGAGATATTTCACAGCCCGCGTTGACTCCGCGGCGGTATATGTAAACGCCTCCACGCGGTTCACCGACGGCGAGGAATTCGGGCTTGGCGCCGAGATAGGCATATCGACGGCTAAGCTGCACGCCCGCGGCCCCATGGGGCTGGAGGCGCTGACTTGCGATAAATACATCGTAACCGGCGACGGGCATATCAGATGAAACCCCTAAAATTTGCTTTTGACACGCCCATGGATATATGATACAATAAACTAAACAACAGTTGGAGGATATGCGTTATGAAGTTTCATTTCGTTGAGAAAAAAGTTTCTGTCCCCGAGGAGATCCACGAGTACGCGCGCAAGAAAATCGGCAAGCTGGATAAATTCTTTAAGGTTGAAAGCGAGGCTACCGTTACGTTCGGCAAAGAGGGAAGCACATCGTCCGTTGAAACCACCCTTAACTCCGACGGCCTGATGTACCGCGCGCGCGAGAAAACCGAGGATTACTATATCGCAATCGACAAATGCGTTACAGGCATAGAAAACCAAATCCGCAGAAATAAAACAAGACTGGCAAAAAACCTTCATCATAACATATTCGCGCGTGAAGTCCCGCCCGTCCTGAACGAGCCGGAGATAGACGAGGAGCTGCATTTCGATGTAATCCGCAAAAAACGGTTCATAGTCAAGCCCATGACGGTCGAGGAGGCGATCCTCCAGATGAACCTGCTGGGACACAAATTCTTTATGTTCAGAAATTTCGAGGACGGCAACGCGTTTTCCGTCGTTTACAGCCGCGAGGGCGGCGGCTACGGCCTGATAATAAGCGAGTAACGGCATGAAACACCTGTTTGTGATAAACCCTGTTTCAGGGTACGGCGCGCCCTCGGACGAGCTGGTCCGCGAGATCGGCGAGATCGGGACGGAGCTGGGACTGGATTATTCCGTCGCGTTCACGGAATACGCCGGACACGCCCGCGAGATCGTCAAAAATGCCGTCGCTTCGGGCGGCGGGTGGCGGATTTACGCCTGCGGCGGCGACGGGACGCTCAACGAGGTCGTCAACGGCGCGGCCGGCTTTGATAACGCGGAGATAACCAATTACCCGCGCGGCACGGGCAACGACTTTATCAAATGCTTTCCAGACAGGAATTTCCTTGACATACGCGCGCTGGTGACGGGCAAAGCAGCCGAGGTTGACTGCATCGACCTTGGCGGCGGCAGATACGCCATAAACATCTGCTCCGCCGGTATCGACGCGGACATCGCAGCCGACGTCAGGCAATATAGCTGGGCCGGCAAGCTGGGCGGCAAGGTTCCGTATAATATGGCGCTGGTAAAAAATGTAATAAAAGGCATAGGCCGCCCCTATACTGTAGAGGTGGACGGGGAGCGCTATAAAGGCAATTTTTCAATATTGACCGCGTGCAGCGGTCAGGTTTACGGCGGCGGCTTTCACGCCTGTCCCGACGCCGACCCCGCCGACGGCAGCTTTGAGTTTTTGCTGGTGAAAAAAATATCACGGCTGACCGTGGCAAAGATAGTAGGCATCTACGCCGCCGGCGGATATAAAAAATTACCTCAGTACATAAAGCATATTACGGGCAAGGTAATGCGTATACAAACAGAAACGCCGGTCAACATAAATTATGACGGCGAGATTTTCAAGTCAAACGACGTGACGATAAAATTCTCGCCGCATAAAATAAAATTCATTCTGCCATAAAGGAGGGGGTTTATTTGGGCTTTGTCTATTTCTGGCTGGCACTGATGGTAGCGTGCATGATCATCGAGGCGATGACGGCGGGGTTCTATACCACGTGGTTCGCGGTCGGCGCCATGCTTGCCGCCGTCTGCGCGGGGTTCGGGCTGAATTTTTACATCCAGTTCGTGGTGTTTTTGGCCGTCAGTATTTTGCTGCTCCTTCTTTTGCGCCCTATCGTCAAGACTTACTTCAACGTAAAAAAGACCGCGACCAACGCCGACCGCGTTATGGAAAAAATCGGCGTCGTCACGGAGGACATCGACAACACATACGGGCACGGGGCGATCTATATCGACGGCAAGACATGGACCGCGCGCTCGTACGGAGGAGAACCGATAACAAAGAACACGAATGTCAGCGTCAAGCTGGTGGACGGCGTTAAGCTGATAGTGGAACCCGTCGCCGAAAACACCGCACCTGTCGCGTAATCAAATAAAATATAAGGAGGCGCACCATGCAATTTGTACTTGCCGCAATAGCTCTGATCCTTGTCCTCGTCGTAGTGGCGAATATCAAGATCGTCAGACAGGCTACAGCCGTTGTAGTCGAGAGATTGGGGGCGTATAGGACCACGTGGGACGTGGGCCTGCACTTCAAGGTTCCGTTTATTGAGAAAGCGTCCAAGACGGTTTCGCTTAAAGAAATGGTCTACGACTTCCCCCCGCAGCCCGTCATCACCAAGGACAACGTGTCTATTCAAATCGACACCGTTGTCTATCTCCAGATAACCGACCCCAAGCTGTACACATACGGCGTCCAGCACCCCGAGCGCGCGATCGAGAACCTTACCGCGACAACCCTGCGTAATATCGTCGGCGAGCTGGAGCTCGACCAGTCGCTGACCAGCCGCGACCACATAAACGGCAAGATGCGCGTCATACTTGATGAAGCGACCGACCCGTGGGGCATAAAGGTCAACCGCGTAGAGCTGAAAAACATAATCCCGCCGCGCGAAATTCAGGAAGCCATGGAAAAACAGATGAAAGCCGAGCGCGAACGCCGTCAGTCCATACTGAAAGCCGAAGGCGAAAAAGCGTCGCAGATACTCGTCGCCGAGGGCGAGAAGCAGGCGGCGATCCTCCGCGCCGACGCCGTGCGCGAGCAGCGCATCCGCGAAGCGGAAGGCGAGGCGAAGGCCATCATCTCCGTCCAAACCGCGCTTGCCGACTCGATCAAGATTCTTAACGCCTCCGCGCCGACCGAACCCGTTTTGGCTATCAAATCGCTTGAGGCGTTTGCCAAGGCCGCCGACGGCAAGGCGACTAAAATTATCATCCCCAGCGAGATACAGGGGCTTGCCGGACTGGCGACCTCCGTAAAAGAGCTGTTCAGCGACAAATGAAAATCCTGATAACCGGCGCGGCGGTTGCTTTGCCAGCCTCCATGCCGCTGGACTGCAACGTTTTATTCGGCGATAGGATACTCTATGTCGGGCCGGACAAACCGGACGCCGACGTGTGTATAAACGGCGAAGGGCTTGTGCTGGCCCCGGGTTTTATCGACATACATACACACGGCTGCGGCGGTGTTGACACCATGGACGGCGGCGACGCCTCGTGTGAAATATCGGAGCTGGTCGTCAAGGGCGGCACAACGTCGTTTCTGCCGACGACCGTCACGGCGCCGGCCCAAGCTCTGCACGCGGCGCTGGACGGCGTACGCGGCGGCATACCGCGCGCGGAGGGCGCTAATATACTCGGCGCGCATGTCGAGGGGCCGTTTCTGTCGCCGCGTTACAAGGGGGCGCATGAGGAGCGGTTTCTGGCGCTTCCCGATTTCAGGCTGATAGACGGGTATGCCGACATCATAAAAATCGTGACGCTCGCGCCCGAGCTGGACGGCGCGAAAGGGTTTATCGAATCCTGCGTTGAAAATGACATAATATGCTCGATCGGGCATACGGGCGCGACATGCGAGCAATGCGCCAACGCTCTGGAATGGGGCGCGAGCTCGTTTACACACGCGTATAACGCGATGTCGCCGCTTAGCCACCGCGCGCCCGGCACGGTGGGCGCGCTTTTGTCCTCCGACGCGTTTGCCGAGCTTATCTGCGACAACATCCACGTCGCGCCGCCCGCGCAAAAAATATTGCTCGCCGCTAAGGGGAACGGCAAAACCATATTGATCACCGACGCCTTGCGGCTCTGCATGGCGGGTGACGGCCCGTTTACGCTGGGAGGGCTGTCCGGCACGGTCAAAAACGGCCGCGCCGAGCTGCCCGATGGGACGCTGGCGGGCAGTGTACTCACCATGAACGCCGCGGTCCGCAATTTCAGGCTAAACACCGGCTGTGAGCTGTGGGAGGCCGTCAGGTGCGCGGCGACCAACCCCGCCGAGCTGCTGGGGCTTACACAAAAGGGCCGCATAGCCGAAGGCGGCGACGCCGACCTGGTGCTTATGACGCCCGAGTGCGAGATTGCCTGCACCTTTATAAACGGGGAGATAAAGTATAAAGCATAGTGAGGATTATATATTTATGGGCGACAAAACCACTACTATCGCCGAAATTCGGGAATCAATACGGTCTTTTGTTAGTAAACGAGGCTGGGAAAATAACAACCCGTTAAACTTAGTGATGGCATTATCCGTAGAAACTGCCGAACTAATGGAGATTTTTCAATGGTTATCTACAAACGAAACAGATAGCATCAAAGACAATCATAAAGAACTCGAACATTTACAAGAGGAAATAGCGGATATATTTTGGTATTTAATGCGAATATGCGACCATTTTAATGTTGATTTAGCTGCTGCTGTAGAAGATAAAAAGATGAAAAACGAATTGAAGTATCCCGAACCAAATAAGCACTATATACAGGTAACGTAGATTTAGATAGGCGTCCATCACAACACATATTTTAGGGTTAACGGCGAGCTTATACGTTCCTTTGAACCTGTGCGCTCTGTCCGGCAACTTACCGGTTCAATATGGGAAGTATATATTTTGAACGAGCAAACAAAAACAGACTTAGGAGGTTGAACATAATGGGTAAACTATTTTCAAATGTAAAGCTCAGGTTTTTAACGAGAGTAATGGCGGCGCACGTTATTACTTACGCGGTTGTCACTTTACTTGCTATGCCCATGACTTTCAATTACATAGACAGTATGGTAGAGCTCATGGGGATTAGACCTTTGGATGAAATCAACATGGGGGCGGTATTAATTGGTCAAATTATCAGGGGGCTTTTGCTGGGAATAGTAATTTGGTGGATTAAAGACAGCATTATCGGGAAAAAATGGGCATGGCTCAAACTTTGGGCTATTCTTGTAATACTTGGTATCTTTAATACTTATGGCCCTACTCACGGCTCCATTCAAGGATTAATCTATCTTGTCCCTATTGAGGATATACCTGTTAGCGCGAGTCTTGGTATGTTGGAAACACTGGCGCAGCCGCTGCTATTCAGCATAATGGTAACGTTTGAACGAAAGAAAAAACATGACAAAGTATAAATCATGATGGGGGTGAGCGGAATGTCCCCTAAAACGTCAAAGAAGGTCAACAGCCTGATAATAGCGGGAACTGTAGTCATATTTACTTTCAGCGTGTTTTTCATGGGCTATGTGTTGGATATGGCGTACGGCGGCGCTGTCTATCTGGAGCTTACAGGCGGAAGACAGGGCTTTCCCGGCTCCACCAACCAGATAAACGCCGGAAAGGTGACGGATTCCCAAGCGGGCCGCCCCGCGACCCCGATACCGCCGCCGACCCCGACGCCCGAAGGCGCGCTGCCCCATATCACGGGCTTCAACCCCCAAACCCAGCTTGAGCGCATAACCGTATGGCGGGACGGGAAAAGGGACGACGGCGTTTCCAGCACCGACTATTATCTGCGCGTGACATATGTCGGCATGTGCATTCTGCTGGATGAGATAAAGAATTACACGCCAACAGGGCCTGGCCTGAAATTTATCAACACATACGGCGGCGGACAGGAACAGGAGTTTGCCGTCTATGAGGACGACATCGCCGAGTTCGCCGGCTATGAGGGCCGGTACTTCAGGATACCGCTGATTTCGGTTCTGGCCGACGCGCTGCTGCCCGCGGAGGAAGCCGGAGAAGGCACGCGCGCGCGCATGTCAGGCTCGGGGATGATCGGCTGTTACGGTGCCGGCTTTAACAAGGTGTTTTTGGACAAGGGCGTTTCAAAGGCGCTTACCGACGCGTTTTATGACATGACCAAGGAAGGAGCGGCAAGACCCGCGGCGCTGCCGGAGCGGATCGCGGCGCTGGTGTTTTATTACCATGGCACAAAGCATTACATAGACGTCTATGAGGGTGAGCTGATGAGATTCAGCGCTCAGGGCGCCGACGTGTGGTATACCGTGTCGACGGATGAGCTTGAGGCGTTTGTTGAGCTGTTGAGATAGGGACAAAATGTTTCACGTGAAACATTTTACAAGCAGGACATTTACGGACATTTGGGCGGCGAGGGCCGCCCTTTTTGCGCGTGTCTTTAACAGGCCGTCGAGCTTTACAGCCCTTCTTGGAGGGACGGCGCGAAGCGACGGGGGGGTTGATTTCCCTTGCCGGATGTGGTAGAATCATGTCGGAAAAGGGAGGGCTGCCGTATGACTATCAGCTTTGAGGACTTCACGGAGGACTATCAGTATCCGGTTCTGGGGTTCCAAAAGTCCCGTGTCGTCTGGGCAAACGCCTGCGCCAGAATGATACTGGGCCAGCGGATAAACGACCTGACCGCGTTTTTCAGCGACGGGGATATAAGCGCGCTGCTGGAAGCATATGACAGCGGGAACGGCTGGCGGGGCGAAGCCGCCGTGGGAGAAGCGGCCGCGATCGCGGAGCTGGTCGTCTACGGCGGCAAGGGATACATAACGATAAGACCCGGCGAGTATAAAAAAGGCAGGCTGATGGATCAGATGCTGTCCGATATGGGGCAGCTTATGAAAGACCCGCTTAATAATCTGTACGGCGCGATACAGGACCTTGACGACCCGCGTAAGCTGGAACGCGCCGCAGCCGTAATCAGGCACAGCTTTTATAACCTTGTGAGGCTGAGCGAGAATCAAATCGCGGTGTCCGCGTCGCACGGGGACATACGCCTTGCGCCGGTGTCCATTGTTGATTTTGTTCAGGACGCGATAGCGGCCGTTAACGAAACGCTCGGCGACAGGGACATAACGGTGGAGCTTAGCGGAGATATAAATGCAGGGCGCCTGTGTAATGTTCACCCGCAAAAGCTGACGCATCTGCTTATGCTGCTTATCTCAAACGCGGCGCGCGGCTTGAAAAAGGGAATGACCGTAACGGCGGAGCTGCGGTTCGACGACAACAACTGCTATATCGGCATACCGGTGTCGGGCGGCATGATTTCACTCTATGACTCAACCTCGTACCTGACGGCGGCGGGAACGCCCAAGTCGCTGGAATCGCTTGAGAACATGATGCTTGCCAAGATCATAAAGAATTTTAACGACATACACGGGAGCCGCGTGTTTGCCTCGGCCGCGAAAGGCGGCGGGAACATGGCGGTTATAGCGCTGGCGACGATGAGCGGCGGGGTAGCGGAAGAGACGCGGCCCGTATCGCCCGGACTGCGCCTCGACTTGATATTTCTGTCTGATATTCTGGATAAAGACTCTTATGTGTAGGCTTTAACCGGCGTCGTCAGAAAAGTTTCGGGATAGGTTTCAGACAGCTTTTTGCAAGAGCTTTCGGCGGCGGCAAAGTCGTCGAATAAACCGGCGACCGCCGAGCCGGTGCCCGTCATACACGCGCCGATCGCGCCGCCGTCCAGAAAAACCCCGCGTATAACGGGGATGTCGGGAACCTGCCGCGACACGGCGTCCTCCAGCACATTGTACATGCGGCGCCCCGTATCGGACAGGTTGCCGAGCCGGAGCGCTTTTATCATCCCGTCGTTGTCGGGGCGATACTTTATTTTGTCCGCCCTGACCCAGCTGAACACGGTCTGAGTTGACATAGACGCTCGGGGCTTGCATATGACGATATAGCAGTCCGGCAGCGGCGGCAGCGGTGTAAGTATCTCGCCGCGCCCCTCCATAAGCTGTGTGCCGCCGCCGATACAGAACGGCACGTCGGAGCCGAGCGCCAACGCCATTTCGCGCAGCGCGCCCGTATCGAGCCCCGCGCCCGGCAGCGTGTTAAGTCCCCGCAGCACGGCCGCGGCGTCGGCGCTGCCGCCGCCCAGCCCCGCGCATACGGGGATGCGTTTGTCTATGGTTATACGGGCGCCGCCGTTCCAAAGACCGGTTTTGTCAAAGAACAGCCGCACCGCCGCTACGGCCAGATTGCGCCCGTCGGACGGGATATAATCTATGCCGCAGCTTGCGGTTATTTCTGCATCGTCCGAAAGCTCTATCGTGAGTTCATCACAAAGGCTGACGGTTTGGGTGACCATGCGCAGCTCATGATAGCCGTCGCCGCGTTTGCCCAGTATGTCAAGCGACAGGTTGACTTTAGCGTAAGCCGGGAT
>WRMG01000030.1 GCA_009777255.1 Oscillospiraceae bacterium | reverse complement strand
GCTTGCGGGAACATGGGCGCGCGCCCCGGACGCGACATTATCAAAAGGACCGTAGCTTTCGTCTACCGCAGGCGGGGCTGCGCTGGAAAAGTACACATCGTATAAGTTCTCGCAAGCGTAAAACGCATCCACGTCAATAAAGGTAACACCGCTGCCAATGGTTACGTTTGTCAAATTTACGCTGCCCATAAATACCTCAGAACCAATGGTTTGAACGCTGTTGGAGATTTTGACGCTCGTCATGTGATGACTAAAAAACGCCTTATTTCCAATGCGGGTAACGCCTTCGGCTATTTCGACAGTTGTTATGCCGGTGGAAGAGCCCCCCCACGGGGGAGTGAGCTCGTCCGGCATAGCCCCTATGCCCTCAATTTTTAGCAGGCCGCTGCCCTCGTCAAAGGACCATGTTAAGCCGTCGCCGAACGTGCCGCCATCGCTCGCAATAGCCGACAGCGTTCCCGCCGGCAACACCGCGAACATCATCGCAAGGGCGAGAATAACACTTGTTATCCTCTTCGATAAATTGGTGTTCATGTTAACATCCTCCTGATATTTTTATTACCGGACTTCCTTTTCCGGCCGCTTTGAGTTATTATATCGTACTCATTCGGCTAAGGTAAATGCTGTCGGCGTACTTGGTAAGAAAAACGGCGTACTTGGTAACGCGGGGGGTAAATAACACCAATGTCTGCCCTGCCGCCGCTGTTCAGCATGGGAACCCGCAAGTCTGTGGTGAAACTGACCGGACGGCTTGTCAGGGAAGGCCTTGACAGACAGGAGAATGAAAACCGCCCCGTGTAAACGGGGCGGCGGGGAAGAAAATAAATATTTATTTCTTATAGACATCGCCTCGGGGCCCGATAGCAACAACATCAACTGTTTTATCGTCAACATAATCAAACAGAATCCTAAACCCGCCGACAGTTAGCCTATATCCCTCGCGCGCTTTCAATTTCCTCACATTCCCGTCGGGAAGATTGTCAACAGCATCCATAATCCGTCTTTGCGTTGAAGTCGTTTGGGCGTCAAGGTACTTTTCCGCGGATTTGCTGTAATTGACGTTATAGCCCATATTTTGCCTTCAAATCATTTGCGGAAATCCGATAACCGTCATCGGCGGCTTTTGCCTCATCGTAAAGAGCGACATCATCTGCCATTTCCGCGTCAGCCACCAAAAATTCAGCGAACCTCAAAACCGCGAATTGCGAAGCTTCATCTAAATCTCCCAAAACTGTCAAGGCTCTCTGCGCGATCGTACTCACAATAATCACTTCCCTTCAAGCACATTATACACCACCGGCGGCAAAATTACAACAAATCTGTTATACGCTGAATGTCGCCTTAACAAAACAGCTGCACCCCAAAACAGGCGGCGGCTTTCGCGGCTGTTTCACCGCCGTCATAAGCATAACGGACACGGCGGACGATGACAAATGTCATATCAGGCCGAGCCGATATTGTGATAATGGTCACTGTCGGCGGGGAGAGCGGTCTGATACAATGGGGTCACAAATAAAAAGGGGGATAAAATATATGGCCGAAATTACAGGGCGAGGCCCGAACGGTGCCGGCGCCTCGCCGGTGATTAAAGTACGCAGTCTGGTCAAGCGTTACGGCGAGCTTGTGGCGCTGGACCATTTTGAGCTGGAGGTCCGCAGGGGCGAGATTTTCGGGCTTTTAGGCCCTAACGGCTCGGGCAAGACCACCGCGATCAACTGTATGCTGTCGCTGTTGAAATACGGCAAGGGCGAGGTCAGCCTGTTCGGAGAGCCGATGAAATCCGACAACTACGCCGTCAAAAAACGGATCGGCGTGGTCATGCAGAACGTGGCTGTCTTTAACGAATTGACGGTGGTTGAGAACATCGACTATTTCTGCGGGCTGTATGTACCCGAAAAAGCGAAACGCAAGGCTCTCACCGACGAGGCCATAGCGTTTACGGGGCTGGACGATTACCGTAAATTCCTGCCGAAAAAACTAAGCGGCGGGTTGCTCAGGCGGTTGAACATTGCCTGCGGTATCGCGCATAAGCCGGAGCTTATCTTTCTTGACGAGCCGACCGTGGCCGTCGATCCGCAGAGCCGCAACCATATACTTGAGGGCATCAGGGAGCTGAACCGGAACGGCGCGACCGTAGTGTACACCTCGCATTACATGGAGGAAGTAGAACAGCTTTGCACGCGGATTATGATTATGGATAAGGGCAAGGCCGTCGCCACCGGCACCAAAGAGGAGCTGAAAGCGATGATCCGCACCGGCGAGAAGCTGACGGCGGAGATATACGACCTGCCGGAAAACGTATTGGGCGAGATACGGGGCGTTGACGGTATTTTTCAGGCGGATTACAGCGATAACCGTCTGACCGCCCGTTACCCCGCCGACGGCAGACATATGATAACCATACTGGATATTTTAAGGCGCGGCAATGTCGCGTTCGGGCGCGTTTCCTCGGAGCCGCCCACGCTTAACGACGTATTCCTTGAGATAACCGGCAAAGAGCTGAAGGACTGAGGGTGGTTAATTATGTTTTGGAATATATATTGGAAACGAATACTCTGGTTCGTGCGCAACACCGAAACCATCATCTGGACGTGGATATTCCCGCTTATGCTGGCGACGCTGTTTTATGCCGTCTTTACAAACATCGACGCGTCGGGGCAATTCAGCAGGATGCCCGTCGGCGTCGTCGATAACGGGGCTTACCGGCAGGACGCAGCTTTTCGCGCGGCGTTGGAATCTGTCTCCGGAGAGGGCGACGGCAGCCTGTTTGACCTGCGCCTGCTCCCGAGTCAGGGCGAGGCGGATACGCTTTTGGAAAAGGGCGAGATCGACGGGTATATCCTTGTGGAGGATGTTCCCGTGTTGATTGTCAGCGGCAGCGGCTTGCGGCAGACTATTACAAAGAGCTTCATTGACCGGTATCTGCAAACTAAGGGAGCCGTCGAGGCGGTAATTTTGCGGGGCGGGGACTTTGAAAGCGTATCCGCGTTTTTGGAGCCGGCTGACTATACCGAGGAGATTTCGCTCTCTCAAAACCCGCCTACGGAAAAGGTCGGCTATTTTTACGCGCTGCTCGCCATGGTCTGCCTGTACGGAGGTTTTCAGGGCATGACGACCGTGACGGGATTACAGGCGAATCTGTCGCCGTTGGGCGCGCGGCGGACCATGGCGCCGGTCGGGCGCTTTCGCATGGTGGCGTATGACATGCTGGGCGGCGTTACCACACAGTATATGTGCCTGCTTGTCATTGTGGCGTATATCAATTTTGTGCTGGGCGTGAGCTTCGGCCCTAAGCTGTGGCTGGTGCTGCTGACCTGTCTGGCCGGAAGTCTTTTGGGTGTGGCGTTCGGCGCGATGATCTCGGTCACGTCAAAGCTGAAGGCGCAGGCAAAAATAGCGGTATTGATAACCGTCACCATGGTTTGCTGTTTCCTCTCCGGCCTTATGGTGAGCGGCATCAATTACACCGTGGTCCAAAACGCGCCCGCCGTGGCGTGGCTCAATCCCGCCGCGCGGATCGCGGACGCGTTCTACTGTCTGTATTATTACGACACTTACGAGCGGTTCTTTCTTAACATCGGTATTATTATGGCTATGACAACCGCGATGCTCGCGGTGACGGCCGTTTTCGTCAGGAGGCAGCGTTATGAAAGTATTTAAGACGTGCAACACAATTATCAAACGGCGTATAACGGCGATGGCGCTGTACTTTCTCATATTTTTGGCGCTGACGGTGATTATGCCCATTCTGACGGCCGATCAGCACACCTTGGATTTTTTCGAGATGAAACCGAATTTCACCGTAATTAACCGCGACGGCGATACGCCGCTCTCGGAGGGCTTGGCCGCGTATCTCGGCGCGCGCGGGAACAAGGTCGTCTTAGACGACCGTCTGGAAACGCTTCAGGACGCCTCTTTTTATAGAGCCACCGACTATATAATAATCCTGCCTCAGGGCTTCCGCGACGCCTTTTTCAGCGGCGGGACGGTTAAGATAAAGACAGTCGCCACAACGGATTCGGCAAAGGGCTTTTATGTCGATATGCTGATTAACCAATATCTGAATCAGGCAAGATTTTACGGTAGCCCGGACGGTATGGGCGAGGAGGCGCTCGCGGCCGCGGTCATCAGGGACCTATCCGCGGAGACAAGAGTTGAAACAAAGCGGTTCGGCGCCGGCGCGCCGATCAGTACCGGATTTCTTATTTACAACCGTATGCTGAGCTATATGGTCATTATACTGATCATCCTTTGCGTGAGCAATATCACGTCGGCGTTCCGCCGCCCCGATATGAGGATGCGGAATCTGTGTTCGCCTCTGAAGCCGCGCTCCATGAGCCTTCAGCAAATTCTGTGCGGCGTATTGGTCAGTGCGGCGGTGTGGGTATCGCTCACGGTTCTCGGGTTTATCATGTACGGCTCCGAGCTGGCGGCGGCGGACCGGAGGACCGTCGGGCTTATCCTGCTGAATACCCTTGTGATAACGCTGCTTGCGCTGTCCGTCGCGTCGCTGGTAAGCTCGTTTATCAGGAGCGCCAACTCACAGAACGCGGCGGCTAATTTCGTATCGCTCGGGCTGTGTTTTCTCGGCGGCGTGTTTGTCCCTCTAGATTTATTCGGCGAGGGGCTGCTGATGGCGTCGCGCTTTACGCCGGTCTACTGGTACAGTACGGCGCTGGATAATATCTTCGCTTTGACATCATTTGAATGGGGCGTTATGGCCCCGATCTGGCAGGCTATGCTGACACAGCTTATTTTCACCGCGGCGTTTTTCTGTCTGGCGCTTGTGATCGGCAAGCATATAAACCAGTCGGAAAAATCTTTCAGCAGTGTGCAGACGGAGCTTGACGCGTAAAATCCCCCGCCGTTGCGACGGGACGGGATGGCGCCGTCGCGGCGGCAATAAATCCGTGGAAAAGCGGGTGCGCGCGCCCGGGGCGGGACTTAAATTCAGGATGGAACTGGACGGCGATATAATACGGATGTCCCTTCAGCTCGATTATCTCGGCGTGATTGCCGCTCGGAGACGCGCCCGATACCACGGCGCCGGCATTTTTAAGGTCGGTTAAAAATTCCGGCGATACCTCGTAACGGTGCCTGTGCCGCTCATATACTACGGCTTCCCCGTTGTAAATCCCGTGCGCCAGCGTGCCGGCGGCAAGGCGGCATGGATACAGGCCCAGGCGCATTGGATTTAAGTCCCGTTTACCGGGCATTATATCGACCACTTTATGCTTTGACTCTGGGTCGCACTCCGCCGAGTGTGCGTCGCCGAACATGCAGATATTCCGGGCGATTTCTATGACGGCCGCGTGCATTCCGGCGCAGATACCCAAAAACGGGATCCCTTTCTCGCGCGCATAGCGGGCGGCGGTAGTTTCGCCGTCCGATATTTTTTCGCCGAACCCGCCGTGAAGCAAGACGCCGCGTACGCCGTCAAGCAGCTTCGAAACATTGGCGGGCGTTATATCCTCAGAGTTTATCCAGCGTATATCTATGTGCGCGCCGTGGGCGTATCCCGCGTGCGCCAGCGCCTCGGCCACGCTCAGATACGCATCGCGCAGAGCGACATACTTGCCGACAAGCGCGACCGTCACCGAATCGCGGCAGTCTTTTACGCGCTCTATAAGGCGCGTCCATTCGCCCAGATCGGGCTCGGCCGTTTTTAGTTGCAGGCGGCGGCACGCCGCGTCGTCAAAGCCCTCGTCGCGCAGCAGCAGCGGCACCTCGTAAAGCGTGCCGGCGGTGGTATTCTGTATGATGCAGTCAATGGGCACGTTGCAGAACAGGCTGATTTTCTGGCGCAGCTCCCGCGTTAGCGGTTCTTCCGTGCGGCAGACGATAATGTCGGGCTGTATGCCCATGCTCAGCAGCTCCTTGACGGAGCTTTGCGTGGGTTTTGATTTCAGCTCGCCGCTGGCGGCGACAATAAGCGATACGTGGATATACAGCACGTTTTCGCGCCCCGCCTCGGCCGCTATCTGGCGGCTCGCCTCGATAAACGACTGGCTCTCTATATCGCCTACGGTGCCGCCGATCTCCGTGATGACGACATCGACGCCCGCGCGCCCCACGCGGTATACGCGCTCCTTTATCTCGTTGGTGACATGGGGGATGACCTGTATTGTGTCGCCGAGAAAATCGCCGTTGCGCTCGCGGTTCAGCAAATCCCAGTAAATGCGGCCCGACGTGACGTTGCTGCCGGAGTTCAGGTTTTCGTCGATAAAACGCTCGTAATGCCCGATGTCAAGGTCCGCCTCGTGCCCGTCGTCGGTGACGAAAACCTCGCCGTGCTGGAAAGGGCTCATAGTCCCCGGGTTCACGTTGAAATAAGGGTCGAATTTCTGCATGGTCACTTTAAGCCCGCGCGCTTTCAGCAGGCAGCCCAATGCCGCCGCGGTTATGCCCTTGCCAAGTCCCGATACGACGCCGCCGGTTACGAAAATGTACTTCATCATAGCCTCCATATTAAATTGCTCACAGAATATATTGTACTATTGATACGGGGGTAAAGTCAAGGACAAAAACCGCACTTATATGATATAATCTGCTGGCCGATATATTTGACAACAAGATATTATGGTGCTATAATGGTCACGGTGGTTAACGTGAATGTTGGAGGCGTATTTTTATGAAAAGCTATCGCAAGGTGCTGCACTTCCATACCGCGTCGCGCCGCGAATTCATCAACATCACGCCGCAGGTCGAATCGGCCGTCCGCGAAAGCGGCGTTCAGGAAGGACTTGTGCTGATAAACGCTATGAACATTACCGCCGGCGTGTTCATAAACGATAACGAAAGCGGGCTTCACAGGGATTACGAGCGCTGGCTGGAAAAGCTCGCGCCCGAAAAGCCGTATGATCAGTATGACCACAACGGTTACGAGGACAACGCCGACGCCCATCTGAAGCGCACAATCATGGGGCGCGAAACGGTCTGTGCCATCACAAAAGGAAAGCTGGATTTCGGAACGTGGGAGCAGATATTCTACGCCGAATTCGACGGCATGAGGGATAAGCGCGCGCTGGTAAAGATCATCGGCGAATAGGGAGGTCGGCAAATTGAACATTACACTTTCGAGAAAACAATTCAGGCGTATGCTGGATATGATATATATAGGAAACTGGGTGCTTAACTCCATGCGCGGCGACGACCGCCTGACCGATTATGACGAGATTGAGTCACTCATGTTCGGGCTTTGCGCACAGAACGGCATGACCGCGCTGTACGAGCGTTCCGGCGGCGAGGTTATACCGTCGCGCGCGTTTGCCGAGGGCGGCATACATGAGGCGATCATGGACTATGAGGACACCGTTTTCTTTGAGATATTGGCCGAGGAGCTGGCGCGGCGCGATCTGGAGCAGGAAGCGATAGATTTCAACGACGTCGAACGGTTGAACGAGCGCATATCAGTATACATCGACGAGTTTGAGCGCAACGGCACGGACAATCTGTCCATCGACGTATAAGACGCCGTATGCGTGAGGTATTTTTGCTGAAAATGGGTGAGCTGGTGCTGAAAGGGCTGAACCGCCAGCGTTTTGAACAGCGCCTGATGTCCAATCTTAAACGGCGGATCTCCCCTTTCGGGAATTTCAACGTATATTCAATGCAGTCCACGATATATGCGGAACCCGCGGAGGACGCGGATATTGAGTCCGCGTTTGAGGCTATGCGCCGCGTGTTCGGCGTCGCGGCAGTATGCCGCTGTGCTGTCGCGCCCAAAAACATGGAGGCGATAACGGCGTCGGCTATCGAGTATCTAAGAGATGACTTGAGCGCCGCCGGGACGTTCAAGGTGGAGGCCAAGCGTTCGGACAAGGCCTTTGTGTTCAACTCCCCGCAGATATGCGCGGCGCTGGGTGAGTCTATATTAAACGCGTATTCGCATTTGCGCGTTGACGTA
Organism: Oscillospiraceae bacterium; assembly: GCA_009777255.1. Classification (GTDB taxonomy): domain Bacteria; phylum Bacillota; class Clostridia; order Oscillospirales; family UBA929; genus WRMG01. Next base: position 6,828 of record WRMG01000030.1, on the reverse strand, counting down.
CACGCTCCGCAGACGACGGTGGTTGTCGAGGTGCGCGACATGGCGGCGTTTGTACACGCCGCGCCTGTGCCGGGCGCGGGCGGGCTGCCGGTCGGCACCGGCGGGCGCGCGGTTTTGCTGCTCTCCGGCGGCATAGACTCGCCGGTCGCGGGCTACATGATGGCGAAGCGCGGGCTTGAGATACTGCCGGTGCATTTCTTCAGCTATCCGTATACGGGCGCCGAGGCAAAAGATAAGGTTCTGAAGCTGGCGGATATTATGTCGCTTTACACGGGACGCGCGGCGACGGTGATTGTCCCCTTTACAGAGATACAGGAGCGTATCCGCAAATGCTGTCCCGAGGATATGATGACCGTCATCACGCGGCGCTTTATGATGCGCATAGCCGAGCGTATCGCGCTGGACAACGGCTGCGGAGCGCTGATAACAGGCGAGAGTCTGGGGCAGGTCGCATCGCAGACAATGGAGGCCATGGCCGTGACACAGGCGGTCTGTACGCTGCCCGTGCTGCGTCCGCTTGTCGGCATGGACAAGGAAGAGGTTGTTGCGATCGCCAGAAAAATCGGGACGTTTGATACGTCGGTGCTGCCGTATGAGGACTGCTGCACGCTGTTTACGCCGAAGCACCCCAAAACGCGCCCGACATTGGCGCAGTGCTTGAGCGCCGAGGAGGATTTGGACATAGACGGGCTGGTGCAAAACGCTGTGGAGGGGACGGCTTCCGGCGCTTAGCGGCACAGTCTGCCATATGAAATTTATATTGGGTGAAATTATTATGATTGAAACTGTTACATTGAAAACGAAAAGGTTAAATATAAGACCTTTTACCGTTAAAGACGCTTATGCCGCCGCCTATAACAGCAGACAGCCAAGTATAGCGGAGCATATGTCAGACATGGTTTTAGCCGATGAAAAGGCAGGGCTTGAGTGGATAAACTGGATTGACAGCCGCGCTAATTTACAAGAGCCTTTTCAGATTTTGGCTATTGAAACCCAAGATGAAAAGAAATGCATCGGTATTATCGGGGTTGTTCCTCAGCCCAAAATTCAAGGCGAGGTTGAAATTCTGTTCTCCGTCGCGGATGAATTTCAAGGTAATGGTTACGCAACCGAAGCGGCGGCTGAAATGATCAAATGGTTTTTCAGCCTGAAAAAAGATTTGTATTTATGCGCTATTGCAAAGGTTAACAACGCACCCTCGCAAAAGGTAGTGGAGAAATGTGGGTTTAGCTTTATTGAGGAACGGGAAATTCTATATGACGGAAAAATGACACAGTTCAAGTATTATAAACTATCCTGACGCCCGCATATCCACAATGTTTTACGCGGAATAATATTCGGAGGACAGATATGATTGCCGAGATAATCGCGGTAGGGACGGAGCTGCTGCTAGGCGCGACGGCGAACACCGACGCGCAGTATATATCGCGCGAGCTGGCGGCGATGGGCATTTTTGTCTACCACCACGCCGTTGTGGGCGATAACGAACAGCGGCTGGCCGGCGCCGTGGAGCTTGCCAAAACCCGCGCCGACATAATTATCACCACCGGCGGGCTTGGCCCCACCTATGACGACATGACAAAGGGCGCGGTGGCGGCGTGCTTCGGGCTGAGGCTGGAGCCGCACCGGCCGTCGCTTGACAGGATACGTGAGTATTTCAGTAAGCTGGGGCGCGTATGCACCCCGAATAACGAGCAGCAGGCGTGGCTGCCGGAGGGCTGCGTCGTATTCGACAACTCCTGCGGCACGGCGCCGGGCTGCGCGTTTGAGAGCGGCGGCAAGCATGTGATTATGCTGCCCGGGCCGCCCAAAGAGCTGACCGCCATGCTGAAAACGGGCGCGCTGCCTTATCTTGCCGGACTTTCGGACGACGTTTTGGTTTCGCGGTTTGTCAGGTTTTTCGGTATCGGGGAGTCGGCGATAGAGAACGAGCTGCGGGAGATGATGGAGTCCGCCGTCAACCCGACCGTCGCGCCCTATGCCACCGACGGCGAGGCGTATCTGCGCGTAACCGCACGCGCCGGAACGCGGGACGAGGCGTTTGAGATGACGCGCCCCGTGGTGGACAAGCTACTGTCAATGTTTCCGCAATTTATTTACGGCGTGGACGTGGACAGTCTGGAAAGCGCGGTGAGCGGGCGTTTGCGCGAACGCGGAAAGACGCTGGCGCTGGCCGAATCGTGTACCGGCGGCCTTATCGCCAAGCGTCTGACGGATATAGAGGGCGCGTCGGGGATAATTTGGGGCGGCGTTGTGGTCTATACAAACAGCGCGAAAACGGAGCTGCTTGGCGTGCCGGAGGCTCTGCTCAGAGATCACGGCGCGGTCAGCGGGCCGGCCGCCGCCGCTATGGCGGAGGGTATTCTGGCGCGTTCCGGCGCGGATTACGGACTTTCCGTTACCGGCTGGTGCGGAGGAGGGCAGGTGCCCTGCCGGGCAATGACGGAGTTCCAAACTTCCGCAGGCGACGCATATATAGCGCTGGCGGTGAAAGGCGGAGAAACGAGCGTTAAAAAGGTGTTTGTCGGACATGGGCGCGAGCGCGGGCGCACGCTTGCCGCCGGACACGCGCTGAAGCTGCTGCTTGATGAATTGAAAAGTAAAAACTACGCATAATATTGACGGGTATAATCCTAAAAAGATATGAAAGTCGAGCTGAGGATATATGAACGGTTTTTTTAAGGGCGTAGGCATGGGTGTGATCGCCGGAGCTATGATAACGATGTCGGTCGTACCCGTTGACAGGCGCCGCATGATGAGATCCCCGATGGGCAGAAAGGTAAGCGCGGTCTGTGATTTCTGCGAGGGTATCAAAGACGCGTTTTAAGGACGCTAAAGAAAAACGGTCGGGCATGGAAGCCCGGCCTTACATTTTGCCCATATACGCGACGGCGGCCAGCGCGTCCTTCACATACATATCCGCGCCGATTATTTCCGCGTATTCGGCATTCATGACCGCGCCGCTTACCAGAATTTTTCCGCCGTACCCGTTGTTTTTCAGCGCCTTTATGGTCGTTTCCATCGACCTTACCGTCGTCGTCATCAGAGCGCTCAGCCCCACGAAAGGCGCGTTATATTTTTCGGCCGCCGCGACGATCTCCTCCGGCGCGACGTCTTTGCCGAGGTCTATGACCTCATAGCCGTAGTTTTTTATTAAAACCCCGGACAGATTTTTGCCGATGTCGTGTATGTCGCCCTTGACAGTCGCAATCACGATTCTGCCCTTTGCCGCCGCGCGTTTACCGCCCATTCGGCCTTTCAGCGCGGCAAACGCCGCCTGTGCCGTTTCCGCGCTCTTTATAAGCTGCGGCAGAAACAGCCTGCCGCTCTCATATCCGGCGCCCACCGCGTTCAGCGCGGGGATTATTTCAGAGTTGATTATCTCCAGAGGCTCGCGGTTGTCGGCGGCGAGCAGGGCGTCAACCGCGCCGGTCAGCCCATGTAATACCGCCTGATATGTGGTGTCCGCGTTTTTGCTGTCACGCTCTTTCTCCGGCCCTGCGCCGGAGAGGACGCAATATGCCTCGTGCGCGTCCATTATGCTTTGCGCGCAGGGATTTATAATGGCGCACGAAAGCCCGTTGTTCAGCGCCATGGTGTAAAAGGCGGCGTTCAGCGCCTCGCGGTTTGGCATACCGTATGAAACATTTGATATGCCCAGCAATGTTTTCAGACCCAGCGCGTTCAGGCCCTTGACCGTTTCCAGCGTTACCGCGGCGGCGTTCGGATCCGGTCCGATAGCCATGGCCAGCCCGTCAACGACTATATCCTTGGGCTCTATCCCGTATTTCTTCGCGGCTTCGACGATGCGCCCGGCTATCTCCAGCCGTCCCGCCGCGGTCCCGGGGATGCCGTTTTCGTCCAGCGGCAGAGCGATAAGGACGCCGCCGTATTTTGCCGCCAGCGGGAAGATGCTCTCCATGCTCTCACGCGTGCCTCCGACGGAGTTTATCATAGCTTTGCCGTTATAAGCCCTCAGCGCTCTCTCCACCGTTACGGGGTCGGCGCTGTCTATTTGCAGCGGCTTGGATGTTATGCTCTGGACGGCCTTGATTATATTTACCATGACCTCCGGCTCGTTTATCTCCGGCAATCCGGCGTTTATATCCAGTATGTCGGCGGCGTCCTGTTCCAGCGCCTCGTTTTGGATATAGTCCATGTCGCCGCTTTTCAGCGCGGCTTTCAGCTTCGGCTTGCCTGTGGGATTCAGGCGCTCGCCGATGATTACGGGTCTTTTGCCCCATATGACGCTCCGCTGCCCCGACGCCGCGATTGTATGCGTCTTTTTTGTCACCGGAATAAGCGGCATGTCTTTAACCGCTTCGATCACCGCGCTTATATGCGCGGGCGACGTCCCGCAGCAACCGCCCATAATCCTCACGCCCATTTGCGCCAGCACGCGCATGTCGGCGGCGTAACGCTCCGGCGGCACATTGTCATACGAGCCGTCGGGCAGCGGCAGTCCCGCGTTCGGGCTGACTGTAACAGGCACCGACGCGTATTTCAGGAACTCCCTGACGAATCGTGTCACCTGGCTCGGCGCCAGCGAGCAGTTAAGCCCCAGCGCGTCAACGCGCAAGCCCTCCAACAGAGCGATAACGCACGGTATATCCGCGCCCGTTAACAACTTTCCGTTTTTATCCAGCGTGACGGAGGCTACTACCGGAAGGTCACTGTTCTCTTTCGCCGCCAGCACCGCCGCTTTCAGCTCGTACAGGTCGGTCATGGTTTCTATGGCTATAATATCCGCGTCTTTCCCCGCTTTTACTTGCTCGGCGAACGCCGTGTAAACATCCTCGAAATCAAGGTTCCCCAGCGGCTTTATCAGGCCTCCGGCGGGGCCTATGTCCAGCGCTACGAGCTTTCCCGCCGTTTTTGCCAGCTCCACGCCGTTTTTTACAATGGCGGGAATATCGGCGCCGGGCAGCTTTACGCGGTTCGCGCCAAAGGTGTTCGCGGTAACGACGTCGCAGCCCGCCGCGGCGTATTCCGCGTGTATCTCCTTTAAGACATGCGGGTGGGTAAGGTTGTAAAACTCCGGCGCGCCCTCAAGCCCGCGCGACATGAGCATGGTGCCCATCGCGCCGTCGAAGAATACGCGGTTGTTGAATATGTTTTTATTTGACATGCCTTCACCTCGTTTTATATTGGGAACATCTCCGATATGTTGCTGAATATATCTCTCGCTATATCGGGGCGGTTCATAGTGTACAGGTGTATGCCTCTCACGCCGTTAGCGATCAGGTCTACGATCTGCTCCGTGGCGTAGGCTATGCCCGCCTGACGCAGGGCCGGAGGGTTATGCCCGAATTTGTCGATTATGGCTTTGTGCTTAGGCGTGAGCGCCGCGCCGCACATGGTGGTCATCTTTTTTATCTGCTTCGCGTTGGTAATGGGCATGACGCCCGCTATAACGGGCGCGCCGACACCCTTTGACTGCAGCAGATACAGAAAATTATACAGTATATTGTTGTCAAAGAAAAGCTGTGTTATCAAAAACTCGCAGCCGCTTTCCACCTTCAGCTTTATGTGGTCTATGTCCGCCTCCCGCGTTTCGGCCTCGGGGTGGCCCTCGGGGTAACACGCGCCGCCGACGCAGAACCCGAATGTTTTCAGCTCGCGCGCAAGATCGGCGGCGTAACGGTAGTCGCTGGATAATACGCCGCCCTCGGGAATGTCGCCGCGCAGCGCCAGAATATTTTCAACGCCCAGTGTTTTCAGTTCACCCGCGGCGGTTTTTACCTGTCCGCGCGACGACGATACGCATGTTAAGTGAGCGAGCGCGGTTACGGATTTTTGGACGTGTCCGGCGACAAGGGATGTATTGGTGTTCCCGCCGCCGCCCGCGCCGCATGTGACGCTGATGAAATCGGGGCGCAGACCGGCCAGTTCGGCGGCCGCTGCCAGCGCGCTTTCGGTGTCCGCGCTCCGCTTGGGCGGGAATATCTCGAAAGACAACGCCGGACGCTTGGTATTCAATATGTCGGTTATTTTCATGTTAACCCCCGTTTCTAAAGGCTGACGCGGCGGCCAGCACTACAATTTCCCCTGCGCCGCCGGCGGTTAAGAGTCCCGCGCACTCGGCTATGGTGCTGCCCGTCGTGACGACGTCGTCAATCAGCAGCAGCTTGCCACGGCTTTTGGCGAACGGCGCGAGCCTGAACGCGCCGGAAACGTTTAAGCGGCGTTCCTCTTCGGTTTTCAGACGGCTGTTGGGGCGTGTGTTCCTCACTTTTAGTATAAGCCCGCGGGCTTTCGTGCCGGTCAGCCGCGCAATCTCCCTAGCCAAAAGCTCCGACTGGTCATAGCCGCGCCCGCGTCTCCGCGCAAAGCTGACGGGCACCCATGTCACGGCGTCGAACCCGCTGAGCCCGTATCTTTTCAGGCACTCGGCCATGAGCCGCGCGAAATATCTCGCGCTTATAACGCGCCTGTGGAATTTCAGCCCGTGTATGCCCGAGCGCACACGTTCGGTGTATCTAAGCGGCGCAAGACAGATAATGCTGGGCGCCGCGTTTATAAGGGGTTCTTTCAGCAGCGGCAGCTGTCTAAGGCATGCTTCGCACGGCACGGCGGCGCCGCCCTTTACCGGCAGCAACGCGCCGCACAGGATACATTTGGGTGGAAAAAAGATGTTTAGCGGATTCATGGCGTTAACCTTTTTATGTTGATTTTCAGCGTTTTTTCTGATATGATGCGAGAGGGGTTATTTTTATGAAAAAATCAATTCATGACCGTATACACGCTGTGGACGTTTCACGCCTGACGCCGCTTATGAACGACAGGATGCTGGAGAGGTTCCGTACTCTTCCCTTTGTACCCAAGAGC
>WRMG01000029.1 GCA_009777255.1 Oscillospiraceae bacterium | reverse complement strand
ACGTATCCCCCGCCGCGTTTGTGGAAACCGACGGGCTGACTTCCAACGCGCAGGCAAAAGTAAACGACGACACCATCCATTTCAGCAGAGAGGCGACAATGGAGCTGGGCCGGCGGTACTTTGAAGCGTTTGTTCAGCTTGCCGAGCAAAGGGATTAAGTTATGAGCCGGTTATTTATAAATTTACAGCACTCCGATGCCGCCGCCGCCGAAAAAATATGCGGGCTTTCAAACCTGACGCTCGGCGCCGAGCTGTCCTTCACCGGACAGTTTAACGCGGTCTACGGCTTCGGCGAGCGCTTCGACGCGCTGAACCAAATCGGGCTGGACCGAAAAATTCAGGTCTACGAGAAGTTTACCGAACAGGGCTCGAATACCTATCTGCCCGTCCCCTTCTGCCTGACCGACGCGGGCTTCGGCGTGTACATAGACACAAAACGGGTCATCGGCATCTCAACAAAACGTGGCGCGGACGGCTCTTCGTTCCGCGCCGAGCTGCCCGGCGGCGCGGACGCGCATATCCTCCGCGGCGCCCCCGCGGAGATTGTGGACTACTTCACCCGCCTGACCGGACGCCCTAAGCTGCCGCCGGACTGGGCTTTCGGACCGTGGATGTCGGCGCACCGCTGGAACACGCGGGAGCTGGTCGAGCAACAGGTCGCCAAAGCCATAGAACACGGCATGAAACCGTCTGTGGTCGTAATCGAGGCGTGGAGCGACGAAGCCACCTTTTACCGCTTCGATTCCAAACGCTTTCCAAATCCGTCAGATATGATACGCGGCCTGCATGAAAAAGGGATAAAATGCCTGTTATGGCAGATACCCGTACTGAAAAAACTGGACGAGGGACATGTCTGCCCCGAGCATGACAAAGACTGCGCCCATGCCATAGAAAAGGGCTATGTGGCGCGAAACCCCGACGGCACCCCCTACACGATCCCCAAAGGGCGCTGGTTCGGCGGCTCGATGCTCCCCGACTTCACAAATCCCGCCGCCTGCGATTGGTGGTTCGGAAAAAGACAGTATCTGCTCGACATGGGCTTTGACGGCTTCAAAACCGACGGCGGCGAATTTCTGTACGACGACAAACCGCTCTTCCACGACGGCTCCACGGGCGCCGATATGCAGAACGGCTACGCGCTCGCGTACACACGGGCATACGCGCGGTTCACAGGCGATGACCGCGTACTGTTTTCGCGCGCCGGTTTTACCGGTAGCCAAACAGCGCCCTTGCACTGGGCGGGCGACCAGCGCTCAACATGGGAGGAGCTGCGCCATGTTTTGGCGGCCGGCTTGAACGCCGGGCTGTCCGGCATCCCGTTTTGGGGCTTCGACATCGCGGGGTTCGCCGGCGAGCTGCCGTCAAAGGAGCTGTATCTGCGGGCATTTGCGCTGGCCTGCTTCTCGCCGGTCATGCAATGGCACTCCGAGCCCCTGGGCGGCCAGTTTACCGAGGTGATGGCGTCGGACGACATGGTAAACGACCGCAGCCCGTGGAACATAGCCGCCAGATACAACGACCCCGGCGTTTTGGATGCCTGCCGCCATTATACCTCGGAACGCCAAAAGCTGCTCCCCTACCTGCTGAAGGAAGCAGCGTTTTGCTCTCAAACCGGACGGCCGCTGATGGCCCCGATTTTCTTCGACGCCCACACGGACAGCCGCGCCTATGCCGTCAACGACCAGTTTATGCTCGGCCGCAATCTAATGGTCGCGCCGGCGCTGTACGAGGGCATGACCGAACGGGAGGTATATTTCCCCGCCGGCAAATGGCGCGATTACTGGACGGGCGAAGCATTTCAGGGCGGCCTGACGCGCTCCGTAACCTGCGAACCGCCTCGGATTCCGGTGTTCTGTTCCGCCGAAAATCAGCACAGCTGAGAAGCCTGTAGCTCTGCCGTAAACGCGGCGCTCAGCTCCAAAGCCGGTCGCTTGCCGTATTGTTGTTCCACCGCTCCGTCTCCGCCCACATATCGGGATAATCGGGATGCAGATGCCCGGCGATCACTTCGTCCACTATACTGTCGATCCCCAGTCCGGGCTTATCGGGAACAGTGATATACCCGTCCTTCACCAGAGGCTTAGGCAGCCCGGTGACAACGTCGTCCCACCATGGCACATCGCAGGAATGGAATTCCAGCGCCAAAAAGTTCTCAGTCGCGGCAACGCTGTGTACTGCCGCCATACAGGCAATCGGGCTTTCCGCCATGTGAACCGCCATCGCCACGCCGTACTCCTGCGCCATATCGCCGATCTTTTTATTCTCCAGAATACCGCCCGAGGTAAGCAGATCGGGATGTATGACCGAAACGCCGCCGGATTCCAGCAGCGGCCGGAAGTTCTCCTTCAGATAAATATCCTCGCCGGTGCATACGGGTATGGTCGTGGCCTGCTGAAGCCTGACATACTGCTCCGTCAGCTGCCACGGGATCATATCCTCCAGCCATGATATATTGTATTTTTCTATCCGTCTGGCCAGCTGAATACACGAGCCCAGCCCGATATGCCCGAAATGGTCAATCGCCAGCGGCACATCGAAGCCGATTACGCCGCGCACATCGGCGACATACCGCTCCAAAACATCCAGCCCCTTTTCCGTCACCTGTATGCCGGTAAAGGGATGCGCGATATTAAAGACGTCATAGGCGCGATGCCACGCGGCCCTGTCCTCCAGCGTAAGCTCCTTAGCCGGCTTGGACTTGTGATGGCCCCTCATCCCCTCTACAAACCCCAGCGGCGCCGACAGCGTGCCCGGCTCATCTCTCAGGATCCCGATTCCAAGGTCCATTTTCAGCATGGTAAAGCCCCTGTCCATCCGCTCCTTCAGCGCCCTGCCCATATCCTTGCCGGAGTGCTTGCCCTCAACATCCGTGTCGCAGTAGCATCTCACGGCGTCGCGGAATTTGCCGCCAAGCATCTGATAGACCGGCACGCCGTAGGCCTTCCCCGCCAGATCCCACAGGGCAATCTCCAGCCCGCAGACCCCGCCGCCCTGCCGCGCGTGTCCGCCGAACTGCTTGACGCGGCGGAAAATCTTATCAATATTACATGGGTTCTCGCCCAAAACGCGGCTTTTCAAAGCCAGAATGTAATCCCGCGACGCGCCGTCGCGCACTTCCCCGTAACCTGTCAAGCCCTGATTTGTATAGACCTTGACAAGCGTGCAATGGAACGGCAGCCCGACGACGTCCGCCACCCGTATGTCGGTGATACGCAGCTCCGACGGGCTGGAACAGGTATTGACATACCCGAGGGTTTCAGTATAATCCTGTGTCATTTTCATTTCTCCTCCTAAACTGTAATTAACATTATACCGCCGTCTGAACGGATGGACGAACCGGTAATATACCGGCTTTCCTCCGACGCCAGAAACGCGGTTATATACCCCGCGTCGGGCGGCACGCCCCAGCGTCCCGATAAAAAATTACCGTAGGGCATTTCCCGCTTGCGAAACTCCCGCTTCCCGGGCTTGAACACGGGCGCGCCCGATTTCGACTCAATTCGTACGGCCCCCAGCGTAAGCGCGTTGACCGTTATCCCATAGGCCGCCAGCTCTATCGCGGCCTCATAGGTCAGCATTTGTATGGCGGATTTCGTCATGGAGTAAACCGGATCAAACCCGCTGGGCCGTTTCGCGTGGATCGACGAAACATTGATAACTCTGCCGTGCGCGGATTTTTTCAGGTAAGGGATCGCGGCGCGGATACAGCGGAAATAGCCCATCAGATTCACGTCCATGATTGTGTCATATTGCTCCTCCGTGTATTCCAGCAGCCATTTGTTATACTGAACGGCCGCGTTGTTCACCAGAATATCCACTCCCCCGAAGTGTTCCGCGGCCGAAGCGAAGAGCTTGTCCACAGCCTCGGACGAGGTGACGTTCAGCGGTATATCGACAGCCCTGCCGTTCACCTCCGCTATCATCTCCATGGTCCGTGAGGCGGGAGCCCTGTTATGGGTGACGACGACATTGGCGCCGTATCCGGCAAGGCTCACGGCTATCCCCTGCCCTACGCCGGTGGCCGAACCGGTGACGACCGCGGTTTTTCCTCTCAAATCCATATCTACCACAGCCCTCCCCTCGACTCTTTTTTCTCCTGCGACAAATCCCGCCACTCCTCGTAATTGTACCTGTGCCCGTAAAACAGCAGGAACCCGCCGTCCAGCTTAATACATTCGCCGTTCAGCGCCGGACAGTCCCCTCCCGTCAGAAAGAGCGCCAGCTTCGCCGCCTCCTCCCAGGTGACGGGCCGCTTACCGGGGATTTTCTGCTCCATATGGTCATACAGCCCCGAAAGCCCGCTCTTAAACACGCCGTCATGCCCGGCCACGGGACCGACGGCGATTACATTCGCCCGCACGCCGTAAGCGCCAAAATCAATCGCCGTCTCCTTAGCGAGCATGGCGACGGCGGCCTTAGCCGCGGAATACGCGAACGCCGAGCCTGTGGGCTTTTCGCCGTGGATCGAGCTGACGTAAACAATCGCCCCGCCGCCCCGCTTCCGCATATAGTCGCCGCAAGCCCGCGTCAGCAAAAACGCGCTTTTCGCGTTATATTGCAGCGCGGCCCTCACCTGCCCGTCATCGGCCCGCTCAATCGACAAATGGTCAACGGCGTTGTGGTTATGGATAACGGCGTCAAGCCTGCCAAACGTGTTGACGACACTCTCCGCGAGCGCCTCGGCCTCCGCGCCTTTGGTCAGATCGGCGCGGTAAACCGCCGCGCCTGCAATATCTGGAGCTTCCCCGCCCGCGCAGTTCAGCGCCAGCTTCGCCCCCACCCCGGCATACGCCCGGGCCAACGCCAAACCGGAAGCCGACGCCGCGTCGGATATTAAAACAACCTTTCCGTTCATACCGCAAACACCCTCCGCTACGGGCGCACCGAAGGCCTCTGATAACCGGCCTTCGCGCGCTCCCGTGCCTCCTCCATGTCGCTCTCCCACTCCAGATGCCGGTACTTACCGGCCTCCGGCGAGGAGTTAAACCAATCAATAAAGTCCTCCATCATGGGAACCGTCCACGGTGTGTCTATCTGCGCGGTCGAGTATACGCCCTCCTCCAGCCGTATAAACCCGAACACGTCCCGTATATGGGATTTTTCCGCCCGCACCACACAGCTCTCGGCCATATGCGGCGGGATAAACAGCACGCCCGTCATAGTCCCGAATACCACGTCGCCGGGCAGGCATATGGCGTTGCCGATCCGGCAGGGGGTATTCAGCCCGGTAAGCGTCACATCCTTGATCCACATAGGGTCGGTGCTGCGGTAATACGTCTGTATCCCGGGTATCTTAACCATCTGCTCCAAGTCGCGCACGCCGCCCCAAATAACGGCGCCGCCCCGTTTCGTCCGCGACGCGATCGCTGTCGTCAGGTTGCCGCCGATGAACGTCCCCTCATAGATTTTATCAAACATGTCCACAACGGCCACGTCGTCCTCGACCAGCCCGTCGATCACCCATTGATTCATGGTCCCCCTGCGGCCCTCCTCCTTCAAGCCGTAGTCCATCAATATGTCATCCAAATCAGGTCGCTTGGGAACCATTGTGGCCGTAACGGCGCGCCCGACCAGCTTAACACCCGGATGCGTCGTGCGGAACCGCCCCTCAAACTGGTAGAGGTATCCGGCGTTCCACAAAGGGCCGTGCGCCTCCTCAAGCGTCAGATCCCGCAGCCGCCTGAGAATATCGTCGGATACCTTCGGCCTGCCGTCGGGCAGCCTCTCACCCTCCCACTTGCCTGTGATATGCACTATGTCGTCATACGCGCTGAATTTCATTTCAATCCCTCCGTCAAGAAATAATACAGGATACTCCCGGCAGCGACGCCGAGCCGAGCAGTCCGCCCAGCCCGCCCGTTACCGGATCAACAGGGCAAACCGCCACATTGCCTGAATTTTGATTTGCTATAAGAATAAATTCTTCTCCCGGCGAAAAGCAGAAGCTGCGCGGGCAGTCCCCGTGCGCGGGATACGAGCCGATAAGGCTGAGCGCGCCGTCCCCGCCGATCCTGAACGCGGAGATCAAATTCTGTCCGCGCACCGACGCGTAAAGGCGCTCCCCTCCGGCCGTAATATAAACGGCGGCGGCGGTGTCCGCGGCGGTAAACTCCCCGCTCAGAAGCGGATATACCCCCGCCGGCTCAAGCTCCGTCCCCTTTAGCCGGTACAGCCCGACGCTCACCCCCATCTCCATCACCACATAGACATCCCGCCCGTTCGGGTGAAAGGCCAGATGCCTCGGCCCACCTCCCGGCGGCGCTGAAACATCCGGCGCTATCTGAACCAGCGCCCCGTCCTCCAGCTGACGGAAGCGGTACAGCCTGTCCGTCCCGAGATCGGCGGCGATGAGCAAATCCGTCCCGGGCGCCGGATTGACGGAATGGACATGAGAGGCCTCCTGCCGTCTTGGATTAGGGCCGGAGCCTTGATACCGCATATCCACCGCGACCCGCCCCAAAGAGCCGTCCGGCAGTATCTCCGCGCCGAACAGGCTGCCTCCGGAGTAATTGGCCGCATAGATAAACCCGCGCATCTCCGCCGCGTGACAGGCCGACCCGCCGTATGCCTGAACAGAGTTGAGATAATCCAAGCCCCCGTCCGGCCTGATGCCCAGCGCCGAGATTTTACCGCGCCCCCCGATCTCATTAGTGGCGTAAAGGTTATTTCCTTTACGGCACAAAAAAGACGGACTTTCGCCGCCGTAAAAAGACCCCGCGACAGACAGCTCCCCGCTGTCGGTATCCATAAGCAGCAGATGAACACCCTTTTCCTCCGCGGCGCCGGTATAGCAGCCTGCGTAAAAGGAATATACCATTTCTAAAAACCTCCCGCACCGTATCGAATCGTCATGAGGCTACTTTTTCTTTATTCCGCTTCCCATCTCTGTGCTGAAACACAGTCGACATATATTTTTTTCTTTAACGTATGACAAAATGGACGCTCGCCGCAGCCGCAACATAGAAAATGCTTATACTACTCGGAAATTTGTTTCATAAAAAATGCGTCCTGTATCCTTAACGCTTCTTTTACTTCGGTTACACTTTCAGCGTTAAATGACGGCAACGGAAGCAGCCCGAATCCGCATAAAAATCCTTGTTTGCCGTCAATTAAAGTGACTTTATACCCCTCTGTTCCATCGCACTTGCCGCAACCGAAACAACGCACTTCATATTTAAGTCTGTTCCATGTTAAGAGCCTTTCATCAACCGCTCTTTGAAAAAATGCGGAATATGCGGGAATCGCGTAAAACTTCATTTCAAAATACGGGAATTTGGGGTTTGTTTGAATTTTTAGAATCGTTCTTTTTACTCTACTTTTGGTAAAATCCAAATAATTCCCGCTTCTACCTTTTAAAGAAGGCATATACCCCAAAGACACGGCGTATTCTGCAACGTCCCGATAAATCTCCCTGCAATTGTCCGGCAATGCCGAAATGATTTTACTGAGAGCTTCTTCTTGTTTTTGTGTCATAAAGAGTGTCTCCCAAAATATAAATTTTTCACACTTTGTAGGGGCGAACTCCGTTCGCCCGCGATATACCGCAAACGTTGGCTGAAATTCGCGGGCGATTAGAAATCGCCCCTACAGTCCACTCAGCACAAATAATATAAATTTTCTGCATAGCGGACGCGCAATATACCCTCCGCTGTTTATCCCCATCAACAACCGCATTATACTATACACACCATACTTTGTCAATATAATTCCGGTGCCTGAATAATTAGCGTTCAGTTCACAGGATCGAGCCCAGCTCGCCCTGCAGCGCCTTTATGTCGATTTCACGGACATTCCTTTTCCCGCCGCGTACAAGCTGCGCGGCGGCGCTGCCCGCGGCCTGCCCCAGCGCCATGCAATAGGCGATGTTCCGCGCCGCCGAGAGCGCCCCGTGGCTGGCGCTGAAACAGCGTCCGGCTATAAACAAATTGTCCAAATCCTTCGCAATAATGCTCCGGTACGGAACCTGATAATAGTCCCCGCCCCCCAGCTCCGTAATCGCGGTCCCCTGCCCGTCCACGGAGTGGATTTCAATGCCGCCGAAATTACTGACCACCGCGTCGTCAAACTTAGCCAGCCCGTTCACATCGTCTTCGGTAAAGATATAGTCGCCCGTTATCCGCCTCGACTCCCGTATCCCCAGCATACTTCCGGTATCCATTATAAACGCCTCTTCAAACCCCGGAATAAAAGCCTTCATAAAACGGAAGGTCGCCTCCGCCTGTCTCCTGCCGGACACCATCGCGCCCGAAAGCTCCGCGCTGTCATTGCCGCGGAAATAGGGTATCCGTGTCGAGTTGACCAGCACATGGTTTTTCTGCGGCTGGTTCATAAAAATGATGCCCCGCTGCAAAATCATCTTCAATTCCCACTCGGTGAAAAAGTCGGGAAATTCCTCAGTTTTCCGCCTAATCAGTTTAACAAAGTCCGCAAAATGCGCGTATTTGTCATCGGCGATATTCTTTCTGTTCTGCCCCGGGCTTATCATATGGTTCCGGTAGGTTTCGCGTTCCGGCGCGTAAATATCGGGGTGGCTCTCCATCTCCGTTATCAGCTTTTCAATGTCCACATTGGCGACGCGGAACATCAGCGTCGGCGACGAACCGTACCCCTCGTCATTGCCCAGCACATAAGAAGCCCCCGCCTTAAATCCCAGCTGCCCGTCGCCGGTGCAGTCCGCGAAGTATTTTGCCTTTACAGCCTCAAAGCCGTTAACGCTGTCAATAACCACATACTCAATGCCGCGCGAATCCCTGACGGCGTCGCAGACGACAGCCCCGAAGCGCACCTCCGCGCCCGCCTCCTCAATGACCATTCTGTCCAGCATCCGCTTAGCCAGCTCGGGGTCGATGGGAACCTCGTGGCGCGACGCTATGAAGTTGGACTTCTGCCATGCGTCCAGTCGCTTGATCAGCTCCTCGGCGATCCCGTGGTTAGAGGCCGATATGGCGATCTTGCTCATAAGCCCGCAGGACATGGTGCCGCCCAGCGCAAACATCCTCTCCGCCGCAAAAACCCTCAGGCCCGCGCGCGCGGCTGCGATAGCCGCCCCCGTCCCCGCGCAGCCGCCGCCGGCTATAAACAGATCGGCCTCGGCCGCCAGCGGGATTTCCCGCCCCGCCCATGTAACATATTTCACTCTAATGCCCTCCCGTATTTTATTTGCGCGCCGTCCGCCGCGCTCTCAACAATAATCATACCACATCTCAGCAAAGATTACCAGCGCCGCGTATATCTCCCTGTAGGGGACGCACACCCGGGCGTTCCGTGTTTATTTTGGCGCGCCGTTCGTAGGGGCGGCAACCTGCCGCCCGCGTTTCCATCGGCACGCCGTTTTTCGCGTTAAATCCCCCGCCTGTTGTGACATATACACGGCGCGTCAGGGATGCCGCGCCATACACAACGGCCCCATCGTATGGGACGCACACCCGGGCGTCCCATGTTTATTTTGCCACCCGCGTTTTCGTAGGGGCGACCGTCCCCGGTCGCCCGCGTTTTCATCGGCGGGACGTTTGGGAACGGACGGGACGCCGAGGGCGTCGTCCCCTACAGGCGGGTTCTTATCTCTTTGTCTAGGGATAGAATTTCTTCGACAGTCAAGTGCTCTGTATAGCTCTCGGCGGCGGCGAGGGCGCGGCTGATGAGCCGAGGGATGTCCATAAACCCAATTTTTCCGCTCAGGAATCTCTCCACCGCTACCTCGCCGGCGGCGTTTACCGCGCAGCAGGCGGCGTCGCCGCGCCTTGCCGCCTCCAGCGCCAGGTCAAGGCACTCATAGCCCTGCGGCGGCTCGAATGTCCATGCCGAGTGGGCTGTAAAGTCGATCGGCTTCACAGGCGATGGCAATCTCTCGGGAAACGTCAGCGCGTATTGGATGGGCAGGCGCATGTCCGGTTCGCCGCACTGCGCCAGCACCGCGCCGTCCGCAAGCTCCACCATGGAGTGTACTATGCTCTGGCGGTGTATCACGACGCCGAGCCGGTCGGCCGTCAGACCGAACAGATGGCAGGCCTCGATGCACTCCAGCCCTTTGTTGAACAGCGTCGCGCTGTCTATAGTGACCTTTGCCCCCATGCTCCAGTTGGGGTGCTTCAGCGCCGTTTCGGGCGT
Organism: Oscillospiraceae bacterium; assembly: GCA_009777255.1. Taxonomy (GTDB): domain Bacteria; phylum Bacillota; class Clostridia; order Oscillospirales; family UBA929; genus WRMG01. Next base: position 4,818 of record WRMG01000029.1, on the reverse strand, counting down.
GACGGATTCGAGCTGCTCGCGCGTATAGCCGTACAGCGCGCCGCCAGACGCGGTCAGCCACAGCTTTTTGACCTCGCGCATATCCCGCACGGCTTGCAGGCATTGGAAAACGGCGGAATGCTCCGAGTCCACCGGCAGTATCGAAACGCCTTTTTCACGCGCGCGCTCCATAACGGCGCGGCCCGCGCACACGAGCGTCTCCTTGTTTGCCAGCGCTATTGTTTTGCCGGCGTCTATCGCCGCCAGCGTCGGCCTCAGGCCCTTTATGCCCACCACGGCGGTCACGGTATGCGAAGCGCCGTCGGCCGCCGCGCACTCGATAAGACCATGCTCGCCGCATACGACGCGGGCGGGCGTGTCGCCGAGGCGGACGCGCAGATCCGACGCCGCGGCTTCGTCCGCGACGGAAATAAGCGCGGGCTTGTATCTCCGCGCCTGACGCTCCAGCAGCGCCGTGTTTTTACCGGCCGCCAGAGCCGTTATTTTTATGCCGAGCCGTTCGCAGACGTCCAGCGTCTGGGCGCCTATGGAGCCGGTGCTGCCGAGGACCGAAACGCCCGTCACTTCCATATGACGGCGAAAACCGTGAGCGTGACCTCCGCCAGCGGCGCGACGAAGAGCAGGCTGTCAAATCTGTCCAGAACGCCGCCGTGCCCGGGAAATATCGCGCCGAAGTCTTTAACCTTGAAGCCGCGCTTGATATACGAAAACGCGAGGTCGCCGAGCTGGCCGGCTATCGAGCCGACGACTGCCAGCAGCAGTATCACTAAGTAATCCACATAAAAGCCGAACGCAAAGCGCAGGATAAGGCCGTAGACAAGCGAGAAGATCACCGCGAAAATAATGCCGCCGACGCAGCCCTCGACGGTTTTTTTCGGGCTTATCTCGGGGAGCAGCCTTGTCTTGCCGAACAGCATTCCGGTGAGCATGGCGAAAATATCGGTCATTACCGGTATGATGACGGCGAACAGCACGATGAATTTCCCGTTCTCCATCTCCATTATCCGCATGGCGGAGCTGAAGAACGACGGGATGATGAGGCTTGCCGTAAACGTGCCGCCGACGATCTCGAACGTGATGTTTTTATGGTCGAACAGCCCCTCGGCGAACAGCAGGACGACAAACACAAACGTCCCAAGCAGCATAAGCTCGCCCGGGGGGTCGAAGTATTCAAAAATGGGCACGGCGCCGGTAAACGCCAGCGCGTATACCATTATACGGCGCTTGCGCACGAAATCGGTGATGCCCAGCAGCTCGTGCACCGCCAGCATCGACATCAGCGACAGCGTGAGCGGCAGCACCCACGGCGGGGTGAAGTACAGGACGATAAACAGCAGCGGCAGCAGCAGAAGCGCGACAATAACGCGCGTTTTCAACGGTCAACACCCCCGTATCTGCGTTTTCGCGCCGAGAACACCTCGAAGGCCGCGACAAGCTCCTCTTTGGTGAAGTCGGGCCAGAGCGTGTCGGTGAATATCAGCTCGGCGTAGGCCGCCTGCCACAGCAGGAAGTTCGACAGCCGCTTTTCACCGCCCGGGCGGATGATAAGGTCGGGGTCGGGGATACCGGCGGTGTCGAGGCAGTCCGACAGCGCCTGTTCGGTCGGCTCTGCGCCGCCCAGACGCTTTACCGCGCGCACAAGCTCGTCGCGGCCGCCGTAGTTGAAGCAGACGTTGGCCTGCATACCGCAAACGCGCTTTGATATTTCGTCGGTTTCGCGCACAAGCTTCCGGTAATCCGGCGGCAGTATGTCCAGATTCCCGAGGAATTTCAGCCGTATGCCGTCGCGCTCCATCTTCTCGATGCTCTCGAGCAGATACTTGCGCAAAAGCCCCAGGATCGCCGACACCTCGTCCTCGGGGCGGCGGTTGTTCTCGGTGGAGAAGGCATAGACGGTGAGATACTCCACGCCCAGATCCTTGCAGGCCGTGGCGATTTTACGGAATACCTCTGCGCCGCGGGTGTGCCCGACGGCGCGCGGCAGCCCGCGTTTTTCCGCCCAGCGCCCGTTGCCGTCCATAATGATGGCGGTGTGGCGCGGGATACTAATACTGTTTATAGCTCCATCAGCTCTTTCTCTTTTTTCGCGGCGTGCGCGTCGATTTCCTTGCAATATTTGTCGGTTAGCTCCTGAAAGTCCTTTTCGATTATCTTCAGGTCGTCCTCGGTTATCTCGCTCTTTTTCTTCTGCGCCTTGAACCTCTCGATGGCGTCGCGGCGGATGTTTCTGATCGACACCTTGGAGTCCTCGCCGAACTTATGCACCTGCCTGACCAGCTCGCGGCGGCGCTCCTCGGTAAGCTGCGGGAACACAAGGCGTATGACCTTGCCGTCGTTCTGCGGGTTGATGCCCAGGTCGGAGGACTGGATGGCCCTGTCGATCAGCTTCAGAGCGCTGATGTCCCACGGCTGGATCGTCAGCACGCGCGGCTCCGGCACGGAGACGGACGCTATCTGCGCGATCGGCGTCGGCGAGCCGTAGTAGTCCACCTGTATGCGCTCCAGCACGGCGGCGTTGGCGCGGCCGGCGCGCAGGGTGGAGAAGTCGTGGTCCAGCACCTCGACGGTTTTCTTCATCTTGCTCTCGTACTCGTTGTATTCGCCTTTCATTGGTACCAGCTCCTTATATAATTATTTCACCTTTTCAGGCCGACTGATAAATAACCTCGCCGGTCTTGATAACATGCTCTACAAATCCGCTCGGGTCGTTAGTTTCGTCCAGTAAATGCGGTTCGATGTCGATAAATCTGTCTTCCCATTTCAGCCCAAACAGTCTGGCGTGGGTGTCGAGCCAATCCCCTTTGTAATCCCTGACAAGCACGGCGACGTCAATATCGCTCCATTCGTGCGGAGTGCCGTTTATGCACGAGCCAAAAAGGATTATTTTTGTGGGATTGAATATTTTTCGCACCTCTTCAGAATAATTACCCGCTATCTCTCTAACCTTTGCTTTATCCAGCACAGGAAGTCCTCCGTTTCATTCAGCATTTGCCCGCATTTTTCCGCGTCAAGCAAAGCCGCGCTTTGGTTTTTATACTCGGGGTAGCGCGCTTCTATTTGATAACGCGCGATTTTATTCAAAAAAACGCGGTGGGCATCGGTTAAATCCTCTGTAATACGGCTATATTTCGCCAGCTTGTACAAATCGTGTGTTTTAGGCGGCACCTCATCGGTGACATTTGCAACTGCCGCTTTCAGCGCTTTTTCCGCAATCTGGTTGCAGAAGTAAGCCGTGTACAGCCACCGTTCCCCGCGCAGCAGCCATTTCGCCGTTATAAAGTCCTCATCGCACAAGCCCAGCCAATACTCAATCTTATCAAACATTTCCGCCTTCCCTCCCCGCCTGAAATAAGCCGCGTTGCCGTCACTTCACCAGTGTTCCGATGTGTTCGCCTGTTACGGCGCGGTGGATATTCTCGGGGTCGCTCAGCGCGAACACGTACAGCGGGATGCGGCTCTCCAGCGCCAGCGACGTGGCGGTCAGGTCCACCACCGCCAGCTTCTTCGCCAGCACCTCGTCGTATGTCAGCTCGGTGTATCTGACGGCGCCGGGGTCCTTGCGCGGGTCGCCGCTGTACACGCCGTCGATGTTCTTCGCCAGCAGTATCACCTCGGCGCCGATTTCGGCGGCCTTCAGCACCGCGCCCGTGTCGGTCGAGAAATAAGGGTTGCCCGTGCCGGTGACGAAGATGACGACGCGCCCTTTTGCAAAGTGCCGCAGGGCCTTCTCCCTGTCGAACGGCTCGGCGAAGCGGCCGGCGTCGGCGGCTGACTGTATCCGCGCCTCGACGCCCAAAGCCTCGAACACGTCGGCGAGCGCCAGCGCGTTCATCACCGTCGCCAGCATACCCATCTTGTCGGCGCGCGAGCGCTGCATGACCGCGCCGTTGCGCGGCCCGCGCCAGAAGTTGCCGCCGCCGACCACAATCCCGACCTGGGCGCCGCCGTCAACACAGCGTTTGATAACGCCGCAGACCTCTCTCATAAACCCGAAGTCAAGGCTCTCTCCGCTGCCGGACAGCGCCTCGCCGCTGAGCTTCAGCAAAACCCTTTTGTATGCCATTGCAATCCCCCGTTCAGACAGTTTTAGGTGACGGCGCGATGAGGGCGGCGGCGCGATGAGGACATCGCGCCCTACGTTGTTCGTTGTGTGTTTGGGGTGGCGGCGCGTCAAGGATGCCGCGCCCTACGTTGTGCGTTGTGCGTTTTGGGTGGCGGCGCGATGAGGACATCGCGCCCTATGGCCCCGTTGTGCGTTTTGGGGCGGCGGCGCGATGAGGACATCGCGCCCTACGGCTCTGTTGTGTGTTTCGGGTGACGGCGCGTCAAGGATGCCGCGCCCTACGTTCCCAATTGTTAATTGTTAATTGTTCATTGTTAATTGAGATTATACTCCAGTTTTGATGTTAAGTCAAGCGCAGGACGGCCAAAATTATCAGCAGCGCGCCGCTCAGCCATGAGAGGTCGGGCGTAATTTTTTCGGCGACGCGCCGCCCCAGCGACGCGCCGGACACCACCGCCAGATAACCCAGCAGCAGGCTCATTCCCGCCACGGGTATTATTCCCGCGCCGGAGAGCCCCGTCCCGAAGCCGACCGAAACGCCGTCAAGCGACATGGCGGCGGCGAGATACACCGCCTCCTTGGGCGACAGCGTACGCGAGTCGTCAACGTCCGCCTGTTCCGGTTCGGCGTAAACATGCAGGATAAAGTTCAGGTTGAGCAGCTTGAACCTGAGCCTGCCGGACGTTTTTCCGCGCTTGATCGCGCGCTTGATAAAGCTGTCGAACAGCTTCGACACCCCGAGCGCCAGCAGTATG
>WRMG01000028.1 GCA_009777255.1 Oscillospiraceae bacterium | reverse complement strand
GCGGCGGGCTGTAACAGCCCGCCGCGTTTTGTATCAATTGTAGGGGCGCGCATTGCGCGTCCGCCGCAGGGGGCTTTCTGCCCGGCAGGGCGCCCTGCCCTATCCGAATACCGCCAGCAGGAAACCCGCGGCGATCGCCGAGCCGATAACGCCCGCGACGTTCGGGCCCATGGCGTGCATCAGCAGGAAATTGGAGGGGTTGGCCTTTTGGCCCTCGACCTGCGACACGCGCGCCGCCATCGGGACCGCCGAAACGCCGGCCGAGCCGATGAGCGGGTTGATTTTTCCGCCGGTGGCCCAGTACATCAGCTTTCCGAACAGTGTGCCGCCGACCGTTGACAGCATGAAGGCGGACAGCCCGAGGAAGATGATCTTTAACGTGCTGGGGCTTAAAAAGCCGATATTGCCGCCGTCGGCGCCGGGGACGTAGCCGATGGCCGTCGCGCCCACCGTGACACCGAGGAATATCGTGACAATGTTTATCAGTGCGTTCTGCGCCACGTCGCTGAGGCGCTCGACCACGCCGGACTCGCGCATGAGATTGCCCAGCATGAGCATGCCCACAAGGGGCGCGACCGACGGGAGCAGCAGAACCGTAAAGAGCGTGACGGCGATGGGGAACAGTACCTTCTCGGTTTTCGACACCGGGCGGAGCTGTTCCATTTTTGTTTCGCGCTCTTTTTTAGTGGTGAACAGGCGCATTATGGGAGGCTGGATAAGCGGTATCAGCGCCATGTACGAATACGCCGCCACGGCTATGGCCCCCAGCAGATGGGGCGCCAGCTTAGAGGTCAGGTACAGCGCCGTCGGGCCGTCCGCGCCGCCGATAATGCCGATAGAGGCGGCTTCCTGTCCGGTAAACCCGAACACGACGGCAAGTATAAACGCGCAATACACGCCGAGCTGCGCCGCCGCGCCCAGAAGCATCGACGACGGGCGGGAGAGCATGGGGCCGAAATCCGTCATCGCCCCTATGCCAAGGAAAATCAGGCAGGGATACACCCCGAGCTTGACGCCCAGATACAGGATGTCCAGCAATCCGCCCTCTTTGAGTATTTGGGAATAGCTTATATTAGTCGCCTGATAGAACTCCATGTTCATAAGCCCGCCCAAAGGGAGGTTGGCTATCAGCATACCGAAGGATATGCACAGCAGGAGCAGCGGCTCGAACTGTCTGACGATCGCCAGATAGAGCAGCGCGCAGGCGATGAGGATCATGACGGCGTTTTCCCAGTGGACGAACAGGTTGGCGAAGCCCGACTCTTCCCAAAGGCTGCTTAATACGTTTCCAATGTTCATCTATGTCTCCCCCTTATGCCAGCGAAAGCAGCGGGGCGCCCGTATCGACCTTGGAGCCTTTGGCGACGGCGATCCCGGCGATCGTGCCGTCACGGGGAGCCACAATCTCGTTCTCCATCTTCATGGCCTCTAGTATAAGCAGCACCTGACCCTTTTTAACGGCGTCGCCGGCGGCCACGTTCACTTTGAGGATTGTTCCGGGCATCGGAGAGCTGATAGCCTCGCCGCTGAGCGCGGCAGCCGCAGGCGCGGGCGCCGGCGCGGCAGCAACGGGAGCGGGAGCGGCTGCAACGGGCGCCGCCGCGGGAGCGGGCTGCGCCGCTTCGGAGACATTGACCAGAATCGCTTCGCCGCGTTCGACCTCGACCTCGTAGACCTTGCCGTTTAATGTAACATCATATTTCATATTCGTTATTCCTCCTATTTTGTACGGATAGAGATAAAGCGCAGCTCGTTCAGCGGGGCTTTAAGCTCGTCGGCGATGATCGCCATAACCATCGCGGCGGATTTTTCGTCGGTGTCATAGAGATTGATCTCTCCCTGCGAGCCTTTCGCCGGAACCATTCCGGCCCGCGGCGCGGAAACGGGGGCAGGCGCGGCGGAGGAGGGCAGCAGCTCGGTGTGCTTTCCTTTGTCTATCGCTATGGCGGCCGCCGAGATCAGCTTTATTATAGCCATAAGGGAGACAAGCGCGGCAAACACAACAAGCATACCGATAAGCGATGTGCTGAGAGATTCGGGGACAGTAATCAGAAACATGGTCAGCCCACCTTTACAATGGAATATTTGACTTTATTCTGTTCTTTTTCGGCGCGCGCCGTAAAGAATTTACCCGCGATCTGCGGAAACATGGCGTATGTGAGGACATCCTCGTCGCTCTTTGCCATATCGGAGCATTCCTGTTTGAGCTTGTCAAACTCGGGCTGCAGCAAATCCGCGGGACGGCAGGTGACGGGTTCTTCATCGCCGATGATCTTTTTGCGGAATTCATCGCTTATGGGGGCGGGCGTTTTGCCGTACTCGCCCTTGACCATGGCCCTGAACTCTTTGGTCACGGTTTTGTACCGCTCGCCGTTGATAATGTTGAACGCGGCCTGTGAGCCCACAATCTGTGAGGTCGGCGTGACGAGCGGCGGATACCCCGACTCCTCGCGCACCCTCGGAACCTCTTTGAGGACATCGACAAACTGATCGGCTTTGCCGGCCTCTTTTAGCTGGGAGAGCAGATTTGAGAGCATTCCGCCCGGCACCTGATATATAAGTGCGTTTGCGTCGGCAGCCAGAATTGACTGATCAATAAGTCCGCTTTCAAGGTATTTCTTGCGGAGAAGCATGAAGTAATCTCTGACCTCGTTCAGAAGGATCAGGTCAAGCCCCGTATCGTAGCCGGTGCCCTGAAGGGCGGCGACCATTGATTCGGTCGGGGCGTGGGAGGTGCCGCCGGCCAGCGGCGACATCGACGTGTCAATCATTTCGGCGCCGCTCTCAATACCCTTCAGCAGGCACATTGAGGCGAGCCCCGAGGTGTAATGCGTGTGGATCTGAACGGGGAGCTTAACGGCCTCTTTAATGGCTTTAACAAGGCTGGCCGTTTTGTAAGGCGTGAGCAGGGCGGCCATATCCTTTATGCAGATGGAGTCGGCGCCTTCGGCCTCTATCTGTTTGCAGTAGCTGACAAAATACTCGTCGGTAAAAATCTCGCCGGTTGTGTAGGAGATGGCGACCTGGGCATGCGCGCCTTTTTCTTTTTTCGCGGCGGCAATCGAGCGCTTGAGGTTGCGTATGTCATTAAGGGCGTCAAAAATCCTGATGATGTCGATTCCGTTGGCAACGGATTTTTGCACAAAGTAGTCAAGCACATCGTCCGCGTAGTGGCGGTAGCCGAGCATGTTCTGCCCCCTGAAGAGCATTTGCAGCTTGGTATTCGGCATGTTTTTCTTGATCACCCGAAGCCTCTCCCAAGGGTCCTCGTTCAAAAAGCGTATGCAGGAGTCGAACGTCGCTCCGCCCCAGCACTCTACCGAGTGGAAGCCGACCTTGTCCATCAGCGGCAGGACAGGGAGCATTTCGTCCAGTGTCATGCGCGTTGCGAGAAGGGATTGGTGTGCGTCGCGGAGTACGGTTTCTGTCAATAGCACCTTTTGCATATAAAAACCTCCTATTGTGAAATAATTGCATTCAACGTTTATCCTAACATACCGGACGCGAAAAAGCTATTTATTTCTTGCCGCGGTCATATATTCGTGTGTTGTTACAAATAACTTTGAGGACAACGCGCCGGATTTCGTGCTTTATGACGAATCGACGGAAAAGTTTGCTTTAATATAAAAAACTGTGCTATAATTTCTAACAGTAAATAAAGAGGAAGTGTTATATGTGAAACTGCTATGGCGGCTGGCCCGCGCCGCGCTGAAATACAGGGGCCTTTACACAATCGCTATCCTGTCAACGTTTGCCCTGACTCTGGTTAACCTCGCCGCGCCGAGGGTGCTGTCCGAGATGACGCGCATGGCGCAGGACGGCTTCTCCGACTTGCGGCAGATAGGTGTGCTGACGGTTATACTTACGGGGCTTTATCTGCTGCGCGTACTGTTCAGGTTCCTGTCGAACTACCTGGCGCACAAGGCGGCGTGGAATCTGGTCGAGGATTTGCGCGTCAAGGTCTATAACAGGCTTCAAAGCCTTTCCATGAGCTTCTACCATGACAGGCAGACCGGCGAGCTGATGAGCCGCGTTATAAACGACTCGTCCACGCTGGAGGTTTTATACGCGCATATAATACCCGAAACGATAACGAATTTCGTGACCGTCGCCGGCGTTATCATTATATTAATGAATATAAATCCCGAGCTTGCGCTGTATACGTGCGTACCGGTGCCGTTTATCATCGCGGGCGGCATATGGTTCTCCAAAAAGGTGCGCCCCAATTTCCAGAAGGCGCAGAGCGCGATCGCCGGGGTAAACGCGAAGCTGCAGGATAACTTCTCGGGCATACGCGAGATACAGTCCTTCGGGCGCGAGGGCAGCGAGAGCGTTAACATCGCCTCCCGCGCGAGGGAGTATACCGGCGCGATTCTTTACGCGCTGAAGCTATCGGGATTTTTCCATCCAGCCGTTGAGTTCATGTCGGCCGCCGGCACGGTTATCGTCGTGGGCGTGGGCGGTGTTTTCGCGTACAGGGGGACGCTCACCGTACCGGACATCGTGGCGTTCCTGTTGTATCTCGCGCTGTTCTATACGCCCATATCGGGGCTGGCGCGGCTGCTGGAGGATATGCAGCACGCCTACGCGGGCGCGGAGCGCGTCATGCAGATGCTGGACATCGAGCAGGATATTAAAGACGCGCCGGACGCGAGGGACATAGGCGGCGTTAAGGGTTCGATAGAGTTCAGGGATGTGGAGTTCCATTACGCGAACGAGGTGCCGGTGCTTAAAAACGTCAGCTTCTCGTGCGAGGCGGGGCGGATGGTGGCGCTGGTGGGGCCGACGGGCGTCGGAAAGACCACGCTTACGCAGCTTATCAGCCGTTTCTACGATCCGACGGCGGGCACGGTCCATATTGACGGCGCCGATATAAAGACAGTCACGCTTGAATCGCTGAGGAGAAATATCGCGCCGGTGCTTCAGGACACATATCTGTTCAACGGCACGATCGCCGAAAATATCGCGTATTCCATGTACGACGCGCCGATGGAGGCGATAGTCGAGGCCGCGAAAGCGGCGCGGATACACGAGAGCATACTGGGGATGCCGGACGGATACCGGACGCAGGTCGGCGAGCGCGGGCTGCGGCTTTCCGGCGGGCAGAAGCAGCGGGTCGCCATAGCAAGGGCGATTCTGCGGCGCTCCCCTATTATTATTCTCGACGAGGCCACGGCGTCGGTGGACACCGAAACCGAAAGGGAGATACAGGCGGCGATAAACGAGCTGGCCAAACGGTGTACTATTGTAGCCATCGCGCACAGGCTTTCCACGATACGGCTGGCGGATTTGATACTGGTGCTGGAGGAGGGCGAGATAGTGCAGAGGGGCACGCATGAAGAGCTTATAAATCAGGAGGGGCTGTATAAACGGCTGACCGAATCGCAGGGCGGCGCGTAGGTGTCTGAAAAACGATACAAAAAATATGTAAAATTTTTATATAATTTTTGTTGACTTCTGTGTTACGCTTTGATATAGTGTAATGCAAATAGTTACAAAAGGAGGAGTATCATGTTAAGTCTTGATACAATTAAGCAGATCAAGCAGTCAAACGTAAGCAAGGACGCGGAGAAAACCAAAGCGAGGATCAAAGAGGAGTTTACAGCCGCGCCCAAAGACATAAAGGCCGCCATCATAGGCCGTACCACACAGAACCGCAACACCATATACCGGGCTATCCATACCGGCAGCGCCTCCGGCAGAATTATTCTCGCGTTCGCGGAAACGCTGGACATCTCGCCGTTTTACTTCACCGGCGCTATCGACGAAAAGGAAGCGTGTACGGAAAAGGCCGTTAAAAACTTCCTGTCGGAATACGGCTACAAGAAGCTGGCGCCGAAGCCCGAAAAGAAGGTCAGGAAGCAGCCTGAAAAGCCCGCGGAGAGCGAGAGTGAGAGCATCCCGCCGGCGATCACCGCCGAAGCGCATCCGACGGTATTCCGCGTGTCAATCAATGAGTCTGATAAGATGCGCTCAATGGTTGACGAGCTTGACCTCGCCAGCGCGTCGCAGCTGCTTGAAGCGCTGTTCATACGCGCCAAAGCGGGCGGCAACGCCGAGCAGCTGTGCGAGATCGTAAAATACTGCCTGCTGGCATAAATCAACATTCACAAAGAGGGCGCGGTGACGGCACCGCGCCCTTTACGCGTCCCCCGTTATAAGCTCCAGCTCGCGGAGCTTCACCGCGTTTTTGTAAACGCTCAGCATGTACAGCGTTCCGGCGGCGAGCGGGCCGAACGCGAAACGCCCGTTTTCATCGGTGAACATCTGGGATGAAGGCGCCGCCTCCTCCGGGCCGCGGCCCGTTTCAAACAGCAGAACAAGCGCGCCGGACACGGGCAGTCCGTCCTCTGTTCTGACAACGCCGTATACGGCGGAGCGCGCGTCGGGGACCAGCTCAACCTGAGCCTCGACGCGCTCGTTCACGCCGGGGCGTATATAAAAATTCACGTTCAAAATAATCTCTCCCTGATAATGACGGCGCGATGAGGATACCGCGCCCTACGGTAATTTATGTGGATATACATTTTATTGTGCAATGTGTACAAACTATTTCTAAATATTGGGTTTTTTTTCTGAATTGACACAATAGGGCGAAAGAGATAGAATTAGGTATAACGAAAGCCCATCATTGACTATGGAGGATTATAGCCTATGACCGGCTCGCAGAAACGCGTTGAACAGATAACCTCGCGTGATAAGGATTTCGCGCAATGGTATACCGATGTGGTCAAGAAAGCGGGGCTTATAGATTATTCGGGAGTTAAGGGGTGCGTTATACTGCGCCCCTATGCCTATGCCGTCTGGGAGAATATCCAGAAGGTGCTGGACGGCATGTTCAAGCAGACGGGACATGAGAATGTGTATATGCCGCTGCTGATCCCCGAGTCGCTTTTGCAGAAGGAAAAGGAGCTTATCGAGGGCTTTGCGCCGGAGGTGGCGTGGGTGACGCACGGCGGCGCCGAGGAGCTGAGCGAGCGCCTTTGCATACGTCCGACCAGCGAAACGCTGTTTTGTGAGCATTACCACAACACGGTGCATTCGTGGCGCGACCTGCCTAAGCTGTATAACCAGTGGTGCAGCGTGGTGCGCTGGGAGAAGACCACACGCCCGTTCCTCAGGCACAGGGAGTTTTTGTGGCAGGAGGGGCATACCGTACACGCGACCGCCGACGAGGCGATTGAGGAGACCGTGGCGATACTGGAAACTTACGCGGAGCTGTGCGAAAAATATTTGGCGATGCCCGTCATCAAGGGGCCCAAGACGAAAAACGAAACGTTTCCGGGCGCGGCCGTGACATACGCCGTCGAGTGCATGATGCACGACGGGCGCGGGCTTCAGGCCGGCACCTCGCATTATTTCGGCGACATATTCGCCAAGGCGTTTGACATAGAATTTACAGACAAGGATAACACTCAGAAGCACCCGTTCCAGACGTCGTGGGGCGTTTCGACGCGGCTGATCGGCGGCATTATAATGGTCCACGGCGACGACTCGGGGCTGATACTTCCCCCGCGCATCGCGCCGACGCAGCTGGTGATCGTGCCGATCTCCATGCACAAGGAGGGCGTTTTAGACGCCGCGAAGGATATAAAAACACGTTTGCTGACGGCCGGCATACGCGCCAGCATGGACATGTCCGACCAGAGCCCGGGCTGGAAATTCGCCGAGTATGAGATGAAGGGCGTGGCGCTCAGGCTGGAGATCGGGCCGCGCGACCTCGCGGAGAAGATGTGCGTTATAGTGCGCCGCGACACGGGCGAGAAGCTGCACGTCGCGCTGAACGGGCTGGAGAAGGAGATAGCGAGGCTCTTGGATATGGTTCACGACGAGCTTCTGGAGCGCGCACGCAAGAATCTGGCGGCGCGGACGTTCGACGCGACGGGGCTTGACGAGATGAAAGCAAAGCTGGAGAAAAAGATCGGGTTTGCGCGCGCGATGTGGTGCGGAAACGCCGGATGTGAACAGGAGATAAACGAAAAGACGTCCATGCGCGCGCGCTGCGTACCGTTTGAGCAGGAGAAAATCGCCGACACATGCGTATGCTGCGGGTCGCCCGCCGAGAAGATGGTGATTTTCGGGCTGCAATATTAGGGGGCTGTATTATGAAACGCATAATCTGCAAAAACTACGACGAGATGAGCAGGCTCGGCTCTTACGTCTGCGCCGAGCAGGTATGGCGCAAGCCCAACAGCGTGCTGGGCTTCGCTACCGGCAGCACGCCGATGGGCATGTACAAATGTCTTGTGGATATGTACAAGGGCGGCATGGTGGATTTTTCGGGGATCACCGCGTTTAACCTTGACGAATACTATCCGATGAGCAAGTCGCATGAGCAGAGCTATGATTATTACATGTGGGACCGGTTTTTTGCGCACATAAACGTGAAGCGCGAGAACGTCAACCTGCCGAACGGCGGCGCGTCGGACCCGCAGAAAGCGTGCGAGGAATATGAGAACAAGATAAGGCTGTGCGGCGGAATTGACCTCCAGCTGCTGGGCATCGGCAACAACGGGCATATCGCGTTCAACGAGCCCGGCGACAGCCTGCGTGTACGCACGCATGTCACCGAGCTGACCGAGAATACAATCGCGGCCAACGCCAGATTCTTTGAGTGCCGCGACGACGTGCCGCGCAGGGCGCTTTCGATGGGTATGGGCTCGATTATGCAGGCGCGGCGCATACTGATGCTTATATCCGGCAAAAGCAAGGCGCCGGTGGTGAAGCAGATGTTTTCGGGCGTCGTCACGCCGCAGATACCGGCGTCTGTTTTGCAGCTGCACAACGACGTGGTGGTGTTGCTGGACGAGGCCGCGGCAAGCGGGTTGTAACATCATGGGCGCATAAACAATAAACGGCCGGGCGCTTAAAGCCCGGCTATAATTTTTTATGTAATATTTTCGCGGATCGTTCGTATTAACAGGTGCAGGCTTGCAGTGAGGGGTGAAAAGGTTGGAGGAGGTGTGCATGGAACGGCGGATAATGCCTCGGGAATCGCTTGAGGCAAGATATGAGCAGTACTACAAACGGCTGTATAACTACTTCTATTTCCGCGCGGGCAGCCACCACGACGCGGAGGATCTGGTTGAAACCGTCTTTGAGAAGGTCGTCGAAAACTATCCCGCTTACGACGCCGGAAAGGCACCCTTCGACGTGTGGATATTCACAATAGCGCGGAACAGCCTCATCGACTTCACCCGTAAGACGCAAACAGCCGAACTCCCCGAGGACGCGCGCGCGGATTCAAACCCCGAGCGGGAGGTGCTGGAGAGCGAGCGCGACAGGGCTCTGGCGGACGCGGTGGCCGAGCTGCCGGAAAGGGAGCAGAGCGCGCTGGCCATGAAGTATTTCGCGCGGCTCAAAAACAAGGAAATAGCCCGTATTCTGGGCTGTTCGGGAGTGAATACCGGCGTTATTCTGCACCGCGCGCTGAAGAAGCTGCGCGTGATATTAACTGAAAAAGGAGTGTCGCCCTATGAATAAACTGGAGAAAATGCTTTACGAAGCCGACCCGTCGGCTAACGCCCCGGGGAAATGCGCGGCTTTGGCGAGGCTTGAGGCGGTCGATATACCGCGCCGCAAGGCCGGACGGCTGAGGCCCGCGCTCGCCGCCGCGTGCGTGTGCCTGTTACTGGCCGGAGCCGTCGGCACCGGAGCCGCGCAGGCCGCGTTTGAGTATATCAGGGAGGTTTTCTTTACCAAGGAGGTCGTCGTGCCGGAGGAGATAGAAGGCCCGTTCGAGTTCATTTCGTCCGCTGAGGCTAGTGCGCGCCAATGTGGTGAAATAGAATCAAGACAAGTTAAAACAGTTGAGATGAGTCCCGAGGAAGCAAAAGCTAAGTTCAGCACGCCGTTTATGCTGCCGGAAATTCTACCGGAGGGGATGTATCTTGATATGATTAAAGTTTATGCGGACTCCGAATACTCGCATGACGGTCGAAATGTATTTGTTTATTACAGCAATGATAACAATAAGTATGGATATCCAATGATGCTCTTTATAATCGCCAGATTGGATTGGGAGTATGATACCCTGAATATTACAGAATTTCAATGGATTACAGATGAAAAGAACATTACCAAGTATATAACGGCGGACGGAACGGAGGTTTATTCGTTCTTAAACAGAGAAGATCACCAAATAAAAATATCCTTCGTAAAAGATAATTTCGGCTACACATTTTCCCTAAGACCTGAAGAGCCGCTGACGGACGAGGAGCTTATCGCCATGGTGGATTCTATGAGGTAGCCGCAGACGGGACGCCCGGGTGTGCGTCCCCTACGAAAGCAATAACGCGCCGAGCAATCCCGCCGTGAGTATCACCCACGCGGGATTGACTTTTTTTATGACCAGGCCGCAGGAGATAAGCGCGACAGCCCATGTCCAAGCATCCGTAAGCGACGCCGCGCCCATGCCCCATACGGCGGCCAGAATAAGCGCGGGCACAACGGGGCGTATGCCGCTCAGGGCGGAGCTTACCAGCGCCGACTCCTTGAACTTGAAGAAGTAATGCGACACCAGCGCGGTTATCACAAACGACGGCGTCATCACGCCCAGCGTCGCCGCCGCCGCGCCCCAGACGCCCGCCAGCTTCATGCCGGCGAACGTGGCGGCGTTGACCGCGAACGGGCCGGGCGTCATCTGCGAGATCGCCACCATGTCGATAGTCTCCTGAAGCGTCATAAGCCCGCGGTCCGTGAGGATGCGCTGCATGACGGGCAACATGGCCATGCCGCCGCCGAACGTCAGAAACCCGATCTGGGCGAAAATAATAAACAGCTCTAATAATACGCTCATTTGATTCTTTTCGTCACGGCGCGGCGCGCAAGCCCCGCGGCCATACCGCCGAGTATGATCCACACCGGATTCACGGACAGAAGTGTAAGCGGCAGCGCCAGCGCGAACAGGCGCCAGCCCCACCTGTCGTTCAGGGTGGTTTTGCCCAGCTTGAATACGGTCGCCGCCAGCGTTCCGGCGACGGCGGCGCGGACGCCGGCCATCGCGCCCGCTATATATCGGTTCTCTATAAACGCCTGATAGCCGAGCGTTACGAAAATAAGCGCCAGAAACGACGGCAGCGTCGAGCCCAGCGCCGCCACAAACGCGCATTTGCGGCCGCCCAGCCTGTAGCCCGTCAGCATCGACGCGTTTACCGCCACGACGCCGGGCAGCGACTGCGCCACCGCGAATATGTCCGTTATCTCCTCGGGCTTCAGCCATTTACAGCGCTCGGCGAACTCCGCCGACATCTGGGGCAGCATGGCATAGCCGCCGCCGAACGTGAACAGCCCTATTTTGAACATGACGCGGAAAACGCGCAAATAATCGCGGAGTTTGAGGCTGTCCGGCATCGGTCAGTTACCGCCTTTATAGTAATTTATCAAGCAGCCCGCCAAAAGCGTGTCGCGTTCGGTTTCAGTCAGATCCGGCAGTTTGAGTGTGAACGGGCTGCCGTTATGCAGCGCCTCTATCTCCGTCCGCCCTGCTTTGACGGCCTCTCGGATACCCCTCACGGTGATCTTGTCGCCCGCGTCCCACGGTATGGCGTCGAAATCGTCGCAGATAAACGGCAGGATGCCCCAGTTTATCAGGTTGCTCCTGTATCTGCGCGTGGCGTATTCGGCGGCGATGTTCGCCAGCCCGCCCAGCACGCGCTGGCACGACGCGGCCTGTTCGCGCGCGGAGCCGTCGCCGGGTTTCCGCGCGACTATAACACTGCCGCCCTTGCCGCCTATTTGCTTTTTTATCTCCTTGGCGCGCGCCACATACGCGGGCTCGCGGCGCGAGAGCGTAAACTCGGCGAGATGGTGCGGGTTGGAGCGGTATGAGGACGTTTCGCCGGAGGGTATAAGCTCGTCGGTCGTCGTCACCTCGTCCAGCAGCACGGCGGCGACCGTCAGCTCTATATCGTCCGGCAGCGGTATCTGCGCGGGCCAGTCGGCGATACCGGGGCCGAACCGCAGCCCGGCGCTTGCGTCCGGCTTGCCGCAGCCGTAATAGACGCGCTTTTCATACGGGGTATGGTCGTACGCGTAAGGCGCGGAGATCTCCTTTATATCGGGAAGCTCGTCGGCGGCGGTCAGCACCCCGCCGTTACGGGCGGTGGCGGCGATGGAGCGCGCGTCCATCAGCGCGACGAACGCCTCCTGCCCGCTCGCGGGCTTGCTGCCCTCCCTGTTGGGGAAGTTGCGCGTCGCGTGGCGTATGGACAGGCCCTTGTTCACCGGCACGTCGCCCGCGCCGAAGCACGGCCCGCAGAACGCCGTGCGTACCGTGACGCCCGCCGCCATAAGACGCGCGGCGGTCCCGTCGCGGGTGAGCGCCATCGCCATCGGCTGTGACGACGGGTAGACGGAAAGCTCGAAAATGCCGTTGCCCACGGCGCCGTTTTTGAGTATCTCCGCCGCGTTTTGTATGCTTCCGAACAGCCCTCCGGCGCATCCGCCGATTATGCCCTGCTGCACGCGGACTTTGCCGCCGTCAACGATACCGGCAAGCGAAATATCCGCCAATATATCGCGGGCGTTTTTCTTAAACTCCCTGACAGTATGCACGTTGGAGGGGTGGAACGGCAGGGCGATCATCGGCTCGATTTTTGAGAGATCAAGCTCTATCACGCCGTCGTAATACGCGCCGTCGTCCGGCGCGAGCCGCTTATAGCCGTCCTCGCGCCCGTGCAGCGCCAGCCACTCGCGGACAACCTCATCGGTCTGCCAGACGGACGACAGGCATGTCGTTTCCGTGGTCATCACGTCGATGCCGCTGCGGGTGTCCATATCCAGGTGTTTAATGCCGTCGCCGATGAATTCCAGTATACAGTTTTTCACAAGGCCCTTGGGGAACACCTCCCCTATCAGCTTCAGCGCGATGTCCTGAGCGCCCACGCCGTCCGCCCTCCTGCCCGTGACGTGAACCGCCCAGACCGGCGGCGGGGCCAGATCGTATGTGCGCCCCAGCAGCTGTTTGACGATCTCGGGGCCGCCCTCGCCTATCGCCAGTGTGCCGAACGGGCCGTAGCGCGTGTGGCTGTCGGAGGCGAGAATCATTTTGCCCGACGCGGCATAGCGCTCGCGCATGTATTGGTGTATGACCGCCATATGCGCGGGCACGAACTCGCCGCCGTAGCGCCGCGCCGCGCTCAGCCCGAACGCGTGGTCGTCGGCGTTTATCGTGCCGCCCACGGCGCACAGCGAGTTGTGGCAGTTGGTAAGCACATACGGCACTGGGAACCGTTCAAGCCCGGACGCGCGCGCGGTCTGGATAATGCCCACGTATGTTATATCATGCGACGCCAGCGCGTCGAACTTAACGCGGAAATCGCCGCCGGAGCTGTGCGCCTTTAGTATCTTGTACGCCATGGTGAGCTTGCGCGCGGTTTCAGGCGCGCCGCCGATTTGGACAAATTTGCCGCCTTGGTAATAAGCCGCTGGGTGTATCATAGAATCTCACTCTCCTCTTCGGGCTATTATACCACAATGCCTGACGGGTTTCAACATTGACATAACGGCCTCAGCAGTGTATAATTGCTTGGGTATCTGTGTGCGGAATTACATAAGAATCGGAGAGAGCTTTTATGTTAACCGCATGTGAAGGAGGTGAAGCTGTGAAACGCGATTTGCACGAATCGTGGGCACGTTTTAAGCGCCTGATAACCTCGCGGATCGTCGCGGGGCCGCTTATAGCGGCTGTGTTTATGTTCACGGCTATCAACTTTCTTTCGATGCGCAACCACTATATCATCATCGACGGCGGCAATGTAATCATCCACACTACATATGAGAACAATGTGTTTACCGCGCTTGTGCAGGCAGGCGTTAATATTAACAATACCGATCTGGTCTCCGTGCCCGAGGTGAACGCGGGCGGCGGCTTCGCTGAAATCGTTATCGAGCGCATGTCCTATGCCACAGTGTATGCCGACGGGAAAACAATCAGGCTTATGACGCGCGGCGAGTCCGTTTCGTATATGCTCGAGCGCGCGGGCGTGAAAATGCGCCCGTCAGACATCGTGGAGCCGGCCGCCAGCACGCCCTCGTATGACGGGATGGAGATAACCGTGACGCGCTATGACACAACGCTGCGGCACGAAAACAGCGCGATACCGTTCGAGGAGCTGCGGCACGAAAACAGACGGATCCCCAAGGACACCGAAAACGTAATTCAGGAGGGCGTCGAGGGCGTCACCGAGTCGGTGTACCAGCTGAACTATGTCAACGGGCAGCTCGTCGGCGAGGAGTATATCGGGTCGAGGGTGCTGAGAGAGCCTACCGCGCGTATCGTCGAATACGGCAGCGCCGGAACCGTTGTCGTGGACGGGGTCATGTATACATACACCCAGATACTCGACGTAACCGCCACCGCGTACTCGGCGGAGGGGCGACCGGCCGCGCGCACCGCTACCGGCACGATCCCGAGGGTCGGCGCGATCGCTGTGGACCCGAAGGTCATACCGCTGGGCAGCAGGGTCTATGTCGAGGGCGCAAACGGCCGCTGGGTCTATGGTATCGCCACCTGCGAGGACACGGGCGGCGTTATCAAGGGGAATATTATCGACCTGTATTTCAACACTGTTGCCGAGTGCTGGGCGTTCGGGCGCAGACGGGCGACTGTGTATATTTTGGAATGAAAAATTGGAATGAAAACACCCGGCCCTGCGGGGCCACCCGCCCGTTCGTAGGGCGTGACGCCCTCGGCACGCCGTGTTTCGCGCCGTAAATCCCACGCCGTATATAACGCGACGGGACGCCGGGGGCGTCGTCCCCTACAGACGGCGGGGGACATTTCACACGGGCGGCAGGTTGCCGCCCCTACACACGCCGTGGCACGTTTTACACGGCGCGATGAGGACATCGCGCCGTACGAACACGCCGTCGCGTTCCGTAAAAAAACATTGCATTTCCGTTACGGTTGTGGTATAATGGCGGAGAATAATTATTGTAGGGGCGGCAACCTGCCGCCCGCGTCGGGAGGATTTTACATATGAAACG
>WRMG01000027.1 GCA_009777255.1 Oscillospiraceae bacterium | reverse complement strand
GCAACGGGCGGGAGTTACTCACCCTCGGCGTAAGGCGTGATGTAACGGGCTAGGTCGCGTTTCAGCTCAACGGTCGGTAGGCGCTTGAAACGTGCGAGGTACAGGTGGTGACGCAAGCGCCATTTCAGGTAGTAGCCCATGCGGTTAGCGCCGTTCGGGCTGTAACCCGCTTGACGGGCCGCCTTGGCCGCAATGCCGTGTTGCGTGTAGTGCTTGATAAACGCGCGTTGTCTGACGGTCATGCCCTCAACTCCCTATGCTACATATTGTACCATAGAACGGGCGTTCTGTCTACATCTGGACAAGTTGCTGTGGTCGCGCCGCGTCCTGCGGCGCTTGTTCCGTTCGCGCCGCCCTGTCGGGCGGTTCGCGCGGCCCGCGCTTCGCGCTCCCTGCCGCGCCGCTCTCTCCCAGTGTTCCGCGCGTCCTTGCGCGGGGATACGGGGGGAACGCCTTTGGCGAGTTACTAGTTGATAGTTACTAGTTACTAGAAGAACGTCCCTCTTGTAACTTGTAACTTGTAACTTGTAACTTGTAACTTGTAACTTGTAACTTGTAACTGGGTCGGCTTTCGTAAAGAGGGTGGCCCCGCAGGGCCGGGTGTTTTAACGCGGGCGACCGGGGACGGTCGCCCCTACAATAATATTCCCCTGCATTATACCACACCGGTGATATAAATGCAATGTTTTTTTATGGAACGTGATGGCGTGTTTGTACGGCGCGATGTCCTCATCGCGCCGCGTGAAACGCGCCACGCACCCTGTAGGGGACGCCGCCCTCGGCGTCCCGTGGCCGGTCGCAACCGGCGGGTGTTTTACCACGGACGGCCAATGGCCGCCCCTACGAAAAACGGCGCGATGAGGACATCGCGCCCTACGACGGGGGGCGGGTATATTTCGCGGCGGCAGATTTTTTCCCTTGTAATCGCCGCGCCGCGCGTGTATAATAGGGGTATTCTTAAATTATCAGAGGTCGTTATGCTTGATAAGCTGAAACAAATCGAGGCGCGTTATATCGAACTGGAAAAACAGCTTTCGGACGGCGGGATATATTCCGACCCGCCGAAGGCCGCAAAGCTGCTGAAGGAGCAAAAGGAGCTTCAGCCCTATGCCCAAGCCGCGCGCGACATAGAATCCTGCCTTGCGCGGGAGAAGGAGGCGCTCTCGCTGATAGACGGGCGCGACCCCGAAATGCGCGAGCTTGCGCGGGAGGAGCTCTCCGACGCGCGCGCTCAGCTGGAAAAGCTGTATGCTGGGGCGCGCATATTGCTTCTGCCCAAAGACCCGAACGACGATAAAAACGTCATACTGGAGATACGCGGCGGCGCGGGCGGCGAGGAGGCCGCTCTGTTTGCCGGCGCGCTTTTGCGTATGTACACGATGTACGCCGAGCGCAGGCGCTGGAAATTGGAGATACTGAACCTGAACGAGACGGAGCTGGGCGGCATAAAAGAGGCCAGCGCCATGATAGAGGGCCACGGAGCCTACGCGCGGCTTAAATACGAGAGCGGCGTACACAGGGTTCAGCGCGTGCCGGATACCGAGGCGTCGGGGCGTATCCACACCTCGACCGTCACCGTCGCCGTGCTGCCCGAGGCCGAGGAAGTCGATATAGAGATAAACCCCGCCGATTTGAAGGTTGACACCTTCCGTTCCGGCGGCGCGGGCGGCCAGCATGTCAATAAAACCGAATCGGCGATACGGATAACCCATGTCCCCTCCGGCGTGGTGGTCGAGTGTCAGGACGAGCGCAGCCAGCACAAGAACCGCGACAGGGCCATGAAGATACTGCGCTCGAAGCTGCTGGAGGCAAAGGTCGTCGAGCAGGAGCAGGCGCTTGCCAAGGAGCGCAAAAGCCAGGTCGGTACGGGCGACCGCAACGAGCGCATACGCACCTATAACTTCCCGCAGGGGCGCATGTCCGACCACAGGATAAACCTCACGCTGTATAAGCTGAACGCCATCGTTGACGGCGACCTTGACGAGACGATTGACGCGCTGGCAAGCGCGGCGCAGGCGGAACAGCTGACCGCCGACGGGGAATGAGGACGCTTTTACTGACGCCCGGCGATATTGAAACAGCGGCGGAGCTGATAAGGCAGGGCGAGCTTGTGGCGGTGCCGACCGAAACGGTGTACGGGCTTGCCGCCAACGCGCTTGATACCGCCGCCGTTAATAAGATTTTTACCGCGAAGGGGCGCCCGCAGGACAACCCCCTCATCGTCCACATATCGGACAGGCGGCGGCTGCCTGAGCTTGTGACGCATATACCGGATGACGCCGTTAAGCTGATGGACGCGTTTTGGCCCGGCGCGCTTACTATGGTGTTCGGCGCGGCCGCTTGTGTGCCGAGCGCGGTCACCGCAGGGCTGCCGACGGTCGCCGTGCGTTTCCCCGGGCATCCCGTCATGCTGGAGCTTATCAAAGCGGCGGGAGTGCCGCTGGCCGCGCCGTCTGGCAACCGCTCGGGGCTCCCCAGCCCCACGCTCGCGGGCCACGTGCTGGACGATTTAGACGGCAAGATCGCCGCTGTCATTGACGGCGGCCCGTGTGAGATCGGCGTCGAGTCCACCGTGCTGGATATGACGGGCGGCACGCCATGTATATTAAGGCTCGGCGGCGTGTCGCGGGCCGACATTGAGCGGGTGATGGGCAAAAGCGTTACACTTGATACACACAGCGAAAAGCCGCGCTCACCGGGGCAGAAGTACCGGCATTACGCGCCCGTAAAGCCGCTTGCGGCGGTGTCGGCGCCAATCCGTGACGAACGCGGGATTGTTGTGATATGCCCCGAAGAGCAGGCGCATTTGTATAGTAACGCTATAATATACGGACAGTTATCACAGCCTGAAACATTGGCGCGCGGGCTTTACGCGGCGCTCAGGGAGGCGGACAAAACGGACGCGGACAGGATCGTCGCCGTCTGTCCCGACGGAGAGGCGTTCGACGCCGTGAGGGACCGTCTGCGCCGCGCGGAACAGGAGCATACGACATGAAAATAATAGGCGTGACGGGGCCCAGCGGCGCGGGCAAGACCTGCTTGCTGGAATACTTAGGCTTAAAGGGCGCCGAGGTTATAAACGCCGATCGGCTGTATCATGAGCTGCTGAAAAGCAATATATCCATGCGAAACGCCGTCAGGCTCCGGTTCGGCACTCTGGACACAAAGGAGCTGGGCAGGCAGGTTTTCTCCGACCGGCAGGCCATGCGCGATCTGGAGGGCATAACGCATCCGTTCGTGACGGAAGCGCTTAAAGGCAGGCTTGACGGGCTGCGGGACAGAAGCGCCGGAGCGGCCGTTATCGAGGCCATCGCCCTTTTTGAAAGCGGGATTGCCGATTTATGCGACGGCGTTATATTTATAACCGCCGGCCGCGAGAGGCTTATTGACAGGATAACCGCGCGCGACGGCGTATCCCGCGAATACGCGGAGGCGAGGCTGAACAGCCGCGAATTTAGCCGTGAAGCAAGATTTGTTATATGTAACGACGGGGATCTCTCAAGTTTGTATTCGCAAGCCGATAAAATATATAAGGAGATAATGACATGAGAAAAGAAGACCGCGGCGAACGCTGCAAAAGACTGTTCAACACCCAGAAAAGCGCTTTTGACGTGCTGGAGGAGAGCGACGGCGACGCGATTGAAAACCTCTCGTCGTCGTACAAGGACTTTATTGATTCCAGCAAAACGGAACGCGAGTGCGTTGAGAACTCGCGCGGTATGGCTGAGCAATGGGGCTTCAGGCCCTATCAAACCGGCATGGCCATAAAAGCGGGCGACAAGCTTTACACCGAGGACAACAACAAAAACATCATCCTTGCCGTCATAGGGAAGAATTCGCTCGCCGACGGGCTGAGGATAGTGGCGTCGCACTGCGATTCGCCGAGGCTTGACTTGAAGCCCAACCCGCTGTATGAGGAGGACGGTCAGGCGTTTTTCAAAACGCATTACTACGGCGGCGTTAAGAAGTACCAATGGCTGGCGATGCCGCTTGAGCTGCGCGGCGTCGCGGCGAAGCGCGACGGCACGGTCGTTGACATTCAGGTGGGCGCCGACCCGTATGACCCCGTGCTGGTGATAAGCGATTTGCTGCCGCATCTGTCCGCAGACGCTTATAAAAAGACGATCGGCGAGGGGTTTACCGGAGAGAGCATGAACGCGCTGCTGGGCATAAAGCCCGATCCCGAAGAGGGGGACGACAGGGTAAAGCTCGCCGTTATGTCGTGGCTGTATGAGAAATACGGTATCATTGAGGAGGATTTCCGCACGGCGGAGCTGTCGCTTGTACCGGCGCTGAACGCGCGCGACGTCGGATTTGACCGCTCGATGATCGGCGCGTATGGACATGACGACCGCTGCTGTTCGTTCGCCGGGCTTCAGGCGATACTCGAAACGGAACAGCCGCAGAATACCGCCGTCTGTGTGCTGACAGATAAGGAGGAGATCGGCTCCGAGGGCGTTTCGGGGATGATTTCCAGCCACTTTGACACGTTCATCGGCGATCTTTGCCGGACGCAGGGCGTTGAGCTGAATCATTGCTACGCCAAAAGCCTCTGCCTATCGGGCGACGTGTGCAACGCTTATGACCCCAACTATCCCGACGTTCACGACAAGCGCAACAACGCGAAAATCGGCTATGGGCTGGGAGTGTTCAAGTATACGGGACGCGCGGGCAAGGCCGGCTCGTCCGACGCGTCATGCGAAACCATGGCCCGCACGCGCAGGCTTCTCGACAAGGCGAAGGTCAAGTGGCAGGTGGGCGAGCTGGGCAAGGTCGATCAGGGCGGCGGCGGCACCATAGCCATGTTTATCGCCAGACGCAACATAGAGGTTGTGGATGTGGGCATCCCTGTTTTGAGTATGCACGCGCCGTTCGAGGTAATAGCAAAGGTCGATCTGTTCATGTGCTACAAAGCGTATTACGCGCTGTTTAATGAGGTGTAAATAAATGATTACACTGAACAACGTCACAAAAACATACGCGCGCGGCGGCGTTAGGGCTGTGGATAATCTTGATCTGCATGTCAGGCGCGGCGAGATATTCGGGTTCCTCGGCCCCAACGGCGCCGGAAAATCGACCACCATTAAGATGATGACGGGCATTTTGCAGCCCACCGAGGGTACGGTTTTTATCGACGGCGTCAACCTCGCCGAAAGCCCTGAGGAGTGCAAGGCGAAGATCGGCTATGTGCCGGACCAGCACGAGATGTTCGAGCGGCTTTCGGGGTTTGAGTATCTCAATTTCATCGGCGACGTGTACGGCGTGTCGGCGCTTGACCGTGCGGCGCGAATGAATAAATACCTCGATATGTTTGAGCTTGGCGATGCGGCGGGCAGCCTGATACGCTCGTATAGCCGCGGCATGAAGCAAAAGCTACTGCTTGTCGGCGCGCTGCTGCACAACCCGCCGCTGTGGATTCTTGACGAGCCGATGGTCGGCCTTGACCCGAAGTCCGCGCTTAGGCTGAAAGAGCAGATGCGCGCGCATTGCGACGCGGGCAACACCGTGTTTTTCTCCACGCATGTGCTGGAGGTCGCCGAGCGGCTGTGCGACAGGATAGGTATTATTAACGGCGGACGGCTGGCGGCGGTGGGTACAATGGACGAGCTGCGCTCAGGTAAGGGGGACGAAACGCTTGAGAAGCTGTTCTTCGAGCTGACCGAGAAGGACGGGGGCGAGGAACTGTGACGCTTGTAAAGCAATGCCTGCTGCTCTTTTGGCTGCAAGTGAAAATGCGGCTCGGGCTTTCCGCGATGAGATATTACCGCAAGCACGACAAAAAGAAGTTCAACATGACCATATTTATTATAATTGCCGCCGTATACGGCGTTTGCGCGACGCTTTTTATGTACGGCTTAGTGTACCGCGCAATTATTACCAGCGCCGTTGATTTGGGGCTGGGAAGCCTTGTTATCGCCGCGACGGTGCTGCTGGCGATGATAATGTCGCTGTTTTTCGGGACGTTTCAGCTTAACGCCGCGGTGTTCAACGCCAAAGATGTTGAGTGGTACGCGCCCATGCCGCTGAAGCCCGAGGCCGTATTCTTCTCCAAGTTCGGTGTCGTATATCTGGTCGAGCTGGCTATATCGGCGTTTATCATGCTGCCCGCGTATGTGCTGTACTCCGTTGAGGCCGGCGCCGGCGTGGGGTTTTGGGCGGTAGCCGTGCTTACGCTGCCGTTTGTGCCGGTCATACCGCTGGCGCTGTCCGCGCTGCTGGCGCTGCCGCTGTCAAAGCTCGCGTCGAGATTTCGGAACCGCGAGCTGATAATGACGGTCTTTACGGTCGCGCTGGTGCTTGCCGCCACTGCCGGAGGCATGATATTCTCGACCGCGGCAGGGCGCGCCGCCGAGGGCGACACCGCTATGCTCGCAAATATGTTCAACGACGCCGAACCCATTCTGAGGATGATGACGTCTGTGTTCCCGCCCGCGATGTGGCTCTCGCTGGGGCTGACGTTTGCCGATAACGCGGCCGTTTCGCTTCTCCTGTTTTTTGCCGTTTCACTGGCGTCGCTGGCGCTGGCCGTCTATCTCGCGGGAAAGTTTTATTACGCCGGAGTTTTGGCGATACTGGAAACCCCGCCTAAAAAGAGAAAAGCCGGCCGGGCGCGCAGAAATGACATTCGCGCCGCGAGCCCGGTTTTCGCGCTGGCGCGCGCGGATTTTATGCAGATTCTGCGCACGCCCATATATGCCCTGAACTCTTTCTCGGGCATATTCTTCGGGCTTATAGTGTTTATTATGCCCATTACCCTCGGCGCCGAATGGGTGCTGTTTAAGGCGCAGATAAACTCGGCGATCGCGGAGGCCAACCCCTCTTTTTTGCTGGCCTTAATGACGCTGGTCGGCGCGGCGTCGGGACTGATCAACCCCGCCGCCAGCACGGCGTTTTCGCGCGACGGGCGCTCTATGTGGCTTTTTCAGTCCATGCCCGCCGCGCCGAAGGTGCAGGTTACGGCAAAGGTGGTCAGCGCGGCGGTGATCGCTTCCGTCGGCGCGGCCGTGATACTGGCGTGTGTCTGCGTGATGCTCCCCCAGCTCATACCGTATGCCGTGATGGGGTTTGTACCCGCCGTTCTGACCGTGGCGTCCGCGGCCTCAATGTCTATGATTCCCGATATTATCAGCCCCAAGCTGAAATGGGATAACGAGGCTGAGGCGATAAAGCAGAATATGAACGCGATGTGGGGCATGTTCACATCGCTGCCGTCTGTGCTTGTAATGCTTGGCGTTCTCGGCGTTATCGCGTTCACCGGCGCGAACGTCATAGCGGCGCTGATACTGCTGCTTGCCATATCGGCGGGGGCCGCGTACGGCGGACTGTACATAGCCAACAGGGTTGCCGAGCCGCGGTTCAGGGCAAGGGGCGAAAAATTGTAAATAACTCTTGCATTGCATATGGGAATGGGTTATAATCGTATTGCGTTTGTATATGTTCGGTTATTATGGAAATAATTAGCGTAATCCGCATATGAGGTGACACATGTCAATTTTTACTCGTGATATAGGGCTGGATTTGGGTACGGCCTCTATTTTGGTTTTTGTTAAGGGAAAAGGTATCGTTCTGCGCGAACCGTCGGTTGTCGCCGTTGAAAAAAACTCGGGAAAGCTGCTTAAGGTCGGAACGGACGCGCAGAAAATGCTCGGGCGCACACCCGGGAACATCGTCGCCATGCGTCCGCTGCGCGAGGGCGTTATCTCGGACTATGATATGACGGAGCGGATGATAAAGGAATTTCTCAGGAAGGTCATCGGCTTCAGCATGTTCAAGCCGCGGCTCGTTATTTGTGTGCCTTCGGGCATTACGGAGGTCGAGGAGCGCGCCGTTATCGACGCGGGAACGCAGGCCGGAGCGCGACGCGTTTATCTTATAGAAGAGCCTGTCGCGGCGGCTATCGGCGCGGGTATTGACATAACCAAGCCCGTGGGACATATGATAGTGGATGTGGGCGGCGGCACGACGGACGTGGCCGTTATCTCGCTGTCCGGCATTGTTGAATCCCAGTCGATTAAAATTGCCGGGGACCAGTTTGACGAGTCGATAATCAAGTATCTGCGCCGCAAGCACAATGTTCTTGTCGGCGAGCGTACCGCCGAGGAACTGAAGATCAGTATCGGCTGCGTGTACCCGCGCGTCGAGGACAAGGTGGTCGAGATCAAGGGCCGCTGTCTTATGACAGGGCTGCCCAAGGTGTTCGAGGTTACAAGCAATGAGATGATCGAGGCGTTTGAAGAGGTTTCAACCCGAATCATCGAGTGTATCCACGGCGTTTTGGAGCGTACGCCGCCGGAGCTTGTGGCGGATATTTCCACAAACGGCATAATAATGACAGGCGGCGGCAGCCTTGTATGGGGATTTGACAAGCTGATAGAGTCAAAAACCGGTATCGAAACGCATGTCGCGGACGAGGCGGTGTCGTGCGTTGCTTACGGTACGGGCAAAAGCCTTGAATGGGTCAACGAAATGCAGGACGGAACGATAAACATTTCCAGGCGCAAACAAATGCAATCTTAAAATATTGGAGGTTAGGATGTGAACGGCGTAAAGCAAAAGATTACCGTCAATATTGCGGGACACGATTTTTCACTCATATCCGGCGAGCCGGAGGCGCATGTGCAGAGGGTGGCGAACCTGGTTGACGGCGAGATACGCTCCATACACGAAGCCTCGCCCGCGCTGTCAAGTCAGGCGTCGATGATTCTCGCCGCGACAAATATCGCGGACCGTCTTATCCGCGCCGAGGAGACCGCAGAAAGCCTGCGCAAGCAACTGAAGGATTACATAGAAGAGGTCGCGCGCACAAAGAACGAACTCGCGGACACCCGCCGCGAGCTTAATAAGCTGAAAAAGGAAAAATGAGCCGCTTTCTGCTTTCGTCAGCCGGAAACATGGCGGGTATCGCGGCGGCGCATCAAAGCGGCGCCGACGCCGTCTGTTTTCCCTTGCCGAGAAACGAGGGCGCCGTTTTCGCGCGTGAAGCTATTGCGTACTGTCTGCCGCGCGGCGTTAGATCACTCCTTTTCATAGATTCCCGCCCCACGGACAAAGAGCTGAGTGCTCTTGCTCCGTGTATCGCGGAGCTGTGCGCGGCGGGGCTTGACGGAGCGGTTTTACGCGACGCGGGCCTTTTTCGTATGTTTAAGCAGATATTCCCTGACGGGCTGGTACATATCTCACCGTTCGCGGGGGTGAATACCGTGCGCGCCGCTAAGTTCTGGTATTCCATGGGCGCTTCGCATATATGGCTCCCGCCGTTTCTTTCGCGCGAGAGGACCGCGTATATCCTGCGCAATTCCCCTGTGCCGTGCGGCGTTATGGCCGAAGGCACGCTGTGCTTCGGGCTGTCCGAGTATTGCGCCATGACGGCGGGCAGCCGCGGCGACTGCCGTTACGAATGTCTGTCGCTGTACGGTATCAGCGAAAAGCCCTCCGAGCGGATTTTGAATTTACAGCCGCACTCGATGAAACCGCGGCGGGAGGATTTGGAGCTGATGGGCGCGGAGTCGTTCTGCGTGTTTGACTTAAATGCCTCTCCCGAGTGGACCGCCGAAAAGACGCGCGAGTGGCGGGAAATAATAGACGGCGGCGTTTCGGCGCCGCATCTGGTGGACGTGAAGTTTTCCTGTCTTATACAGGCGGGCGAGCCCGTCAGGGTCGCCGTTCAGGATAACGACGGAAATGTTGTGCGAGTTAAAGGGCCGAGGCCGTCACGCTCGGAAGCGGCGCCCCTGGAAGCCGCGATAAATACCCAGTTTTACAAGCTGGGCGGCACGTTTTATAACTGCGCCGGCGCCCGCTCGCATATCGGCGGCGGCCTGACCGTGCCGCTTAACGTGATAGCGGAGCTGCGCAAATCCGCGCTAGACCAGCTGACCGAGCTGCGCTCGAAGCCGCCGCGCCGGACCGTCGGGATATTCCACGCCGGCGCGAAATATCTGCCGCGGCAGGAGGCTCCCGTCATAACGGTATGGGTGCGCCATATGTCGCAGCTGACGCGGAAGCTCTCGGAATTAAAGCCGGCGCTTGTATATGTGCCGCTGATGGAGCTTGAGGAGAGCGGAGAACGGCTTTTAAGTTTCTTCGAGGCAAAAATACCGGTTTGCGCGTGGATGCCGCGCGGCATCGGCGACGACGAGCGGTCCGCCCTGCACAAAGCGCTGGGCGCAGCAAGCTCGCTGGGGATAAAGTGTATAGCGGCGCCGTGTGCGGGATACTTCGATCTTTTGCAGAGGTCAGGCTTCGACGTTTGCTCGGACGGCGGCATTAACGTGACAAACTCACAGACGCTGAAGGAATATAAGCGTTTAGGGCTGAAGTCCGTGCTGCTGTCGCACGAGCTGCCGCTTAATACCGTCAGGGAGATGTCACACGTGCTTGACACGGAGCTGCAGGTTTACGGGCGCGTGCCTTTGGCGTTCTGCGAGCGATGCTTTATGAAAACGGCCAAGGGGATGTGCGCGTGTGACAATAAAAGCGAGCTGATAGACGAGCAGGGCGCGCGTGCGCCCATACTGCGCGAATATAAGTGCCGCACGGGGATATACAGCCCCGCAAAGCTGTTTTGGGGCGACCGCGTCGGCGAGTTTAATAATCTGGGATTATGGGGAATACGCCTTGTTTTCATCACGGAGAACGCTATCGAATGCGTCGCGGTGACGGAGAGGTATATGAGGCGCGGACGTTATGAGCCAGGCGAGTATACCAGAGGGATACTGGAAAAAATATGAATAAAACCGTACGCTTTGTGAAATTGGATAAAAACGCGAGAGTCCCCGCGCGCGCCACTGCCGGCTCGGCGGGATATGATTTGTGCGCCTGTATTGACGGCGTTATGGCGTTGCCCGCGCGCGGGCGCGCGCTGATCCCGACGGGGATAGCGGCCGCGCTTCCCGACGGGCATGTCGGTTTGGTGTTCGGGCGCAGCGGGCTGGGGATAAAGCACGGCGTGACGATGGCGAATGGAGTGGGCGTTATTGACAGCGACTATAGGGGACAGATTCATGTGGCGCTTGTAAATCACTCCGATATATCGTATAATGTAGAGGATGGCGACAGGATCGCCCAGCTACTGATTATGCCCGTGGCGTCCGTGACCTTTGCGCAGGCGGATTCGCTTGACTGCACGGAGCGCGGCGAGAGCGGCTTCGGCTCGACCGGTAAATAAATAGGAGTAATTAAATGACAATAAATAATCTTGCCCTTGCGGCGACCTTCGACGCCTCGCTTCTGGAGATGGCGCTTACCGCTCCCGCAATGCGGGACAGTTTTGATATAGACGGCGATTTCGGCGAGGACCCATACTTAAACGACGTAATGAACCGGACGGCGGCACACGCGCTGAACAGCTCCGTCCAGCCGCTGGACGACGATACCTCCGCCGGAATTATCCGGCATGTATCGGCCGCCGGTTTGGTTCTTTTGCGCAACCAAAAAAACGTCCTGCCGCTGTCGTCATCTCTAATAAGGACTGTCGCGGTGATCGGGCCGCTTACGGTTAACGGCATGTTCCGCGATATAAAAATGATTGCGCCCGAGCATCTGCGGCTGCAAAACGCCCCCGGCTGCCCGCCCGATAACAGCTTCAGCGACGAGCTGCTCGCGGCCGCTCTTTCAGCGGCCGTGCGCTCCGACGCCGTGGTGTTGTGTCTGGGCACCGAGGACGGCATGTATCTGCCGGCGCCGCAGCTGGCGCTGCTGGAGGCCGTCAGTATGCTGGGCAAGCCGGCCATAGCCGCCGTATTCGGAACGTATCCGCACGCGCTTGCGAATATCCACAAAAAGATGGACTCGCTTATATTGGCTTGGGAGCATACGCGTCACAGTGGCGCGGCGCTGGGGCACATACTGTTCGGTCAGGTTAATCCCTCGGGACGCCTGCCGGTAACGCTGCCGCGCGCGCCCGATGAAACGGGTACTTATCTGTTCGCGCGTTATGACCCGCTGTACCCGTTCGGGTACGGGCTGAGCTATACGCATTTCACCTACGGCGATTTCAAACTGTCGGCCAACAGGATAACGGCGGGGCAGCCCGTTTCCGCCGAATGTGTTGTTGAAAATACCGGCACGCTGGCCGGTCACGAAACGGTACAGCTCTATCTGCGCAGGGAGAGCCGCTCATCCGCGGATTTGCCGCGCTGGAGGCTGTGCGGCTTTCAGAGGATATTTTTGAAAAAAGGCGAGAGCCGCGCCGTAAGGTTTGAGCTGCCGCCGCTGAGCGAAATTTCGCGCTATGTCGTTTACGCGGGCGGCCACCAGCCCGACGCGCGCAGTGTGTGGCTGACGGAGACACCCGTACTTTCGGCGTTTTTAGAGGTAATATGATAGAGAGTATTAAAGAGATCCTGATTACATTTTTTATATCCATGCTGCCGGTCGTCGAGCTGAGGGGCGCGGTTCCTTATGCTCTCGCGCATGACGTCGCGTGGCCGGTTGCTTTGGTTGTGTCGATCATCGGGAATATGCTGCCCGTGCCGTTTATTCTGCTGTTCATGCGGAAAATGTTCGATTGGCTGTCGCGTTTCAGGCTTACGTCAAGGCTGATTGATTTCCTTAACGACCATATCAGAAAAAAGAGCCGTCCCGTGCTGAAATACGCTACCGCCGGCCTGATAATACTGGTGGCGATCCCCCTGCCCGGTACGGGCGCGTGGACGGGTTCTATGGTGGCGGCGCTTCTTGACCTCAGGATGAAAACCGCCGTGCCGGCCATATTCTGCGGGGTTGCCGCTGCCGGAGCCATTGTGACTTTCGTTTCGCTAAGCGCGATTCACGTATTCGGGCTGTAGCTCATATGCTGTCATGGGGTGATAACCGTGGCGGCTGTATTGGATTCTTTTATCGCGTATTTCGCGGCGCTGGGTCTTTTTATCGTCCTGTGGACGGTATACGGCTGGATACTTGACCTTGTCAGACGGCATACGGCATTTGAGACAAACGGGCGGTGGTTGATTGGAAAGCGTAACAGGAACGGTTGACAGCGTCGTCTATTCGGCGGACGCGACGGGCTATGCCGTCCTGCGCGTGACCGCGGACGACGGCTCGGCCGTTACCGTGGTTGGGTGTATTCCCCGGCCGATCCCCGGCGAGACAATCGCCGCCGAGGGGCGCTGGACCGTTCACCACTCCTTTGGGAAACAGTTTGAGATTACAGGTCTTAAACGCGAGCTGCCCGCGTCGGCGGGCGCTATGCTTAATTATCTGAAATCAGGGACGCTGCCCGGCGTGGGCAGCGTAACCGCGAAGCTGCTGCTGGACAAATTCGGCGCCGATATTTTGGGGATAATCGAAACTGACCCCGAAAAACTTACCACTGTAAAGGGCATATCAAAAAAGCGCGCGTTGGACATCGGGCACGCTTTTTCCGAGCAGAATATCGTCCGGCGGCTTATAGAATTTCTGTCCGCACATAAACTGCCGCCAAACCACGCCCTTAACCTGTACAAGCATTACGGCTCCGACGCTATGGCAAGGCTGAGGGAAAACCCGTATATACTCGTATCGTTCGACCTCACGTTTGAGATGGCGGACACGCTGGCGTTTGATCTCGGTATCGCGCCGGACAGCTTTGTACGCCAGAAAGCGGGCGTGCTTTACGAGCTGCGGTACAATCTTGATCAGGGCCACTGCTATATCCCCTTTGACAAGCTCTGCGCCGTGACGGGCGCGCTGTTGAGTCTGGATGGCGTGAATATCGCCGACGCCATAGACGCTCTGACGGAGGAGGGGCTTATTGTCCGTGAGCGCGTCGGCGGCAGGGACGCGTGTTATCTCGCCGAGATATACGACGCCGAATGTTATATCGCCGAACGCGCGCTGTATCTCGCCGCGAAAGCGCCCGCGGCGCCAAAGCGGTTGCTTGAGCAGATCGAAAGCGTCGAGCATGGCATGGAACTCACGCTTGAGCGCCAGCAGCGTCAGGCGGTGTCGGTCGCCGCCAAGTCGAGCCTGTTTGTATTGACCGGCGGGCCGGGGACGGGAAAGACCACGACCGTTCGCGCTATCGTCACACTGTTTGAGCGGCTGGGGCTGAAGGTCGGGCTTGCCGCGCCCACGGGCCGCGCTGCGAAACGCCTGAGCGACGTTACGGGGCGCGACGCCGCGACCATTCACCGTTTTCTGGGATTCGCGCCCGACGGGGATACAGGCGGCTTCTCTTTTTACCATACCGCCGACACTCCTCTGCCGCACGACGCCGTTATCGTGGACGAAACCTCGATGGTGGACGTGCCGCTGATGGGCGCGCTGATGGAGGCGCTGAGGGACGACGCGCGGCTTATACTTGTCGGCGACGCCGACCAGCTTCCCGCCGTGGGGCCGGGCAGCGTGTTAAACGACCTGCTGTTGTGTGACAGGCTGGATTCCGTGCGGCTGACGGAGATATTCAGACAGGCGGCCGACTCCCGTATCGTGACGGGCGCTCACGCCGTGAACGCGGGCCAATTGCCGGATTTGAGCAACAGGGGCGACCTGTTCTGTCTTGGGAGGCTCGACGCGGACGACGCCGTATCAACTATCGCCGAGCTTGTATTGAAACGTCTGCCCGAAAACATGGGCATAGCGCCGGAACGGATACAGGTGCTAACGCCCACGCGTCTGGGCACATGCGGCACGCGCAGTCTTAACGAGGTGTTGCAGCAGGCGCTGAATCCCCCGTCGCCCGAAAAAAACGAACACAGGCTCGGGCATACCGTTTTTCGTGAGGACGACCGCGTTATGCAGATAAAGAATAACTATGAACTGATGTGGACCACTGAGAGCGGCGACGCCGGAATCGGCGTATTCAACGGCGACACGGGACGGCTGGCCTCGGTGGACAGGCAGACCGAGCGCGCGGTCGTCCGTTACGACGACGGCCATATCATCAGCTATCCGTTTGAAAGGCTGTTTGAGCTGGAGCTGGCCTATGCCATGACCGTACACAAGGCTCAGGGCAGCGAGTACCCTGCTGTTATATTCGCGCATATGCCGTGCGCAAAGACGCTGATGACGCGGCGCGTCCTGTACACCGCCATGACCAGAGCGAGGGATTTGCTTGTTATGGTCGGCGATAAGCGCGTGTTGGGCGAAATGGTGAAATCGGGCAAAAAAATCGCCCGCTACAGCGGGCTGAGCGAACGATTGCAGAAAGTATCGGGGGTTAATGAGGATCTGCATTGATATCCCCGCCTTCGCGCTCTTTCGCAGTACTCTCCCCATACGCGCGGCACACCTCGTCCACATCGCCAATGCACGCGATTTCGCCCTGTTGCAGCAGTATGGCGCGTGTACACATGTTTTGTATTTGCTTTATGTCGTGCGATACCAACAGCACAGTAACTCCCTGTTTTATCATGCTGCGGATGCGCTCCTCGCATTTTGCCCTGAACTTATAGTCACCGACGCCTAACACCTCATCGACGATCAGGATGTCGGGGTTTACGCTTGTGGCTATTGCGAACCCCAGACGCGCGACCATGCCCGAGGAAAAATTCTTGACCGCCACATCCTCAAAATCCCTAAGCTCGGCAAAATCAAGTATCTCGTCATACCGCGCCGCCATATATTTCGGCGGATACCCGAACATGGCCCCGTTGAGAAACACGTTGTCCCGCGCCGAAAATTCAGGGTCAAAGCCGGCGCCAAGCTCTAAGAGCGGGGCTATTTCCCCGCTTACGGAGACCGTGCCTTTTGTCGGCTTGAACACGCCTGATATGACCTTCAGCGTCGTTGATTTTCCCGCGCCGTTTAAGCCCATGATCCCGAAGACCTCGCCACGGTTTACGGTAAAGCTTATATCTCTTAGCGGCCAAAATTCCTCGAAAAACAACTGCCCGCGCAGCGCCTTGATGACATACTCCTTAAGCCCCCAGACCTTGTCTTTGGTCAGGTTGAACCTTACGGAGACATTTTGGACAGATATAACGGCGTTTTCCACAATCCACGCTCCTATAAATGCAGAATATATTTGTCCTGCTGCGACATAAATACATACACGCCGCAGCACAGCGCCGCCAGCGCGAATCCCATACAGACGACGTTTTGCCACAGTCCGGGGACGACGCCGTCCAGCGCCACGCTTCGGAAATAAGTGAGAAAATGGTATATCGGATTAAAGCCCATTATCGGCATCGCCCATTCCGGTATAATATCGACCGGATAGAAGAGCGGCGTCGCGTAGGTGAGCAGCATGATGCCGATGCCGTATAAATGGACAATATCCCTAAAGAAGACCGCCATTGACGACAGCAGCATACCCAGCCCCAGCGTAAACACAAACGTATAGATAATCGGTATCGGGATAAGCAGTACCGTCCAATGAAACGGCGCGCGTGTTATGACGAACACCGCAAGAAAAGCCAGCAGAAAAAACAGTATATTGACAAGCGACGACAGCACTTGGGACACCGGATAGACATATTTGGGGACGTAAACTTTCTTGATTACCGCCTCGGCGCCGATCACCGAGTGCATGGAGTGCCCGGCCGCCTCCTCAAAGAAACCGAAAATGACCCTTCCGCTTAGTATATACAGCGGGTAATTCGGTATTTGAAACCTGAACAAAAGCGAAAACACCATCGTCATCACCAGCATGGTGAGAAGCGGATTCAAGAGCGACCATAACACACCCAAAACGCTTTTGCGATAGCGTTTCAAATATTCCGCTTTTACCAGCTGCCACAGATAATATTTATAGCGGCTGAAAGAGAACGCCTGCCATTTGATAAAATCGCGCTTAAAAATCAAAATCAAAATAAAAGCCATAGTAATCGCGGCGGTCACGCTTAAAAAGAGAAGTTTCGGGGCGAATAAAAGCATATTTTCCGCGCGCGAACCCACTACAGCCTCGGGCAGCGACAGCAGCAATATAAAGAAGAGTACGGCCAATAACACGGTTATCAGCGCCATACGCTTTTTCGTCAGCATAAACGGCTCCTTTTGGTTAAATTCGTCACGATAATATCATACCCAAATACATTAGTCAAGCAGGGACGCGCATTACGCCTACCAGAGCTGACGCATGAAAAGATAAAACGGCCTTGCGAGGCGAAAACACCCGGCCCTGCGGGGCCACCCTCTTTACGAACGCACGGCGTTCCCCCCGTTTCCCCGCGCAAGGACGCGCGGAACACTGGAAGAGCGGCAGGAGCAGACGGAGTTACTAGTTACTAGTTACAAGAGGACGTTCTTCTTGTAACTTGAAACTTGTAACTTGTAACTACGCACCCAGAATGGGTTAAATGTACATAAAACGCGCGGC
>WRMG01000026.1 GCA_009777255.1 Oscillospiraceae bacterium | reverse complement strand
AATCCTAATTCCCCCACCAAGCATATTCGATCTCCGCGGGAACCAAGCTGTCTCCTTCCCAAAGCTCCTTTGTTGTGAAAAAGGACTTTTTTCATCGAAAAATTTTTTCAAAATAATCGTGCATACCACTTGAGAAGCACGAGACACTATATTATAATGAATTTATCAATTCATGGAGATGTGTATATGCTGACAACACATATTTACTTAAATGGCAACTGTAAAGAGGCGATAGAAATGTATAAGAGTGCTTTAGATGCCACCGTAAAAACACTCCTTGAGGATTCCAAATCGCATCTCGTTATTCATGCTGAAATTGTTATTCACGGTGAATTGCTTATGTTAAACGATTTTGGAAATAATGATGGGATTTCTAAGTCGGGAGGATACCAGCTTTCAGTTCGTTTCAACAATGAGGATGACCTAAAAAGAGCCTATTCAGGTATGCAGCATGAAAGTATTACCATTAGTTCGATGCAACCCACGGATTACAGTCCTTGCACCATTAGATTTATTGATAAATTTGATGTTAGATGGGCATTTTGGGTTTAGTGAACAGTAGAGGAGAGAGCGAGGTTTTTAGTCATGAAAAGCATATCTATCCGTCTTATTGCCGAAAATAAAAAAGATTTTCTTCCCCTCTTGTTGCTTGGCGATGAGAGCGAAAGCCAAATTGAAAAATAAATTGCGCGCGGCAAAAAAACGGGACGCACACCCATGCGCCCCGTCCCCCAATTGCTAATTGTTAATTGTTAATTGTCAATTGTTAATTGCCTATACCGCCAAGTGTACAGCGCCCCTACTACGCCCGCGCCGCCGACGGCGTTGCCCAGCGCCACGGCCATAAAATTCAGCCAAAACGCCGTCCATGTGATGTCCGCGCCCGCGAAGATGGCGGCGGGGACGGTAAACATGTTCGCCACGACATGCTGCGAACCCGACAGGATAAACACCGTTATGACAAACCATATCGCCAAAAACTTACCGGTGAAATCCTTCGCCGTAAACGACAGCCACACCGCGAGGCACACAAAGATGTTGCAGAGTATCCCCGACACAAACGCGACGGGGAAGCTGTCGCGCACCCTCAGGCCGGCCATGAAGAACAATGTTTCGCTGAACTCGGACGTGAGCCACGCGTAATGCCCGAACAGATACGCCGCGGCAAGCGACCCCAGCAGATTGGCGATAAGGACGACGGCCCAGTTGAAGAGCAGCTGCCGGACGGTTATGCTTTTAAGATACGCGCCGACCGACATGATCAGCATGTTGCCGGTCGCCAGCTCCGCGCCCGCCAGTATGACGAAGACCAGCCCGACGGGAAACACGGCCGCCGACAGAAAGAAGCTGCCGTCCAACGCCAGCACGCGCAGGCTGGCGATAGAGCCCATGCTGATGAACAGCCCCGCGAGTATTCCGAATACGGCTGTCTTGCAGAAGCTCATGCGCGACTTTTGAACAGCCCTCTCGGCGATGACGCCGAGAATTTCAGGTATGTACGCCCGCTTTGTATCAGCGGGCGCTTTTTCTTGGGTGCTAAGCATGTTTATATCTCCTATTATTTCTATACAAAGACAAAGCAGGAAGCCCTTGCCTTCCCGCTTTGCCAAACATAATGATTAAATCACATTGCAGTCTAAAACCATACGTTACTATCTGACTGCATTATCATTCTAACATAAGGTATTACATCTGTCAAGGGGAAAGACACATATTTATTCAGCTGATTTTACCTGTTTTTATTTAGAGGAATTATGGATGTAACCAATCGCTGTCCGGTCGGGCTATAAGCCTTGCGTTATTATAAGCCATTTCTCTTGTCAAGCATGTATGTCCAATATATTTCTCACCATTATCGTCAAGAGACATTACTAAAGCTAAATCCGGGACTTTTTCATTTGTCAGAAATAGTGGTGCCAATAACTGAATTTTTCCTTTTCTCCATTGCGGAACAATTGTCTTGTAATTTGCCTGCGCCCTTTGACGTATTCTCTCGATCGCTCCAAGTATTATAGTTTGACATGTGCTTTTTCCCAATATACGTATACTTTCAGGAAGCCTGTTGAAATTTTCAGAGTCGTCCAATATATGCGACCACTGCGGCGTTATAGATAGATTAACATTGAATATTAAATCAGCGGGATTGGTAAAGTAGTTTGGTCTTCTAAGTTTATTGGCCGGTATCGGTTTATACGTTATGGTATAACTGTTAAAGAAATTTTGAAATCTCCACTTTTGATCCCTGCCAGGTTCATTAGGTTCGCAATAAAAATAAATCTGCTGCCAATTTCTGTCAAATAATCCTGTGTTAAAACAGGCGCAGTTCTCGCATTCATATATGTATTCAAATTTTGTGTCATCCGTTATATTTTTTTGCTCATCGCGAAGCTTCTCAAATGTATATGTTATATATTTGCGCAGTATGGAATATTCTTCCTGACCATCGAAATTCCATGTTTCAGCTGTCATTTCTGAGGCCAGCAGCCGGAGCTTTTTATCATATTCTGAAAAATACCCTCTGAATACCCATTGATCTAACTTGCTTTTTTCCATTTGCCGGTTTTTTGCTGGATTATACATTGTTTTCACCTCATCTTTAACAGCGGGCGGGGATGGAACCCCGCCCTTACATGGAGAAACTACAATATTTCGCAGGGGCGGGCTATGTCTGATCGTTATTTGCGGGTTAGCCGCAATAATTTACTTCAGGTTGAACCACGCCTTACGGCCCGGGTACCGGGCGCTTTCGCCAAGCTCCTCCTCGATACGCAGCAGCTGGTTATATTTCGCCACGCGGTCAGAGCGGCTGGGCGCGCCGGTCTTTATCTGTCCGGCGTTGACGGCGACGGCGATGTCCGCGATAGTCGCGTCCTCTGTCTCGCCCGAGCGGTGGGAGACGACGGAGGTATACCCCGCGCGCGCCGCCATCTGGATGGCGTCAAGCGTTTCGGTAAGCGTGCCGATCTGGTTGACCTTGATAAGGATGGCGTTGGCCACGCCTTTTTCGATGCCGTCGGACAGGCGGGTTACATTGGTGACGAACAGGTCGTCGCCCACGAGCTGGATCTTCTTGCCCAGCGCGTCGGTGAGCATCTTCCAGCCCTCCCAGTCGTCCTCGCCCATGCCGTCCTCCAGCGAGATGATCGGGTACTTGTCTGCGAAATCCGTCCACATATCGACCATATCCTGACGGGTGAAGGTCTTTTTGGCTTTCGGCAGGAAATATGTGCCGTCCTCCTTGAACCATTCCGCGACGGCCGCGTCAATGGCGATCATGAACTGCTCGCCGGGCTTATAGCCGGCCTTTTCGATCGCGCTGACTATGAGCTTCAGCGCGTCCTCGTCGCTCTCGAGGTTGGGCGCGAAGCCGCCCTCGTCGCCCACGGCGGTCGTCATGCCCTTGTCGGAGAGTATCTTCTTCAGGTTATGGAATACCTCGACACACCAGCGCAGCGCCTCGGTCCAGCTCTCCGCGCCGACGGGCATTATCATAAACTCCTGAATATCCACGGTGTTCGACGCGTGCGCGCCGCCGTTAAGAATGTTCATCATCGGCACCGGCAGCGTCTTGGCGTTCGCGCCGCCGATATATTGATAAAGCGGAAGCCCCAGCGCTTCGGCCGACGCCTTTGCGCACGCTAGCGACGCGCCCAGTATGGCGTTGGCGCCTAGCTTGGACTTGTTGGGCGTGCCGTCAAGCTCGATCAGCATATTGTCGATCAGCACCTGATCCATGGCGTTCATGCCCAAAAGCGCCTCGGCTATCTCGCCGTTAACGCCGTCAACGGCCTTTAATACGCCCTTGCCCAGATAGCGGGCCTTGTCGCCGTCACGCAGCTCGCAAGCCTCGTGAATACCTGTAGACGCGCCCGAAGGGACCGCAGCGCGGCCGATAAAAAGGCCCTCGTCGCTCTCGGCATAGACCTCTACCTCGACGGTGGGGTTGCCGCGCGAGTCAATGATCTCGCGCCCGATGACATCCACGATTTCCAGAAATTTTTTCATAAATACTCTCCTTTATTGTTAATGGTTTTGAAACTTTTGATTGTCAGCCGATCAAGCTCTCGCCTGTCATTTCCGGCGGCTTGCTCAGTCCGAGAAGATCCAGCAGCGTCGGCGCTATATCGCAGAGTCTGCCGGACTTCAGCCGCGCGCTTGAGCCGACCAGTATGAGCGGCACGGGGTTGGTCGTATGCGCGGTGAACGGGCTTCCGTCGTCGGCGAGCATCCTTTCGGCGTTGCCGTGGTCGGCGGTGACAAGCGCCACGCCGCCAACCGCCCTGATCTCCGCCAGCACCCTGCCCACGCACACGTCCACGGTCTCCACCGCTTTCACGGCGGCGTCAAAATCGCCGGTGTGGCCGACCATATCGCAGTTGGCGTAGTTCAGCACTATAACGTCGTATGCCTGGCTTTTTATGCGCTCGATGACCGCGTCCGTGACCTCATACGCGCTCATCTCGGGTTTAAGGTCATAGGTCGCCACCTTGGGCGACGGTATAAGCACCCTGTCCTCGCCCGGAAAAACCTTCTCCTCGCCGCCGTTGAAAAAGAACGTGACATGTGCGTACTTCTCGGTTTCGGCTATGCGCAGCTGTGAAAGCCCCAACCCCGAGATGTACTCGCCGAAGATATTTTTAAGCCCCTCGGGCGGGAACGCCACGCCGACATTGGGCATATGCGCGTCGTACTGCGTGGTGCAGGTGTAATGCACGGGAAAATAATCGCGCTTGAATCCGGCAAACGAGGGATCGACGAACACACGCGTTATCTCCCTTGCCCTGTCGGGCCGGAAATTATAGAAGATAACGGCGTCGTTTTCGGCGACTCCCGCGGTCCCGTCCGTGATTATAGGTTCGACGAACTCGTCGGTAACGCCTCGCTGATAGGACGCCTTGACGGCTTCCGAGGGGTTCGCCGCGCGTTCGCCCTCGCCAAAGACCAGCGCCCGGTACGCGCGCTCCACGCGCTCCCAGCGGTTGTCCCTGTCCATGGCGTAGTAACGGCCGACGACGACGCCTACCCTGCCCGCAATGGTCCGGCACTTCTCCACGGCCTCGGCCACAAAGCCCGCGCCGGAGGTGGGCGAGACGTCGCGCCCGTCTAAAAAGCAGTGCAGATACACGCGGTCAAGCCCCTTGCGGCGGCACAGCTCCAGCATAGCCCACACATGCGTATTGTGGCTGTGGACCCCGCCGTCGGACATCAGCCCCAGCAGGTGCAGGGCCGTCCCGTTTTTAAGGCAGTGATCCACGGCCGCGTTATACGCGGGGTTATCATAAAAGCTGCCGTCGGCGACAGCGAGCGACACGCGCGGAAGGTCCTGAAACACCACGCGGCCCGCGCCGATGTTGGTGTGCCCGACCTCGGAGTTGCCCATCTGTCCCTCGGGCAGGCCCACGTCCAGCCCCGACGCCGAGAGCGTCGTATACGCGCAGGTTTCGGTCAGATTGTCTATATTCGGCGTATGCGCGGCCGAAACCGCGTTTCCGGCGTCCCGGGCGGCTATTCCGCAGCCGTCCATTATTATCAGCGCTATAGGCGTTTTCGTACCCATGTTACTGATTCGCGGCGTTGACGATGGCGATGAAATCCTTCGCCTTCAGCGACGCGCCGCCGATAAGCCCGCCGTCCACGTCCAGCATCGACAGCAGCTCCTCGGAATTTTCGGCGTTCATAGAGCCGCCGTACTGGATCGTCACCGAACGGGCGGGACGCGCGCCGTAAATCTTGCGTATGACCGTGCGGATATGCTCGCAGACCTCGGCGGCCTGTTCCGCGGTAGCGGTTTTGCCGGTGCCGATAGCCCAAATCGGCTCATAGGCGAACACTATCTTTTTAAGCTGATCCACGCCGATACCGGTCAGCGCGGTCTTTACCTGTAAAGTCACGAGGTCTTTAGTTATGCCCATCTCGCGCTGGGGCAGGCTTTCGCCGACGCACACTATCGGGCGCAGGCCCGCATCGAGCGCCGCGCGCACCTTCTCGGAGACAAGCGCGTCGGTCTCGCCGACATACTGGCGGCGTTCGGAATGTCCGACGATGACATATTTGCAGCCCGCGCCTTTAAGCATAGCGCCGGATACCTCTCCGGTAAAAGCGCCGGATTCGTCCTGATGCAGATTCTGCGCTCCGACGGCGACGCGCGTATCCTTCAAGAGTCTGACGACTATAGGGATGTCCACGAACGGCACGCACAGCACGACCTCGCACCATTTCGCTTTCGCGATTACGGGTTTTAACTCCTCGACCAGTTTTCTTGCCTCGGCGGGCGTTTTATTCATCTTCCAATTTCCCGCGATAATTGTCCTGCGGTATCTCCTGTTCATATGCAACCACTCCTTATTTTATTTTTATCTACTTGTCATTTAAGCAGGCAATGCCGGGTAGTTCCAGCCCCTCTAAAAACTCCAGCGACGCGCCGCCGCCGGTTGATATGTGCGACATCCTGTCGGCGAACCCGAGCTGCTCGACGGCCGCGGCGCTGTCGCCGCCGCCGATGATGGTGACGGCTCCGCTCTCGGCCAGCGAAAGCGCGACCGCGCGCGTGCCCTCGGCGAATCTGTCGAACTCAAACACGCCCATCGGACCGTTCCAAACCACTGTCCCGGCGTCCTTGATGTGCTTGTCGTACAGTGTCCTTGTCAGAGGTCCTATATCCAGCCCCATCCAGCCGTCCTCAATGCCGGTGCATGTGCTTACGCTGGTAAATGTCACGGCTTCCGCGTCGGGGCTGAACGCCCGCGCGCAGACATGGTCGATGGGCAGCAGCAGGTTGACCTTTTTCTCTTTCGCCTTGATTATCATTTCCCTGGCATACTCAAGACGGTCGTCCTCACAGCGCGACGCGCCGATGTTGCCGCCCCACGATTTGAGGAAGGTATACGCCATGGCGCCGCC
The DNA here is from genome assembly GCA_009777255.1 of Oscillospiraceae bacterium. GTDB lineage: Bacteria > Bacillota > Clostridia > Oscillospirales > UBA929 > WRMG01. The sequence goes on along the minus strand of WRMG01000026.1, from coordinate 10,634 downwards.
GATGATGATAATGTCCACCAGATCCAAAAGGTGATTGATAACGCCGATCTTGTCGGAAACCTTAGAGCCTCCGAGGATAGCCACGAACGGGCGCTTGGGGTCGGAGAGCGCGCGCCCCATAATGTCAATTTCTTTCTTGATAAGGTACCCGCATACCGCGGGCAGGAAATTTGCCACACCGGCCGTGGACGCGTGGGCGCGGTGCGCCGTCCCGAACGCGTCGTTGACATAGAAGTCCGCCATCAGCGCAAGGCTCTTCGCGAAATCGGAGTCATTTTTCTCCTCCTCGGCGTGGAACCTAACGTTTTCGAGCAGACAGACCTCACCGTCCTTCAGCGCGGCGGTTTTTGCCTTGGCGTCTTCGCCGATAACGTCGCCTGCCAGTACCACCTCCTTTTCCAGCAGCTCAGAGAGCCGTTTGGCCACGGGCGCCAGCGAATACTTCATATTAAACTCGCCCTTGGGCCGTCCCAGATGCGAGCAGAGTATGACGCGCGCGCCCTGTTCTATAAGAGCCCTGATTGTGGGCAGCGACTCTCTGATACGTTTGTCGTCCGTGATATTTCCGCTGTCATCCTGCGGGACGTTAAAGTCGCAGCGCACAAGCACGCGCCTGCCCTTTGCCGCGAGATCATCCACGGTCATCTTGTTGTAATTCATTCGTACAGCCTCCAATGTGAACATATTGCCAACATTATACACAATGCATTTGTGTAAATCAATAATAATATTAAAAAAAATGAAAGATTTTGAAAACTTACCGCGGATGCCCGTAATACGCGGCGCCCACGGCATACGGCCCGACGTTGGTTGTGATCGACGAACCCAGCGCCCAGCGCCTCTTTACCTCGATGCCGAACTCCTCTTTTATCCGGCGCTCAAGCTCGTCGGCGTCGTTGTTCGGCGTGTCGGTATAGACTATATGTATCTGCTGCTCCGGATCGTTAAGGTTCATATGCTTTTTAAGGTTTGTTATGATCCCCTGCACGATATTTTTATCGCCGCGCACCTTGTCGCAGGGATTTATCGAGCCGCCTCTGGCAAGCAGGACGGGCCTTACCCCCAGCGCCTCACCCGCGAACGCGGAAACGCCGTTTATCCTGCCGGAGAGCCTCAGATATTTAAGCGTGTTGACGGATATTATCGCCTCGACCTTATTGGCGATCTCTTTTGTTTTTTTGACGATCTCGTCAAACGGGACGCCCTCCTTGACCATCTCGCAGCCCCTGAGTATGGCATGCCCGTACATCGCCGAATACGCGAGGAAATCGACGGGTTCGATGACTATATCGGTTATCCCCTCCTCGCGCAGCAGCTCCGCGCCCATAACCGCCGCGTTGAAAACGCCGCTGGCCGTCGAGCTGACGGTCGTGACAAGGATATGGGTGCAGCCCTGCTCATACGCCGTCTTATACGCGCCCATCCACTCGATCGGCGGCGCCATGCTTGTGTGCGGCGGCACCTTGCAGGTTTTAAGCACCTCCCAGTAATCCTGGGGGGATATGCCCACGATGTCGCGGGTCACGGGCCTGTCCTCTATGTGTACATAAGCCGGCACCAGCGTTATGGGGTTGGCGGCCGCGTCCTCAAGCGTAAGATCGCCCGCCGCGTCCACGATAAACATTATTTTTTCACGCATCATTCTTCCTCCTGAAATTAACTGTAAAACAACACCCCGAGCGTAAGCGGGCCCGCGTGCGACGTCACCGCCGCGCCCAGCTTGAACTTAGGCAGGTTTTTAACGCCGAAATGCTGTTCGAGCATATTCTCCAGCCGCGATATGACCTCCTTGGAAATATCGGAGTGAAGGATACCCATATACTTCTCCGCGCTGTTTTTGCGCTTCTTTACATACTCTACTATGCCGTCGATTACGTTTTTATCACCTCTGACCTTGCCCATCGGCCTAACCTCGCCTTTGCCCGCCAGCAGTATGGGGCGGATACCCAGCAGCTCGCCGGCCACCGCCGCCATGCCCGTCACGCGCCCGCTCTTCCGCAGATATTTCAGCGTGAACACGCCGAATACGACCTCCGCGCGGCCGCATAGCTCTTTTATGCGCGCCGTTATCTTTTCAAACGAGCTGCCCTCGGCCGCCATCTTCACGCCCTCCAGCACCGTATGCCCGTAGGCCATGGTGTAGTTGAGCGAGTCTATGACCTCGATGACAACATCTCCGGCATCCTCTTCATAAAACATGTCGCGGGCCAGAAGCGCCGAATTCATAGTGCCGCTTGCGGTCGAGCTTATCTGGGTGACGCATATGTGGGTATAGCCGTTCTCTCGCGCTTCCCTGTACGCCTTGAGATAATCCTCGGGCGAAGGCATCGCCGTGGTCGGCACCTCCGGCAGCGTTTTCAGCATCTCCCAGTAGTCCTCGGGCGTGACGTCGTAATAGTCCCTGAACTCCCGCCCTCCGGCGATTATCTTTGTGGGCACAATCACGATCGGCTTGCCCTCCGTCATCTCGGGCCTGAGGTCCGCCGCCGCGTCGGTTATAAACAGAATCTTCATATTTTTTCTCCTTTCAACGGGACGTCAGAAATATGTTCCCTACACCAATCCCGCAAACCCGTTTTGCCTCAGCGCCTCGAACAGCGTCAGCGCCACGGCGTTCGACAGGTTCATGCTGCGCGCGCCCGCTATCATCGGTATCCTCAGCAGATTTTCGCTCAGTGCTTCGTACAGCCCGCCGGTAAGCCCCTTGGTTTCACATCCGAACAGCAGATAGTCGTCCTGCCGGTACGTCACCTCGGTATACGGCCGTTTTCCTCTTGTGGACAGCGCCCAGAGCCGTTCGGGCCCGCACGCGTCCGTAAACGCCCTGAAATCCTCATGCACCGTCAGATCCAAATACTGCCAGTAGTCCAGCCCCGCGCGCTTTAAGTACCTGTCCGAAAGCTCGAAGCCCAGCGGCTTTATAAGATGCAGCGGCGTGCCCGTGGCGGCGCAGGTGCGCGCGATATTGCCTGTGTTCTGCGGTATTTCGGGACTGAGCAGTACAACGTTCGGCATCAGCGTCTCACCCGCCCGCGCAGCGCGAAGGTTATAAAGAACAGCCCCGCGCCGCACAGCGCGACCGTCGGCCCCGTCGCGGAGTTCCACCAATAGGACAGCGCAAGCCCGCCGATCCCCGAGCCGAGCGAGAATATCAAAGACAGAAACGTCAGCGTTTTCGTGCTGCGCGAAACGTTGCGCGCGGCGGCGGCCGGCAGTATCAGCAGCGAGTTTATCATCAGTACGCCGACCCAGCGTATCGCCGCCATAACAACAACGGCCAGAACAAGCATGAACACCGTCTGCGTCAGCTTTACACGCGTACCCTTAGCCGACGCCATCAGCGGGGAGACGGAAATCAGCAGCAGGTCGTTGTAAAACAACACCCAGTATAACAGAACGAAAAAGGAAAGTAAAGCCAAAGGCAATAAATCTTTTGCCGCGATTGTTAAAATATCGCCTATCAGATAGCCGGAAAATTTGTTGAAATTGCCGCTTCGGGACAGAAAGACAAGTCCGGCGGCGATCGCAGTCGAGGCGAAAACGGATATTACCGTGTCGCTTGACGCCACCGCCGAGCGCCGTATCACATTCAAAAGATAAGCGAAAATAAGCGCGAAAAGCACCATCGACAGCGTAGGCTCGGTTATGCCCAGAAGCGTCCCGAGCGCGACGCCGGTAAGCGCGGAGTGACCCAGCGCGTCGGAGAAAAACGCCAGCTTGCTCTCGACAACCACCGTCCCCAAAAGCCCGAGCAGCGGCGTTATCAGTATCAGCGCCCAAAGCGCGTTTTTCATAAAATCATGGACGAATATTCCCAACACCACCAAACAGCTCTTTGAATTCTTCGCTTGAAAACACCTCGCCGGGGCTCCCCCGCGCTCGGACCGTCCGCGAAAGCAGCAGCACATGGTCCGCGTATTCGCTCAGGAACCCGAAGTCGTGGGATACCATCAGCACTGCCAAATCTCTGGTTTTCTTCAGCTCGTCTATCTTTTCGTAAAAAAGTCTCAGCCCCGACGCGTCGATCCCCGTCTGAGGCTCGTCCAATATCAAAAGCTCCGGCACCGGCGATGTAGCGACGGCCAGCATCACGCGCTGCCACTCCCCGCCCGACAGCTCGCAAAGCCGCCTGTTTATAAGCTCTTCGGCCCCGAATGCCGCCAGCATATCCGAAACGCGTGTCCTGTCCCTCCGCGGCAGAAACGCGGGGAACCTCGAAACGGAAGCGGCGCAGAGGTCATAAACGCTGGTCGGCGAGCTCGGGTCAAGCGGCGCGCGCTGCGGGACATAGCCCATTGAGAGCGGCCCCTGCGTGCCGTCATGCCGTGTAAATTTTACCTTGCCGGTGTGCGGTATCTCGCCCAGAAGCGCGCGTAGCAGCGTCGTCTTGCCCGCGCCGTTGCGGCCGATAACGGCCGTCAGCTGCCCGCAGTTAAGAGTAAAGGTCACGCCGCGCAGCAGCTCGCCGCGCCCCAGCGTCACGCCCAGCCCCTCCACGCTTGTTATGCAAAAACCCTCGTGTACCAAAGAAACCTCCTCCGAACTTCCTATCGTCCCCGCCCGCGGCGGACATTGCGCCTACTCATGTCCCAGCGCGGCCAGCACCGTTTCAACGTTTTGGCGCATCGCCTTTTGATAGAAGTCCAAGCTCTCCGAGCCTCCCGCGACAGGGTCAAGCTCGTATATCTTAACGCCCGTTTCGCGCGCGACGGTGTGCGCCGCCGCTCCGGCATACTGCGGCCCGACGAACAGCGCCTTTACGCCCGTCTCATTAGCCATATCTATAATGTCGGCCAAGTCGCGCGGCGGCGGCTCCGCGCCCGGCTCGCTCTCGACCGTGGCGGCTATGTTAAGCCCGTAAGCGAGGCTCCACGACTCAAAGCCCTCGTGAAACATGATGACGGGGCTTGCGCTCAGGTTGACAAGTCCGACGTTAAGCTCCTGCGCTAGCAGCGACAGATCCTCAAGATACAGCCGGAGGTTGCTCTCATAATCGTCGGCGCGGCCGGGGTCTGCGTTGATTATGGCGCTGCCCGCGCGGTTGACCATTTTTATATAGTCGTTTACAAATACCCAGCTGTGTTCGTCGCCGTCGCCGCATTCCGCCAGCGGTATATCGGGATACGCCTGCTTTATGCGCCCGAGGAAACCCTCCGCGCCGCCCAAAGCCAGCACAAGCTCCGCGCCCCTGACGCTTTCCAGCTCTCCCGGGGTGAGCTGGTGGTCATGCAGACAGCCCGCGTCGTGCGGCGTGAGCAGCGTCAGCGACACACCCTCAACGCCGCGCGTTATATTTGCCGCCGCGAGCCAGACGGGATAAAACGTCGCGGCGATTTTGAACTCCGGCGCCGGCTCGGACGCGTGCGCGCACGACGCCAGCAGTATCAGGCAAAGCGGGAATATAATACTTTTTCTCAATTTAACCCCCAGTAGGGACAACCGCCTCAGGTTGCCCGTCATTACACGTCAACATTATATTACGTTAACCAACAGCTGTCAACAATCATTTCAAGTCTCCGCGCGTATATCATCTCAATATCGGGACAGAACGCTTTAAGCGCCGCCAGAACATGCGCCGGACTGACCTGCGGCGGCTTAACGCTTAAATCAATCCGCACACAATATGCTTTGCCCTCTTTCGCAAAGAGGGCGCCGTCCGCAGACGGCGGGTGTTTTCCCGCGCCCTCTGTGATTGCGTTCCTTATATGCGGCGCGATGTCCAAATCCACGACGCCGCGCTTGGTCTTTTTTTGGATTACCAGCGCCCTACCGTCGAAAATATTCTCAAATTCCCTGTCAAACGCCAGAGCGTACCGTATATGCGTTATCTTGTCCAGATTAAACAGCGGCAGTGTTCTAAGGATTTCAAACCCCTCGGGCAGCGCGGCGTTCAGCTTGTTTACCAGCCCGCCGGCGGGATGCTCCAGCTTCAGGTCGATTATCTCGCACACGCTCTCGGCGCCCAGCGGCAGCGGAAACGCGACCGACAGCCTCATATGCGGGTTAAATCCCTGAGAATATGCGGCGGGTATGCGCGCGCGCGTCAGCGCCCGCTGGAATACGCGCATGGTGTCAAGGTGCGAGAGGAACCGCGCCCGCCCCAACTTTGAAAACTCCAATCTCTGATCAAACATGGCGGATACCCTGCCCTTCAACTTCAGCAGCGGGCGGGGACTCGGGGCTGTGTATTGCGCTCTCCCGGCAGTCTGCCCCGCAGCCCGCGCACGCCGTCCGGCAGTCCGGCGTCGTCACGCCCGCCAGCGCGCGCTCATACTCGCGGCGCAGAAACCCGGTGCCGGCGCCAGCCGAGATATTCTCCCAAGGCGTTGCGGCCTCCGTATCAAGCGCACCCGTGTATTTTTCCACGGACAGGCCGTATGCTTTAAGCGCGTCGGTCCATTTGCCGAAATCGAAATACTCGCGCCACGCGTCCATGCGGCAGCCCGAGCGGAACGCGGTAAGTATCGCCGCGCCCAGAGCCCTGTCCCCTCTCGCCAGCACGCACTCCAAAACGCTGGTTTTTGCGTCGTGATAGTTAAAGCTTATCTGCTTCGGCAGCGCGGATTTTAACAGCCGCTGCTTCCGCTCCAATTCTTCCGCGCTGTCCTGCCGCGCCCACTGGAACGGCGTGTGCGGTTTCGGCACAAAACCCGACGCGCTCACGGTCACGCGCGCGCCGCGCGAGCGGTCGGGCGTATGCTCGCGCCACACTCCATACACCTTACGCGCCAGCACGGCGATGCCCAGTATGTCCTCGTCGGTTTCCGTCGGCAGCCCGAGCATGAAATACAGCTTTATGCTGTTCCAGCCGCCGCCGAACGCCAGCGCGCAGGCGTTCAGCAAATCTTCCTCCGTCAGGTTTTTGTTGATAACGTCACGCAGCCGCGCCGACCCCGCCTCCGGCGCGAAGGTCAGCCCGCTCTTGCGCGTCTTCTGCACCTTTTCCAAAAGCCCGCGCGAAAAGCTGTCCGCGCGCAGCGACGGCAGCGAAAGGCTTATACGCCTCGGCTCGCAGTATTCAAGCAGTTCATCGCACAGCCTGTCCAGTTCGGGATAGTCGCTTGTGGACAGCGACGTCAGCGCCAGCTCGTCACAGCCGGAGAAATCAAGCGCCGCTATCCCCTGCTTTACCAGAGCTTCCGCGCTTCTGGCGCGGACGGGGCGCGACGCGTAACCGGCCTGACAGAACCGGCACCCGCGTATACACCCGCGGAATAGCTCCAGCATAACGCGGTCATGCACGACCTCCGTGTTCGGCACCGGCGGATTCACCGGATAGTACGCTTTGTCCAAGTCTTGGACAATACGCTTCGTCACGTTTTTCGGATACTCCGGCACGAAAACGCCGCCGATGCTTGCCAACTCACGGAGGATATGTTCTTTTCCCAGCGTTTTGTTTCGTCTGAGAACCTCCAGTATCTCGCAAAAAACCTCCTCGCCGTCGCCTATGACGAACGCGTCGATAAAGTCCGACATCGGCGCGGGGTTCAGCGCGCACGGCCCGCCCGCTATAACTATCGGGAGCCTGTCCGCTCTGTCGGCGCGCCGGAGCGGAACGCCGCCTAGCTCAAGCATGTTCAGCATGTTCGTATAGCAAAGCTCATACTGAAGCGTAAACGCCAGCATGTCAAAATCCTTCAGCGCCCGCCCGCTCTCCAGCGACGGGAGCATAAGCCCGCTTTCGCGCAGCCCCTCCTCCATATCGGGCCACGGCGCGAACGCCCGCTCGCACCACACATCGTCCATGGCGTTCGCAGCGCCGTACAGCACTTGAAGCCCCAAGTGCGACATGCCGATCTCGTAAGTGTCGGGGAAACAGAAGCAGACGCGCGTACCGGCCGATTCCTTAGTAACGCTGCCCAGCTCTCCGCCCGTGTACCGCGCGGGCTTTTGCACGCGCATGAGTAAACAGTCCATACAGCTCTCCAAAAAGTAAATATAGAACAAAAACGGCCAAAGTATAATTTCTTATGCCGTTATAAAACCCGATTGCCAGCGGCGCCGCCAGCGCCAGCGCGCTGAGTACGGTCAATACGCCCATAACGCCGCGCGGAGAACCGCCGCGCCGCGAAAGAAGCAATTCGACAAGACGCCCGCCGTCCAGCTCGCGCGCGGGCAGAAGATTTACAAGCCCGAGCGCCAGACTGACGCCCGCGAACATCCCGAAGCCAAGCCGCGCCCCGATAACGGCGGCGGTTATACTGGCGATAGGCCCCGCCGCCACGGCGGCAGCCTCGCGCCCGTAGGACAGCCCGCCCGCGCGGATAAACGCGCCAGAGGCAGACAGGCGGCACGAAATTAAATCGCCGCCCTGCAGCAGCGTCGCGGCGGCGTGCGCCAGCTCGTGCAGCAAAGCGGCTGTTACCAGCATTATAAACATATCGTCGTGGAAAGTCAAGTAAGCGAGCAGAAGAACGAATCCCGGCGTTATATCAAGCCTATTCATTTAATGAAAGTGCCAAACGGGGATTGTGAAGGGGGGGATCCCCCTTCACGCTATGATATATTATAATGTTTTTGACAAAAAACATTATATGTAAAACTCCGGATCAATCAGCTTGCCGTCCAGCCTCAGCTCAAAATGCAGATGCGGCCCCGTGGACACGCCGGTGCTGCCCACCCTGGCGACGGCCTGGCCCGCCCCGACCTTCGCGCCGCGTTTTACAAGAACCTTGTCGCAGTGGGCGTAAAACGACGACACGCCCTCCCCGTGCGCTATCAGCACATAGTTGCCGTAAGTATCGCTTTTGCCGGTGCCTGTCACCGTGCCGGCGGCAAACGAGAGTATATCAGTCCCTTTTGCGGCGGCTATATCGACGCCGTAATGGAACAGCGGCCCGCCCTGCACGGGATGCTCACGATAGCCGAAGCGCGAGGTCATTTCGCCGCGCAGCGGCGTTACGTACTCAAATTCAAACGTATATCTGCTGAAATCGACGTTCGGCGGCGCGTCGTATCCGAACGGCAGCGGCAATGTGTCGTCAACGCCGAACCCCCCGCCGGATATAAGCTCCCCCTCATACATAACAACGGGGGAAATCTCGTAGGGGCGGGCCTCCATGCCCGCCCGGTTCTCAACGCCGCCCGCGTCTAATGTGACGGCTGCGAACGGGACGCCTGCGGTCGCCGCGGTATCTTCCCTCTTTATTAAAGAGAGCGGCCACGCGGGATCTGGTGTTTTGCCGTACATGGCGGACTCGTCTTCCTCCTCCGCGGCGGACGCCGCCTCCGGCGGCACGCCGGTAATCACCGACTTAAAGGCGCCGACAATACTCTCTCCGTCGCTGAGCGCCTGCCCGAGCGTCCGTATGGCCGAGGGGGTATCGTCGCCGATATACGCGTTGACGGTTTCGCCCAGCAGATGCGCGCCCGGTGGGTCGAACAGCTTGATAAGCCATAGCGACAAAAAGATACCGACGCAGACGGACAGCCTCACGGCCCGGGCAGGCGCCCTGCCGGGTAATGTCCGCCGCGGGCGGGGACGGGAGCGTGAAATTCTTTTGTCCTGCATAAGCCTCTCCCCTTTTCAGCGATTGCTTATCCCAAATATATGTGCGCCGCCGCATAAAATATGCTTGACTTAACTCCGCCGCCGTTATAGAATATCGGCGGGATTCAAAATTTATACAGAGAGGTGTCATGATGAAGACCAAACTGAAACTGGGAATCGTCGGCTGCGGAGGCATCGCCGCCGGAAAGCATCTGCCTGCCACCGCCAAATTAAGCGGCAAATGCGAAGCGGTCGCTTTCTGCGACGAAGTCAAGGAGCGCGCCGTCAAGCTGGCAAAGGAATACGGAACGGCGGACGCCAAGGTATACTCCGATTATAAGGAGCTGGTCGCGGACAAGAATGTCGATGTCGTATACGTACTCACGCCGAACGTTTCGCACAGCACCATCACTATCGCCGCGTTGGAAAACGGCAAGCATGTCATGTGCGAGAAGCCCATGGCGCATACCTCCGCCGACGCGAAGAAAATGCTTGACGCGTGGAAAAAGAGCGGTAAGCATTTCACCATCGGGTACCAGAACAGATTCCGCCCCGACGCTCAGGCGCTCTATAAGGCCTGCGCCGCCGGCGAGCTGGGCGAGATTTATTACGCGAGGGCCCACGCGCTGCGCCGCAGGGCGGTCCCCACATGGGGCGTGTTCCCCGACAAGGCGAAACAGGGCGGCGGCCCGCTTATCGACATCGGAACGCACGCGCTTGACCTTACGCTCTGGATGATGAACAGCTACAAGCCCGTTTCCGTCAGCGGCAGCGTGTTCTATAAGCTGGGAGATTCTGAGGACGCGTCCTCCGGCAACATGTTCGGCCCTTGGGACACAAAATCATATGAGGTTGAGGATTCCGCGTTCGGGCTTATCAAATTCGCCGGCGGCGCGACGGTTTACCTTGAGTCGTCATGGGCGCTTAACCTGCGCGACGCGTATGAGGCGTGTACGACCCTCTGCGGCACCAAGGCCGGCGCCGAGATACGCCCGAATATGTCAGGCGCGCACGACCTCATATATAACTCCACGCGCCACGGCCAGCTTACGGAGGAACGCCAGTCCCCCGGCAGCTCCATCGCGTTCTTCGGCGGCGGGCATGACAACGCGGGCGCGGCCGAAGCCGAGGCGTGGATCGACTC
>WRMG01000025.1 GCA_009777255.1 Oscillospiraceae bacterium | reverse complement strand
GCTCGGGATCATCTTCAAGCACTTCCATCAGCGCGTCGAATAACGGATCGCTCCCGCTGTTCTTATAGGCCAAGCTGTATCTGCTTATGTAATCGCCTATCTCGAACGCCCGCCACGCGTAATCACCCTCGGCGGACGCAACGGGCGCCAGCAGCGCGGCGCACATCAGCAATGTTAGTAATAATGCTATAATTCTTCTTTTCATGGTGTTTCTCCTCGTCCGTTTCATTTTATCACTGTAAAAAGTCAAGCAGCCTCTTCTTGTCCGCGTCCGTTAATCTACCTATCGGTTTTTTGTTGTTAATTACTGATAACGGGAGATCAAGAAGCGTCCCTGTGTCAATATACGAGAGCTTGTCCAAACCTGCTTGTGACCAATCGTCTATTCTGAAATACCGCGCGCGCACAGCTTCGCTTTTGTTTTCATATTGTGTAGTAACCGGATATGCCATAAACCCGTTGTCATTGAATAGAAGCACTAAAACAGGGCGATTTTTGCCGCCGATTCCCCACGATACAAAAGCAACGAATATTTCAAAGGGTCTGATCATCCGTTTTCCGCCCAGTCATAAACATCAGGATGCAGCAATTTATCTATAAAGACATTCCCGTCCGCGTCTGTTGTAAGCTCAACCCTCTGCGGATTGCGTTTTAATGCCGCGGCAACGATCTGATCGTCAAGCGTGAGAGCCGCCGCGGGCTGAAACGGCAAACGCTTCTCCGCAATAATTTGCCTAAAAAACATATCAATAGCCGTCGCCTGATCCAACCCCATACGCCCTAAAAGCTGAGTGGCAAGCGTTTTAACCTCAGCGTCAATTTGAACATTTATATTTGCTTTGGCTGTCATCATAAACCACCTCACAACAACAATAACACACAACAATGATTATGTCAACAAGGCGTCACCGCCAAAATCACCTGCCAAACACAGCACCCCCATTACATTTTCTCGGGCGCCACGATTCCCAACAGGGTCAATCCGTTTTTCAAAACACTCTTTACCGCGCGGCAAAGCGCTATCCTCGCCGCCAGCGTTTCGGCCTCGGCGCCCTTCAGTCTTACGGCGTTGTAAAAGCTGTGGAAGCAGTTCGCCAGCTCCGTCAGATATACATTAATGCGCGAAGGCTCATAGTTCCTTGCCGCCGCAATTATCTCCTCGGGATACATCGCTATCTGCTTAATCAGCCGCCGTTCCGCCTCATGCGTCAGCAGCTCCGCCCTGACCTTGGGCGGCGGCGCGCCCTCGCTCTCCAAAAGCCTTAACATGCTGTTTATTCTGGCGTGGGCGTACTGTATATAATACACCGGATTCTCCGAATCCTCGCGCAGCGCGAGATCCATATCAAAATCCAGCCGCGAATCCGTCTGGCGCATGTTGAAGAAAAACCGCACCGCGTCCCTCGGCATCTCGTCAAGCAGGTTTCCCAGCGTTATCGCCTTGCCGGTGCGCTTGGAGATTTTAACGGCCTCGCCGTCCTTATAAAGCATTACCATCTGATAAAGGACAAAGCGCAGCTTGTCCGTGTCAATTCCCAGTGCCGCCATCCCGGCTTTGAACCGCAACGTATGCCCGTGATGATCGGCCCCCAGCACGTCGATGCAAATATCATACCCCCGCTTAATAAACTTGTCCCTGTGATACGCTATATCCACGGCGTAGTACGTATAAAAGCCGTTCGCTTTCCTCAGCACCTCGTCCTTCTCGCACCCGAACTCCTTTGCCTTAAACCACAGCGCCCCGTCAAACTCATAGGTATACCCGCGCTCCGTCAGCAGCGCTATCGTCTCATCGACATACCCCGACTCGTGAAGCGCGCTTTCGGCAAACCACCTGTCAAAAACGATACCGTAGCGTTTAAGATCAGCTTCCATCCTCGTTATATTCTGCGGCAAAGCAAACTCCAGCAGCTCCTTTGCCGTCACCTCTCGCTTGCCGGTCTTTTCGTAATAAGCCTGCGCGAAATCCCGTATATACTCCCCGTGATAGCCGTCGTCGGGAAACTCGGCATTCTCGTCAAACATCTGCTCATATCTCGCGGCAAGCGAACGCCCCATTACCTCAACCTGATTGCCCGCGTCGTTAAGATAAAACTCGCGGCTCACCTCATAGCCCACCGCGTCCAGCACCGACGCAAGCGTGTCACCCAAAACGCCGCCGCGGGCGTTGCCGATAGTCATCGGCCCCGTGGGATTCGCGGAAACGAACTCAACCATAACGCGCTGCCCCTTGCCCAAATCCGCGCGCCCGTAATCCTCGCTCTCCGCCGCGTTGAGAACAGCGTCATACCACGCGTCCGACAGCCGCACATTGATAAACCCCGCGCCCATGACCGCCGGCTTGTCAAAAAAACTGCCGCTCAAATCCAAACGCTCAAGTAAAAGGTTTGCGATTTCCCGCGGGTTCTTTTTCAGTGCCTTTGCCGCCTGCATGGCAAACGCCGTTGACAGGTCGCCGTGGCTTAAATCCTTCGGCACCTCGGCGGAAGGCCCGTTTGCCCCAATAGTTAAAACGCCGTCGGCGACGGCGCTGTTATATGCTTGTCCTATAAGCTCCGAAAGCCGCTCTTTTGCCTGTTCGTAAAGATTATTGTACATGCTTGACCTCGATTATAAAATTATTGTCGCCGGTATACTCGTTTTCAACCTCTACCGCGTATTCCACGTCGATAAGCCCGCCTTTGTCGGTAAAATTCGCGTCAACCCGCTTCGCGTTGACGCCGATCGCCATACCGCCGACGTCGCCCATATCGTAATAAGACAAATGCCTGAACCCGTTTTCAAAAACCATTTCCGAGAAAATATCACCGGTACGGGTAAGCGTAACACGCCCCCGCCCGACCTTCAGCGTGGTTTCAGTGTTTATCGTCCCCGTAAGCGAACCCTCACGGTATGTTATATAGACGTCCCCGTTTTTATGATACAGCTTCCCCGGAGTGATAAGCTCAATGATTTCCTCATGCTCCCACTCAGGCAAAAACTGATTGCTTTTAATGTTAAGCACTACATCTTGCACTCACTACCACGCCTTTCACAACGTATTGTAGCACTAAATTTCTCCGATGTCTACCCTTTCTACTAAACCAATCGTGGGGTTTTGCAGAAATATTTCAGCCAGCTCCCCAAACTTATCTTCATCGTCCGTGACAAGATAACGCGTCGTCCCCCCGCCCCTATTTTCATTCGCCGCGCGTACAGCGCTGCCGGCCAGCGCCGCCGCCACAGCTTCGCCGGCGTCTATAAGCGCAACGCCCTCGCCCATATAATCCGATATAATCCCCTTCAAAAGCGGATAATGCGTACACCCCAAAATCAGCGTGTCAACCCCCGCCGCTTTCAGCGGCGCGAGGTACTCGGCGGCGACCGTTTCTATAACGGCGTCCCCCGCGCGAAACCTCCCGTTCTCCACCAGCGGCACAAACAGCGGACACGGATTGCCGAACACCTCAACATCCGCGTCAAGCCCGGCTATCGTCCTCTCATATGCCCTGCTCGCCGCCGTCGCTTTCGTCGCTATAAGCCCGACGCGCTTATTTTTTGTTGCTCCGACAGCCTGACGGCAGGCAGGCTCAACCACCCCCAGCACGGGGACGGGCGAGAGCCGCCTTAATTCGTCCAGCGCGACCGTACTGACCGTGCCGCACGCTATGACAAGTGTTTCTACTTTATACCCCAGCAAAAACCGCGCGTTTGCCGACGCGAACCTTTTTATCACTTCACAGCCGCGGTTGCCGTAAGGTACGCGCGCCGTGTCCCCCAGATATATTATATCCTGAAAGGGCAGCAGCCGGTGTATCGCCCTAACCGTAGTAAGCCCCCCGAGCCCGCTGTCAAAAACGCCGACAGAACCCACCTTACTGCCCCCTCATCGGCAATACCTCGTGCGCGCCGTTGTCATAGTATATTATGACGCTTTCTATCCTGACATACTCTATATTTTCTCCATACCATACATTCGGCCAGTAAGTGCGGTAAACGTCGCCCTCAGGATTGGGCTTAAAAATATTCTTCTGCTCAAGCAGCGCCTCGGGCATTCCCCTGACGGTACAGCTCGCGGGCTTCCCTCCCGAGTCATACGCCATCGCCTTGAAATATATATGCGCAATCTCTCTCTCTGTTATATTGCGCCAGTATATGACCAGCGAACGCGCCAACTCAAAATTAGGCTCACCCAGCACAACGCCCTCAAAGCCTATGCGCTCGTCCGCGTACACATCTTTTAAGTCAGCCGGAGGCGTGACCGGCGTTTCGCCGCCGTACCCTCTTAGTATAAGCAGCAGGCCCTCCGCCTCGGCAATACGCGCCGTTGACTTGGGATAATTATTTCTGTACTGCGCGACCGTCACCATCAGCAGCTGATCGTCCCGCGCCTCATAAGCGTCAAGTATCTTTTGAAAATCCTTTTCCTCCGTCGATCTGCCTGAAAAGAACACCATTGCCACTATGCCGACGACAGAAATAATTATGGTCAAAATTGACACAACCCTGTTGCCGCGCCGCTTTTTCCTCGCCGACATTTTCGAGTAGTCCCGCGGCTTTATATAGGAGGTCTGCGCGATACCGCACATCGGGCAGTTAGCGGACCCCTCCATGATGTCCTGCCCGCACCGTCTGCATATCATAAAGACCCCTCCCAACCCATTATTTATATTATAATTTTATCACCGTCACTCCGCATTGTCAACAGTTGACAGGCCCGTCAGCAGCACATAAAGCCCGTCCCTCTGTTTCTCAAGCGCCGCCTGCTCCTCCAGCAGCGCAACCAGCGCGTCCGCGTCGCTTGCCGCCTCGGCAATACGCTCTCCGACATCGAATAATTCCTTCTCCACTCCCTCTATCTTCCTCTCAAGCATTGCCGCCTCCTGCTCCAGCCGCCGCCTCATCCCCAGCGGCGACATCTTTATGCCCGTGTCCGCCCTCGCCGCGCTCTTCTCCTTGCGCGCCCGGGGGCTCGGGGCCAAAGCGCCCGCCTCCCTCGCGGACACAAACGCGCCGTAATTCCCTTGGAAATCCCATATCTTCCCGTCCTCCAGCCACCATATGCGCGTGGCGAACCGCTCGATAAAATACCTGTCGTGCGATACGAACAGCATCGCCTGCTCATAGCCGTCCAGCGCCGCCTCGACCCATTCGCGCGACGCTATATCCAAGTGATTCGTCGGCTCGTCCAGCATCAGGAGATTGACGTTCCGCGCCGTGAGTATGCAGAGCCTCAGCCTGCTCCGCTCCCCGCCCGACAGCTTGCCCACGGAGTCAAAAACCTTTTCTCCCGTGAAGTGATAAGCCGCAAGCCTGTTGCGCGCCTCCGCCGGCGAAACATCCAGCTCATACAGCAGAGTATCTACAAGATTGCGTTCCTTATTCTCAAATGTCACCGTCTGCGGCAAGTATCCAACCTTTACAGACGGGCCGCGCCAAACGCTCCCCCCGTCCGGCCGGATTTCCTCAAGCATTATCCTTAACAGCGTGGTCTTGCCCGTCCCGTTGTCGCCCAAAAGCGCAACGCGCTCGCCGCCGCGTATATTCAGCGTTATGCCGTCCAGTATCCGGCGCCCGCCGTATGCCTTAAAAATATCAATAACTCTGTAAACATCGTCCGCGAAAAACCCCGTTTCGCTGAATTCACCTTTCAGCCCGCGCCCCGTCTTGGGCCGCTCTGTCTTTAATATCCGTTCGGCGCGCTTTTCCATAGCGAACGCGCGCTTGTGCAGCTTTTCATTCTTCCCCGCCCAGGCGTGCATCTGCTTGGCCGCCGCCGCCAGCCTGTCATGCTCGCGTTTTTCTTTTTCATACCGGCGCTCCCGCTCTATCCGCCTCGCCTCGCGCTCCTCCGCGTAAAAGCTGTAATTCCCGCTGTAAAACTCCGCTTTCCCGTCTGTGATCTCGATTATACGTCTGGCAAACCTATCCAAAAAGTATCTGTCATGCGACACCGCCACAACCGTCCTCTTATACCCCGACAGATAATCCTCCAGCCATTTACAGGCGCGCAAATCCAAATGGTTCGTCGGCTCGTCCAGCAAAAGCAGGTCCGATCTCCTCAGCAGCAGCCGCGCAAGGTTCACCCGCGTCTGCTCGCCGCCCGACAGCCTTGACATATCCCCCTCCAGCAGCAGCCTGTCAAGCCGCAGCCCGCGGCACACCCTGCTGAAATCAGTTTCATACTCAAACGGCCCGATAACATCCCCGCCCTTTGTGCCGGCGGGATAGACCGGCAGCTGGCTGAGCAGCCCGACGGTTATATTGTCAGGCACAGACACGCTCCCCTCGTCGGGTATCTCCTCTCCCGTCAGAATCCTCAGCAGCGTGGTCTTGCCCGCGCCGTTGGAGCCGACAAGCCCGACATGCTCCCCGCGCTCGACAGCAAAAGACAGTCCGCGCAGGACGGACTGCCCCCCAAAGCCTTTATGAACATTATTCGCGTCAATCAGTATCATTTCTTGTCGTATTCAATACGTCCCATTTCCCCCTCGAAAAATAGCGCCAGAGTTCCGGGCCCCGAGTGCGAGCCGATGACCGCGCCCAACATCGTCAGTATTACCCTTTCGACGTTAAAGCTCTTTTCTATCAGCTCTTTTACATACTTCCCATCCTCTATGCAGTTCCCGTGGGCGATCGTTACGTATTTATATCTCTTCCCATGATCCAAACATTTCCCCATACATTCAACAAGCCAGTCGAGCGAGGCCTTGCGCCCGCGTTTTTTATCCTTCAGCTTCAGGCTCCCCTCGGGGCATACCCACAGCACAGGCTTCACCCCCAGCAGCGAACCGGCGATGGCGGAAAAGCGTGAAAGCCTGCCGCCCGCGTGTAAAAACATAAGATCATCCACCGTAAAGAACGCGTAATGCCTATGCTTTACCTCCTCCAGATAATCGGCGACCTCTTCAACCCCAAGCCCCTCGTCGCCCTTTATCGCGGCGTTAAGCGCCAGCAGGCCATGCCCGACCGTAGCGTTAATGCTGTCCACCACGCGTATACTCGCTTCGGGGAAGGCCATTTTTGTATCAATAGCGCCGCCCACGGCGCTGTCATGCGTTCCCGACAGCTTTCCGCTCAGACAAATAAAGAGGACGTCCCGCCCTTTTTTTGCATAGTCTGAAAAGAGGTTTGTCAGCCCCTCGCGCGTCAGCTGCGACGTAACGGATTTCTCGCCGCCCTTAACGCGGGTGTAAAACTCCGCCGGCGAAATAGATTGCCAAAAGTCCTCAGTATAATCCTGCCCCCCGAGTGTAAACGACATAGGCACCACATGGATGTCAAGCTCTTTTACGATATCCAGCGGAAGATCGCAGCTGGAGTCAACCAACAGTTCAAAACTACGCATAGTAACACCTCTCTATTATGTTTTTTATTCAGGCCAATAATAATATACAGCATATCCAAAAAATTATCAAGTCAATTTTTGTATGTTGCGCGCCTTATTTTTTGTGCGCCCGCAAAACATCCCCGTAAAAACACCGGCTCCGTTCACGGAAGCCGGCGCCTTGCTTTTTACAATCCTCTATCCGTTGTCCTTACTGGGCAGAAACGGCAGTATTCTGGACACAAACCCCGGCATTGTCATGGTCTGCAAGAAAACCTTTCCGGGCCCCTCGAGCGTCGTCAAAAAAAGCCCTTCCCCGCCGAACAGAATATTCTTGAACCCCTTAACCGTCTCGACCGAATATTTCACGCTCTTTTCAAACGCGGAAACATTCCCCGTTTGAACTTTAAGTTTTTCACCGGCCCGCAAATTCATTTCCGTCATGCTGCCGTCTATTTCCAAAAACGCGACCCCCGTCCCCGAAAGCTGCTGCAACAAGAACCCCTCCCCGCCGAACAACCCCGCCTTGACCCCGGGAACGGTATACATGCTCAGCGCAACCTCCGGCTGCGCGCACAGGAACGCGTTTTTCTGGCATATATACGGTCCCTTCGCCGCATCCAGCGCGATAATCTCGCCCGGAAACGAGGACGCCAGCGTAATGGACTGCCCTGCCGCCTGAGCCGTATAGGTCGCCATGAACATTGATTCTCCCGTAACCATGCGCCCGAGGCTTTTCAAAAGCCCGCCCTTCATATTCGTCTCCATTTTTATGTCGCCCGTCATCCACGTCATGCCGCCCGACTGCGTGTAAATACTCTCCCCGTTTTCAAGATGAACCGTTACCGCCGGCAGATTCCCGCCAAAAAGCTCATATCTCATAAAATCCTCCAAAGTTATAAATTTTTATCGTATCCAGTATAACACAGCAAAATCATTTATTCAAGCGTTTTGTTTTTTCCTCTTGACAACATCGCGCCGCCCATGTATAATGACCATGATGACCACTATTATCAATATAGTCAATACAGGGGAGGTCGATACTGTGCCGCGCGCTTTAACCGAACAGGAGAAACGCAGACACCGCCAAAAACTACTTGAAAAGGGGCAAGCCGTCGTTCTGTCCCAAGGGATACGAAGGGTCAGCGTCGATGAAATAGCCAAGGCCGCCGGAATGGCAAAAGGCTCGTTCTACCAGCACTTTGACTCCAAAGAGCAATACCTTTTTGCGCTGATAAACGACATTCACGGCAAGGCGTTCGCGCAGGCCGAGCAGATAATCCTGAACGAAAACGACCTGCGGACAAACATACGCGACTTCCTTGTAACCCTTTTCAATGTGCCTGAAATGGTCTTCCTTATGAAGAATTTCCATGACATCAGCGAACTGCTCGAGTCCTCCCCGAACCGCGAACCTCTGTGCGCCAAACAGACGGAGGCGGACATGTTTAAGAAGCTTCTGCTTCTGGCGGGTACAGACACGCAAAAGGTAAGCCCCGGCGTAGTATACAACTATATACACGCGCTGTATCTGATGATGGGCAGCGATCTGATGCTGTCCGAAGCTCTGCCGGAAACCTTTGAGCTGATGAAGGACGGTCTGATAGATTATATATTCGGAGGTATATAAACATGATAATGCTTTACTTCTCCGGCACCGGAAACTCTAAACACATCGCCGAACTGTTCTGCGCCAAAATGAACGCCGAATGCCGCTCCATCGAAGAACCCATCGACTTCACAAAGCTGATTGACGCCGAAGAAACAATCGCGTTTTGCTACCCCGTGTACATGTCGCGGGTGCCGAGGATAATGCGCGAGTTTGCCGCCAGACACATGGCTTCTCTCAAAGGCAAAAAGCTGATTGTCTTCTGCACTCAAATGATACTCTCAGGCGACGGGGCGCGGGCGTTCGCCGCCTTATTCCCGCGCGGCCACGCCGAGGTTATATACGCGGAGCATTTTTTCATGCCTAACAACGTAAGCAACATACTTATAGTACCCATGGCAGGCGACCGGCTCATTAAAAAGTACCTGCTTTGCTCCGGGCGCAAAATGCGTTCCGCCTGCCGCGATATAAAGGCCGGCAGAGTCAAGAGGCGCGGCTTCAATGTTTTCTCCCGCGCGCTGGGACTGCTTCAGTCCCCTTTAATGCCGCCGTTTGAAAAGCGTGCGAACAACTCGATCAAAGTCAGCGTCGGTTGTACCAACTGCGGGCTTTGCGTATCGGCCTGCCCTATGAATAATCTTGTCCTCGAAAACGGCGGGATAACCCACAGGCATAACTGCACGATGTGCTACCGCTGTATCAACAAATGCCCTGAAAGGGCCATAACCGTGGCGCTCCACGGAAAGGTAAAGGCCCAATATCTTTTCACAGCCGTTTGGTTAAAAAATGGGACGGCCTCTTGTGAAACGGGACGGAATGGTGTATAATGCAGTGAGCGGCGGAGAGTAACCGCCTGTAGGGCGCGACGCCCTCGGCGCGCCGTGCCGTTAAACACCCGCAGTGCGCGACGCCCCGCAAAATGTTTCACGTGAAACAATGGCACACCGGTGCCCGTGTGTTTAATGCGCGCGCCGATGTCGCTGAATGTCCGTCCCGCAAAATGTTTCACGTGAAACAATTGGCCACCGTTGTCCGTGTGTTTAATGCGCGCGCCGATGTCGCTGAATGTCCGTCCCGCAAAATGTTTCACGTGAAACATTTTGCCCGCCGGCGGACGCGCAATGCGCGCCCCTGCAAACGCCGTATGTAGGGGCGGCCATTGGCCGTCCGTGCCGTTAAACATTTGTCGCGGCGCAACGTTTCATCTTTGCAGTTGATTTTTTCCGTTGGATAATGTACAATGATTTCTAGGGGGTATTCATATGAATCTGTTAACTCGCTCCGACTTTGACGGCCTTGTGTGCGGCGCGCTGCTGAAGCATCTTAAAGTCATTGACTCGTGGACCTTTGTGCATCCGAAGGATGTGCAGGACGGAAAAGTGCCCGTCACCAGAAACGACGTGCTTGCCAACGTTCCCTATGTCCCCGGCTGCGGCATGTGGTTCGACCACCACGCAACCGAAATCAATCGCATGGGGAAAAACCATTCGGCGCCCGGCGAATGCCGCCACGCGCCGTCGGCCGCCCGTGTCATTTATGAGTATTACGGCGGCGAATCAGTCATGCCTAATTTCAAAGGCTTGGTGGAGTCCTGCGACAAGGTCGATTCGGGTTCCCTGACCGCCGATGAGATTCAGAATCCGAAAGGCGGCGTACTGCTCGGCTTTATCATGGACCCGCGCACGGGGCTGGGCCGCTTCCGCAATTTCCGCATCTCCAACCTCACTCTTATGGAGCAGCTGCTCGACGACTGCTCAACCCTGACCGTGGACGAGATACTGCTTCTGCCCGACGTTAAGGAGCGCGTGGATTTATATTGGGAGCAGGACGCGCTGTTCAGGAAAATGCTCGACAGCCATACCCGTGTTGACGGCAACGTTATCATAACGGATCTGCGCGGCGTTTCGCCGATATACACCGGCAACAGGTTTATGCTTTACAGCCTGCACCCCGAACAGAACGTATCCGTCTGGGTCGTTGACGGGCGCGCCGGGCTTAACGTATCCATAGCCGTCGGCTACAGCGTACTTAACCGCACCTGCGACGCGGACGTAGGCCAGCTGTGCTTCAGCTTCGGCGGCGGCGGCCACCGTCAGGTCGGCACATGCCAGGTGTCCGTCGAAAGCGCGGACGATGTCGTCGGACAGATTGTCGCGGCGCTGAAAACGGGAGCCCAAATAAACTAAGAAGGTGATTTGTTTGCCATTCGCGTTCAAGGGTGGCGTTCACCCCAAAGAGAGCAAGAACGCCACCCGGCATAAACCCGTGGAGGAAATGCCTCCCCCCCAGCGAGTGATCCTGCCGATGTCCATGCATATCGGCGCGCCCTGCGAACCCCTTGTCCGCGTGGGCGAATATATCAAGCTGGGACAGAAGATCGGCGCGGCGCAGGGCGCCGTTTCCGCGCCGGTACATTCAAGCGTTTCGGGAAAGGTCGAGGCTATTGAGCCGTATCTGCACTTAAACGGGACAAGCGTGCTTTCGGTGTTTATCGAAAACGACGGGCTTGACTCCCCGCATGAGGATATGCGCCCCCACGGCTCAGTCGAGTCGCTGTCGCCCGACGAGCTGCTGTCGGTGGTCAGGGAAGCCGGCATCGTCGGAATGGGCGGCGCGGCGTTCCCCACGCATGTCAAGCTGTCCTCGATGATGGGACAGATTGACAAGCTGATAATAAACGCGGCGGAGTGCGAGCCCTATATCACCTCGGACCACAGGCTTATGCTCGAAGCGCCCGAAGAGCTTATCGGCGGAGTGCGAGCCCTGATGAAAATACTAAGCCTTTCCGAAGCCGTAATCTCGGTCGAGGCCAACAAGCGCGACGCCATAGATATGGTGCGCCGCACGCTGCCGCGCAAAAAGAGCAATATCAAAGTCGTTTCTCTGCCGACGCGGTATCCGCAGGGCGCGGAGAAGCAGCTCATAAAAACCCTTACAGGACGCGAGGTGCTGCCGGGTCAGCTTCCGGCGTCGGTCGGATGCGCAGTTTTCAACGCTCAGACTGCCGCGGCGATACACCGCGCGATTACCACCGGACTTCCCCTGATACGCCGTATCGTTACCGTGACCGGTTCGGCGGTGTCGAACCCGAAAAATCTGCTTGTCCGTATGGGAACGCCGCTTATATCCGTGTTCGAGGCGACCGGAGGCTTCCGCGAAACCCCTTATAAGGTGCTGATCGGCGGCCCCATGATGGGCATTGCCCAGCATAATCTCAATACGGTTATTTCAAAGGGGACAAACGCGCTGCTGGCGTTCTCGCGCAAAGAGGACGTCCGCGTCGATAACCCTATATGTATCCGCTGCGCCAAATGTGTTTCCGTCTGTCCGATGAATCTGCTGCCTGTCTATATGTACATGCACGGCCAAAAGGACAATATCCCCGAGCTGGAACGGCTGAGGGTGACGGATTGCATCGAGTGCGGCAGCTGTTCATACACCTGTCCGGGGCGGCTGTATCTTGTGCAGTCGTTCAGAACGGGCAAGCAAAAGGTAGCCGCGTACAGACACATACCGGAAGGGGGCGATACAGATGGAGCATGAGCTGATAGTTTCGTCGTCGCCGCATGTAAAGACAGAGGACGATACGCGTTCGATAATGCTAGACGTGATAATCGCGCTGGCTTTCCCGCTGGGCATCGCCATTTTTCAGTTCGGGTGGCGCGCGGCTATATTGGCGGCCGTTTCCGTGGCCTCCTGCGTGGTGTTTGAATACTTCTACCGGAAGTTCCTCAAGAAGCCCAACTCCGTAAACGACCTCTCGGCGGTGGTAACGGGTATTCTGCTGGCCTGCTGCCTGCCTGCCGGCGTCCCGTATTGGATTCCCGTCGCCGGCGCGTTTTTCGCTATCGTCATAGTAAAGCAGCTGTTCGGCGGGCTGGGCAAGAACTTTATGAACCCCGCGCTGGCCGGACGCGCGTTTTTGGCCTCATGGCCCGTCATTATGACCACGTTCCCGCTGGTCGGCGTACAGCTTCCGCTGTGGGGCGACATCCCCGACGCGATGACCGGCGCGACGCCGCTCGCATCCCTTAAAAACGGCGTGTTGCCCGATGATATGCTTCAGGATTTGTTTCTGGGCCAGATCAGCGGCAGCATGGGTGAAATTTCGGCAATCGTTTTGCTGCTCGGCGGCTTTTATCTGTGGGTGCGCGGGGTCATCACTCCGCGGATTCCGCTGGCGTTTATCGGGACCGTGGCGGTCCTCACATATCTGTTTCCGGCCGAGGGCGTCGCCGCGTGGGAGTTTATGCTCAGCCATCTGCTCTCCGGCGGGCTGATATTGGGCGCCGTGTTCATGGCGACGGATTACTCCACCTCGCCGGTCACAAAACGCGGGCAGCTGCTCTTCGGTATCGGCTGCGGCCTGCTGACGGTGTTTATCCGGTACTTCGGCTCCCTGCCCGAGGGCGTTTGCTTCTCCATACTTATAATGAACACCTGCGCGTGGCTTCTGGACAAGACCGGCAGGCCGCGCCGCTTCGGGGTTCCCCTGTTCTCACGCAAAGGGGGTGCGCCGAAATGAAACAAAACGTAATATCCGCGCTCACGCTGTTCGCAATCGCGCTGATAAGCGCTCTGGCGCTTTCCGTCGTGAACAGGACGACGGCAGACCCGATCTCACTGCATGTCCAAAACGCGCGCGAGGAGGCGCTCGGGCATCTCGGCGACTATTACTATGTCTTCGAGGTCTCTCCAAAGGGCTATGGCGGTGAAATAGAAATGCTGGTCGGTATATCCTCGGGCGGCGATGTCACCGGCGTTGCGATAGTTAAAATGAACGAAACCCCGGGCATAGGCACAAAGGTCGGAGAGCCCGCCTTTCTCGGCCGGTTTATCGGCAAGCGGGCCGGCGTGTCTGTCGGCAGAGGCTCAAATAACGTTGACGCCGTTACCGGCGCGACGGTAAGCTCGCGGGCCGTCGCCGCCGGCGTGAGCCTGGCTCTGGATATGTATGCCGAACAGTCGGCGGGAGGTGAGCAGTAATGGTAAGTCAGCTTAAAAACGGTATAATCAAACAAAACCCCGTGCTGGTGCTTCTGCTCGGCATGTGCCCCGTTCTGGCCGTTTCCACAAGCGTTTTCAACGGTCTGGGCATGGGGCTCTGCGCGACGTTTGTGCTTATATTCTCAAATGTCGCAGTGTCGCTGCTGCGCAAGCTGATCCCCGAGAACATACGCATCGCCGCGTATATCGTCATCATCGCCACATTCGTCACGGTCGCCGATCTGCTTCTTCAGGCGTATTTGCCGGAGCTGTCCAAGTCGCTCGGCCTGTTTATCCCGCTTATTGTCGTCAACTGTATCATTCTGGCGCGCGCCGAGGCGTTCGCCAGCAAAAATACCGTCGCCGCCTCGGCGATTGACGGGCTTTCCATGGGTCTCGGTTTCACGGCGGCGCTCTTGACCATGTCGGTGATCCGCGAGATACTCGGCTCGGGCACGCTGATGGGCAGGGATATATTCCCCGCCGGGTTCCAGCCCGCGCTGCTGATGGCGCTGGCCCCCGGAGGATTTATAACGCTGGGTATAATTATCGCCGCGGTGCAGTGGTTCTCAAACCGCGGGAACGCGAGGTGAGGGCATGAGCTTTACACAACTGTTTGCTTTGGCGATGGGCGCGATACTGGTCGAAAATTTCGTGCTTGTCAAGTTCCTCGGCATCTGCCCGTTTTTGGGCGTTTCAAAGAAGATGGACACCGCAGTCGGCATGGGCTTCTCCGTCATTTTCGTGATGGGCGTGGCTTCCGCGTGTACATACGCCGTAAACGAGTTTCTGCTCAAGCCCTTTGAGCTGGAATACATGCAGACCGTGGCGTTTATACTGGTCATAGCGGCGCTTGTGCAGTTGGTTGAGATGTTTCTGAGGAAATCCGTGCCCGCGCTGTACAAGGCGCTGGGCATATATCTCCCGCTTATAACGACCAACTGCGCCGTTCTGGGCGTTGCAATCCTGAACACGCAAAACAATTTTGACCTGCTGGGTTCCGTCGTATACGGCGTTTCCGCCGGTATCGGGTTCCTTCTCGCGCTTGTGCTGTTCTCCAGCGTGCGCGAACGCCTTGAGTTCTCGGACATCCCCGCGGCTTTTCAGGGCTTCCCCATCGCGCTTGTGACCGCCGCGCTGATCTCAATGGCGTTTATGGGCTTTTCCGGGCTTAAAATTTTCTCTTAGGAGCAGAGCTGTATGAACGAGATTTTAACCGCCGTACTCACACTGGGAGGGCTGGGCCTGCTGTTCGGGGCGGTGCTGGCCGTTTCGTCAAGGCTCTTCAAGGTCGAGCTTGACGACCGTTATGATAATATCCTGAAGGCCCTGCCGGGGGCGAACTGCGGCGGCTGCGGCTATACCGGCTGCGCGGCATACGCCTCCGCGATAACGGAGGGCGCCGACATCGACCTCTGCCCGCCGGGCGGCGACGAAACGATTCAGGCCATAGCCGGTATCATGGGCGTCGAGCCGGTAAAGGGCAAACGCATGACCGCGCTGGTAAAATGCTCCGGCGGCGTAAGGGCGAAAAAAAAGTTTGAATACGCCGGTATTCAGGACTGCGTCGCAGCGGCGCGTATCGGCGGCGGGCTTCTCGAGTGCCGTTACGGCTGCCTTGGGCTAGGCACCTGTGTTTCCGTCTGTGTTTTCGGCGCTGTCAGTATCGTTGACGGGGTCGCCGTCATCGACTATGACAAATGCGAAAGCTGCGGGAAATGCGTTTCGGCATGTCCCAAAAATATCATCTCTATGATCCCGTATGAGGCCGACGTCCATGTCTGCTGCTCCTCCGCCGACAAAGGCGCAGTTCTGCGCAAGATCTGCGAGATCGGCTGCGTGGGCTGCCGGTTATGCGAAAAGGTCTGTAAGCACGACGCCATCCATGTAAACGACAACCTTGCCGCAATCGACTATGATAAATGCACGCATTGCGGCGACTGCGCCGAGAAATGCCCGCGCAAGCTTATCTCCGACGCGAATCTGGACAAGGGGCCGAAGCCCGTGGACCATGACGGTCTTCAAAACGCTTCTGATTCCGCTGAATAATCGGCGGCAATAAGGATACCCTTATTTAGAAGGGAGGGATGAATATGTCCCGTGCGGGCAGATACCGCGGGCGCAAGCGCTTATCGCGTATTCTCGGCGGTCTGGGCCTGGCGCTGCTCATCGTATCCCTGCTGGCCGCCACATCCTTTCTCTTTCTGCGCGACCATATAACACGCACCGACGACGGGCTGCTGCTGTCCTTCCCCTTTTTGGAAAGATTGACCGGCAGAGCCTCTCCTCCGCCCGCCGAGCCGTCCGATCCAGGCGGCGGCGATCTGATAGTAGACCCCTCCCCTCCGGCGCCCGAGCCGACTCCGACGCCCGAGCCCGACCCTGTGCCGGTGGTCAATATAACTATCTCTCCCGCGTTTTTGGCCCAAAGGGATATTAACAGCTCCGCCAGACTGGACGAGCTAGCCGCCATGGGCGATGAGATCGACACGATAATCATTGAGGTGAAATCAACAACCGGCGCTATCGCCGCGGCGGATACGCTCGCCGCCGCCGCCGAAAGGCTTGGCGGACGGGTACAGCTTGTGGCGTATTTTTCCGCGCTGGAGGACAATTCAATAACGCGTCAGCGCGAGCTGTTCGGCATAAAGCACACCTCCGGCGTAAACTGGCTCGACGCAAATCAGTCGCGCTGGATAAACCCGTATGTCCCCGAAACCCGCGAATGGCTGGCGGCCCAGCTTTCGGCAATCGACCCCGATGTATTTGCCGCCGTTTTGATAGACAAGCTATGGTTCCCGACCGAGGGCCGGCTGGAGGTCACGGTCCTGCCCGACGATCCCCCGCGTGATGAGATAATCGAAACGCTTAAAAATGAGCTTATCCAATCCACCGTGCTGCCCTGCTGGCTGGTTGACCTCTCCACAGGCGGCATAACCTATCAGGGCGGCACATACGCCGAGTTCCCGCAGGGAGCGTTTGACCCGTGAGTAAAAAAGTTATAGCCGTTATCGGCGCGGGACACGCGGGAATCGAGGCGGCAATGGCGGCGGCGAAGCTGGGCGGCAACGTTATCGTGTTCGCCATGAACCTCGACAGCGTCGGCAACATGCCGTGCAACCCGTCAGTCGGCGGAGTCGCCAAGGGCCAGCTTGTCCGCGAGATCGACGCGCTGGGCGGACATATGGGTAAAATCGCCGACGCCTGTTGTATACAGTTCAGGATGCTAAACCGCGGCAAAGGCCCCGCGGTCCGCTCGCCCCGCGCCCAAGCCGACAGACACGCGTATTCGCGTTACGTTAAAAAACTGCTGGAGAACGACCCCAACATCCGGCTTTTACAAAGCGAGATAGCGCGGATAGAGGTCAGTGACGGTAAGATCACCGCCGTATCGGACATTCTGGGCACACGGTATCCCGTGTCCGCCGCCGTGCTGGCAACCGGTACATACCTGCGCTCCCGCGTTATCACCGGCGGCGCCGCCCGCGCGGCGGGCCCCGACGGACTGCTGGCCGCCGATAACCTCGACCTCGCCGGACTCGGACTGCCCGTGCGCCGTTTTAAGACCGGAACCTCGCCGCGTATACACGCCGACACCGTGGATTTCAGCCTGATGGAGCCGCAGGAGGGCGAAACGGACACGCCCGCGTTCTCGTTTGACAAAACGGAGCCGGCCGTATCGGCGGCCATGTGTTATCTCACATGGACAAACGGGCGCACTCATGATATACTTCGTGATAACCTCTCCCGCTCTCCGCTTTACGACGGCACTATCGAGGGCGTCGGCCCCCGCTACTGCCCGTCGATAGAGGATAAGGTCGTCAGATTTTCGGACAAGCCCCGGCACCCCATCTTTGTCGAGCCGATGGGCTTGGACACCAAAGAGCTGTATCTTCAGGGTTTTTCCTCCAGTATGCCCGCCGATGTGCAATTGGCGGCGCTGCGCACGGTAAGGGGCCTTGAAAACGCGGAGATCACCCGCCCCGGCTACGCTATCGAATACGACTGCATCGACCCCATGTGCCTGACACATTCGCTGATGGTCCGAAGTACCGGCGGGCTGTTCGCGGCGGGACAGCTGTGCGGCTCGTCAGGCTATGAGGAGGCGGCCGCGCAGGGCCTTGTCGCCGGAATAAACGCCGCGCTTTACGCGGGCGGCGGCGCGCCGTTTACACTGCCGCGCTCCAGCTCTTACATCGGCACGCTGATTGACGATCTGGTGACGCGCGGCACCAACGAGCCGTACCGCATGATGACCTCCCGCTCGGAATACCGGCTGCTGCTCCGGCACGACAACGCCGACGAACGCCTTATGCCGCTGGGATACGAGCTGGGCTTGGTCGAAAAAGACCGTATAGACCGTCTCAACCTGAAGCTGGAACAGATAGACGGCGAGATAAAGCGCCTTGAGCGCTCGCGCCTAATCGAAAAGCTGCGCCGCCCCGAGGTTTCTTA
>WRMG01000024.1 GCA_009777255.1 Oscillospiraceae bacterium | reverse complement strand
TGTTTGAGCAAGCCGCTAACGCGAATATCATTATCAGCGCAATGGCGAGCGCGAGGATTTTTGTTGTTTTCATGGTTTACATCCCTCCTATTACCTCATCGGTGCGGTGAAAGAATCCTAACTGAATCTAAGAGCTCCTCATCGCTATCATAGAACGAGGAGAACCAGAACTGAACGCGAGTTCCATCCGATTCTGTATGCTGTAATCCTTTCCGTGCTTCTCCGCCAGACAGCTCGAAGTGACTATAGGCAGCCATCGCATCTTCCAAAACAGACTGACCAATCACGAGCCGTTCCCCGATAACAGCCCCGGCAGCGTACATAGAGATTGCCCAATATTCGCTGACAACCATCTTATCCTCGCTCGCGTCAAGCGGTCTGGGCCAAGCGCCGGGCGCGTGGACATCCTCCAGAAAAACATCAATTTTAATAAATTCCTCTTCTGTCTCTATAAACATTTCACCGCCCGGTCCATACTCGGTCAATATATCGTAGTCGGGAGGCCAATTAACACTATTAAACACAAACCCAAAATCGTATAAATCCTGCAACGTGGTGACGCCCAACTCTATGCGGATGCCATCGCCGAAGTCAAGGGTATAGTCTTTCGAGTATGGTCTATTATTTTGCGCAGCTACATCGCCGCCGTTGCCGGGGTCGTTGTTGTCCGGTGTTGGGTTCGGCGTTGGCGTGGACGTATCGGGCGCGGACGGCGTTTCCGATGGCGGCGGGGCTTCCGGCTTGGTGGTGGGGTCGTTGCTGTCACCGCAAGCCGCCAGAGCAAGCGACATTGCAAGTGCCAGAATTAACGCGAGAATTTTCCTGTGTTTCATTTTCTTTTGTTCCTCTCGTAAATAATATAAATATTCCGTGTTTTATGCCCCTTTACGGCACATATTCAAACTCCAAGTCAAACATTTTCACCGTATCGCCTTCCGCAACGCCCCGCGCCTCCAGCATGTCAAACACGCCCGCGCGTCGCAGTATGCGGTCAAAATACTGCCGCTGCTCATAGTCGTCAAAGCGTATGTCCCGCATGGTGCGGTAAAGCCACTCTCCCTCAACGACCCATGCCGCGCTGTCGTCACGCCTTATCGTAAAGCCGCGCTGATCAGGAATTTCCGGCTCAGGCATAGTTTCAGGCTGAAACACCTGCACGGGCGGCAGCGCGGCCAGCTCCGCGGCGGCTAAATTTAACAGCTCGCCGATACCCTGACGCGTCGCCGTCGATACGGCGACAACCCTGCGCGGCGCCGCGCGCTTGGCCAGCGCCTGATAAACCGTTTCATCCTCCCAAATATCCGCCTTGTTCGCGGCGACTATCTGCGGGCGCTTTGCCAGCTCGGGAGAATATTCGGCCAGCTCCGCGTTTATCGCGTCATAATTATTAACGGTGTCGT
The DNA here is from genome assembly GCA_009777255.1 of Oscillospiraceae bacterium. Lineage (GTDB taxonomy): Bacteria > Bacillota > Clostridia > Oscillospirales > UBA929 > WRMG01. The sequence goes on along the minus strand of WRMG01000024.1, from coordinate 18,861 downwards.
TCTGCGCCGACGCGTCCACCACATGTATCAGCAGACGGCAGCGCTCAATATGCCGCAGGAAATCGTGTCCAAGCCCCGCGCCGCGCGCCGCGCCCTCTATAAGCCCCGGCAGATCGGCGACGACAAAGCTCACGTCGTCCACCCGCACAACGCCCAAATGCGGAGAGAGTGTGGTAAAGGGATAGTCCGCGACTTTCGGGCGCGCCGCCGAAATTACCGACAGCAGCGAGGATTTCCCCGCGTTCGGGAACCCGACCAGCCCCACGTCGGCAAGCAGCTTCAGCTCCAGCGTAACCTCCAGCAAAACGCCGTCCTGTCCCGACTTGGCAAAGCGCGGCGTTTGGCGTGTGGGCGTCGCAAAACGTTTATTTCCCCAACCGCCGCGTCCGCCGCGCGCTAAAAGGAACGGTTCGCTGTCGCTCGCGTCATACAGCAACCGTCCCGTTTTTTTATCTTTTATAAGCGTGCCGCGCGGCACACGGATAGTCAAATCCGCGCCGCTCTGCCCGCTGCGCATACGCGTGCCGCCGTCCTCGCCGTTCGCCGCGGCATACTTGCGCCTATAGCGGAAATCCATCAGCGTGGACAGATTATCGTCGGCCTGAATATATATGTGCCCGCCGCGCCCGCCGTCCCCGCCGTTAGGGCCTCCGGCCGCAACATATTTCTCACGATGAAACGAAACCGCGCCGTTTCCGCCCCGTCCCGAGACCAGCGTAATATTCGCTACATCAATGAACATAAACTACCTAAGCCTGCTCCTCAACATAGACGGAAACCTTTTTACGGTCACGCCCCAAGCGCTCATAACGCACCCTGCCGGACTCCAAGGCGAACAGCGAATCATTTCTGCCGCGCCCCACATTTGTCCCGGGATGTATTTTTGTGCCGCGCTGGGTATAAAGGATATTGCCCGCCAGAACATACTGCCCGTCGGCGCGCTTCATGCCCAAGCGTTTCGATTGTGAGTCGCGCCCGTTACGGGACGAACCCACGCCTTTTTTATGAGCCATTATAAATTCCTCCGATTTTCATTATTATTACAACATATACAGGGGTGACAACGCCCCGGCATTGCCCGGCAGAGCGTCTGCCCTATCCCGCCGCGGCAACCGTGTTAATCTGCACCTTTGTATAAGGCTGGCGATGTCCCGTCTTTTTGCGGTAATTTTTCTTCGCCTTGAATTTGAAAACCACGATTTTCTTGTTTTTGCCGTTTTTAAGGACCTTTCCGATTACCTCTACGCCCTTTACAAAAGGCGTTCCCAATTTGACCTTTTCGTTCTCAAACACAGCAAGCACATTGTCAAATTTGATGTCGTCGCCCTCGGCAGCATTCAGCTTCTCGACATAGATGATGTCGCCCTCGGCAACGCGGTACTGTTTCCCTCCGGTTTCGATAATTGCCAACATTTTACATATTTCTCCCTATTACAGAGTCTCGCTCTAAAGGCGGCGCCGCGCGGCGGATATGCCGGCGTTTTGGCGCTCTTTTACAAAGCCTTTTTGAAGCGGCTTGTGTATTCTATATTATTGACACGGATTTGTCAAGTGTTTTTCTTCATATCGGACAAGTTTTCTGTGCTGTGTCACCAAATACCACATATACGACCAAATCCCCTTTATACATCCGCTTACCGAAATCGCTATCCACACACCCGGCAGCCCGATGCCCAGAGCTTCCGCCGAAAGAAAATACGCCAGCGGCACGCGTATGATATTGCATGTTGTGTTGATTATCGCGGGCGGCATGGTTTTCCCCAGCCCCCTGAACATATTCGACGCCACAGCCTCTATGCACATCGGTATCTGGCAGACAGCCAGTATGCGCATATAAAGCACACTGCGCTCAATCAGCGCCGGGTCGGGCAAAAACAGCCCGAACAGGTACTTACCCGGCACAGCCAGCACAAACGCTACAAACGCTCCGTAGCAGACCATAGTAACCGCGGCGATTCTGAATGTCGCGCCGATACGGTCCCATTTCTTCGCGCCGAAATTCTGGCCGACGAATGAGATCAGAGCCGAACCGAACGCGCCCCCGACAAGCCATGTCAGCGACTCTATCTGCGACCCCACGCGGCTCATAGCCACGGCGTCAGCGCCGAAAAACGCTTCGCGCCGCGACGTCGTCATAACGAGAAACGTGAACAAAAAACTTTCCGCGCCTATCGGCAGCGATTTCTTCAGCGTCCACATGATGTCGTCCAGCTTCGCTTTTAATGAAAATCTGAACACCTCAAAGGGCCGGTTTTTGCTCTTTTTCATTAGAATTATGAACATCAGAAAAACTGTCGTTTGCCCTATGACCGTCGCGTAAGCCGCGCCTAACACCCCAAGGTCAAGCGAGAAGATAAAAATTGGATCCAGCACCATGTTAACGCCCGTGCCGGCCGCGTTGCATATAAACGGCGTGCGCGAGTTGCCCGAGGCCGTGAACACCGCGCCCAGCGCCGCCGATACATATGTAAGCGGAATAGCCGCGGCCACGACAGCCAGATAGCTTTCAGTGAATTTGATCACATTCGGCTCGGAAAAATTAAAAAACCCCGTCATCTGACTGCGGAACACAATCATTACCAGCGCGAACGCCACACCGCACACGACGCTTATCAGCAGCGCGGTATCTGTAAAGGATTTTGCCTTTTCAGTGTCGCCGGAGCCTATAGCCTGTGACACGCCGATACTCGCGCCCACGCTGCCCAAAAGCATAAACGCGACGGAAAGCCACATGTATAACGCCGCCGCGCCTGTCGCGGCAACCTCCTCGCTGCCCAATCTGCCCAGCCAGAACATATCCGTCAGGCTGTAAAGCATTTGAAGCGTCTGCGCGCCGATGACCGGCACGGCAAGATACGTCAGCTTACGCAGGATCGGCCCGTTGGTCATATCATTTTTCTCGTTCATCAGCTTCTCCGGTCAATAATAATTAAGCGATACCAGTATACAGCAAAACAGCGGCGCTTGCAAGCATGGGGCGGCTTTTGAGATAATTAAACGCCACGCGGAATAATAAAAGGCCTTTCAACTGTAATATCCTTTATACCGGCGTTTGGTTTCACTGCATAAAAAACTTTTTTGCCGCCTCCTTTTAATCTGTCGGGACGAAAAACAATTCGCGCCCAATCATATCCGACCTCTGAAATCTGCCAGGAAGGCAGCGTCGGGCAAGCGGCGTTTGCCGCGTAATCAAACATCTTCACATCATTTCCTCTCGCTTTAATTTATTAGGCACTGTTCCGGCTGGCCGTTACTGCATAAAGTATGCTTGAATATACCGCGGTTTACCCGACGATTCCTGCGAACCTCGAACGTATATTCAATCCCGCCACTTTGTGAACAGATTCGCCAGCCCCTCCTCCAATGAGTTTGCCGCATAGGCGTAAACCATCTGTTTTGTACAGCCTAACTCCTGCCGCAAGGCCTCAAAATCTCCGTCAAAGGCTATTCTGCCGTTTGAAATGAGCAGTATCCGTTGCGCCATCTCCTCAAGGTCGTCCATATCGTGGCTGGTGACGACTATCGTAGTCCCATCCTGTTCATTCAGCTGTTTGAGAAACCCTATCATCTGCCGTTTTGCCACAACGTCCAGCCCCAGCGTCGGCTCGTCAAGCAGGATCAGCTTAGGCGAATGGAGCAGCAGCATGGCAAGGTCGGCGCGCATCCGCTGGCCAAGGCTCATCTCCCGGGCAAAGGTTTTCAGCAAGCCGCCGAGATCCAGCAAATCCGTCACCATCGCCAGATTCTTTTTATACAGCTCTTCGGGTATATCCCAGACGACCTTTTTCCACTCAAAGCTCTGTATGACGGGATGATCCCACCACAGCTCCGTGCGGTTGCCGAACAGGACGCCCAAGTGCCGCATTATGGCGCGGCGCTGCTTTTGCGGCGACATGGACAGCACGTAAATATCGCCTGAGGTCGGCAGCAGCATACCTGACAGCAGCTTCATCGTCGTGCTTTTGCCCGCGCCGTTCGGCCCGGCATACGCGACGAACTCACCCCGCTTTATCTCAAAGGATACGTCGTCAAGCGCCTTAATAACCTTTTTCTCCGGTTTTATAAGGTTCCTTACAACGCCCTTGCCGGTGTTATCGCGCTGCCATTGCGCGAAAGTCTTTGTGACGCCGCTTATACTAACGGCGGAATCCGTACGGTAAATATCTGTTTGAACCCTTTTGAACATAATATCTCAGTCCTTTCCTGAAAATAAAACTTGCCGCGAGCGAAATGAGCAGCGCGTAAAGCATCGGGTAATATCCGGTCAGCCCCAGCGGCGGCCTGCCCAGCAGGCTAAGCGCCGGAAACCATGCCATAAGTCCCTCCGGCAGCACCGTCAGCAGCGGGATTTGAATAAAGACCGGCATACCCGACAGCGGGAACGTGCTTATTAACCACGTCCCGTCAATGGCCGTGGAGGAAATTTCCTCGGCGGCGACCGGCGCGTAGAACGTCATGCTGGACACAAGGTACGAGCGCGCGATGATAATAGTCACTGTAGTCAGAAGATAAGCCATCAAAGAAACAATCCACAAAAATGAGATTTGCAGCTCCAGCCGGCCAACCGCAATCGCCATCAGAACAATCCCGACGATAAAGTTGCTCCCTCCGGTAAAGGGTGTAAAACCGTTGGTGGACAGCTGTACGCCGAGCGGCAACGGCTGAATAAACAAATGCTCAAGCTGTCCGCGCCCGATAATCCGGCTGATATGGATATTGTTGCCTGACCCGAATATTATGAAAATGCCCGTGATCAGCGTGGAATACGCCATCATGAACAGCACCTCGTCGGTACTCATGCCGCCGATGCCGCCGAAGCGCGACGCGATGAGAAACACACCCGATACCGTGGAGATATTTGAAATCATGTCGGCGCTGATTCCGGCCAGCGCGAATCTCGTGTCGCGCAAAAGCCATATCAGATCCATTTTGGCCGATATAGCCAACAGCTTTATTATCCGCTTGAAAGTTATTCTATCCGCCATAGCTCACCATTCCCTCCTGTGATTTTTTCCAAACCAGCAGCGCGGCCGGCCACAGTATCAGGTTCCAGATAACCTGAAGCGCAAGGGTTTCCCCAACATCCGCAACGCCGGCAAATATAGACAGCGGCGCGCCGCCAAGGCTCGCAAACGGCTGGTATTTCATAACCCTGTCCATCCCGAACGGCAGCAGCCTTATCGGTATGACCGTGCCGGAGAAGATCGCCGTGATCGCCATGCGTATGCAGCCGAGCAGCCAAGTCCTGTTTTTCAGCTTCAGCGACAGGCAGGCGAACAGGAAATCCACGGCAAACCCAAGCGTTACGCAAAGCGGCAGGCTTATGAAGAATAAAAGTGACGCGGGGATCAAGCTCACGCCGAACAGCGGGGCGGCAGCCGCCATCGGCAGCGAGAACAGCAGCAGCATCGGCGCCCAGCCGCCCGCGGTCTGCGCGGCAAGCTGACCGAGAACCGGAAGCGGCCGGCCGTAAAGCTTAAGCAGCACCCCGTCGGAGAGCCAGCCCGACGCGGTCGTTTTGACGACCAGCATATCCGCCAGCAGCGCGCTGACATAGGTATATGTCAGCATCTGCCCAAGGCTCATGCCGACCTCCGCGCCGGAGGACATGACAACCCTCCACAGAAAAATCAGCGGAATAAGCGTGCAGACTTTAATAAGTATATCTGGAAGAAGATAGATAATCCCCCCGTTTGTTATTTCAAGCGCGGACAAATGCGCGGTTTTCAAATATTTGTTCATGTGCTTATGCTCCTCATATATTGTTATTTGGACATAGTAAAACCCGAGTATCCGTTTGAATACCCGGGCATCTTGCGCATAAACCGACCTGAAATCAGGACGGACAGTTTTGAGGCAAGAGGTATTCAACACGGCTGAAATGGGCACAGTTATCCCTTAAAATGCCAAAAACGGCGCAGATAACCGGCAAAAGGGCGCACTTCGCCCACGCAACCGCATATAAAGACGCAAAACGCGCGATACGCTCACGATTACCGTATACATCGTTCTTGTCCGCGACAAGTTTAATTTTCATACCTCTCACCCCCTTTCAAAATTTTTTTCAACACAGCGGCGCACATAGGCGCCCGCCGATTCCAAACCCTGTTGGTGCCGGTGAAGGGACTCGAACCCCCACGGTTTCCCTCGCGATTTTGAGTCGCGCGTGTCTGCCATTCCACCACACCGGCCCATTCCTTTCAACACTATAACATATGTGCCGGTCATTGTAAAGAATTAAATATTATTTTTCACCGCCGCCGCAAAATTCCCCCAGAGCTGACGTATAAAAAAATAAAACAGCCCCGCAGGGGACGAGTTACTAGTTAATAGTTACTAGAAGAACGGGGGGACGGGGAACGCGGCTTCTTGTAACTTGTAACTTGTAACTTGTAACTGGGTCGGCTTTCGTAAAGAGGGTGGCCCCGCAGGGCCGGGTGTTTTACCCCCGTCCCGTCCTGCAACCGGCGGGGGATTTAACGCGAAAAACGGCGCGATGTTCCCATCGCGCCCTGCATCACGCCGTTGTGTTATTTAACCATGGTGGAGATGAGGGGAATCGAACCCCTGACCTCACGGATGCGAACCGTGCGCACTCCCATCTGTGCTACACCCCCACGCTGTTGCCGCCCGAAGGCGGCAAAGTGTGATAATATTTTTCTTGCCTACTTCAGTATGAACTTGTCTATCGTCGCCACCAGATTGCCAATCTCCGGCTTGGACAGCTGCGCCGTCGCGCCCAGCCTCTCGCCCTTGTCGAACATGGCCTCGTCGATAAGCGACGAGAATATAAGCACCGGCAGCCCCTTTAGTATCTTATGCTCGCGGCACAGCTTGAGCAGCCTGTGCCCGTCCATCTTGGGCATCTCAATGTCCGTTATCAGCAGCGACACATGCTCGGCAAAATCCTTTATGGTGTCATACTGGTTGGAAAGCTCCTGAATATGGTCCCAAGCGTCCTGCCCGTTGGTAAACGACGTGATGTTGGTATACCCCGCCTCCTGAAGCGCCTCCAGGATCATCTTCTTCAGCAGCGCGGAATCCTCCGCCATAACGATCGGGCGCGCGCTGCGCTCACGCGGGCCAAGCGCCGAAATCTCCTCCATCTGTATGCCCGTAAGCGGCGAGATGTCATAGATTATCTTCTCAAAGTCAACAATAGTAATCAGCTTGTCTGTTATCTTGGCAATACCGGTGGCAAGCCCCTCCTGCCCCCCGTAAATGGTATTGTCGGGTTTTTCGATGTCGGTCCACGTGATGCGGTGTATCCCTTCGACCGTATGGACATGGAACGCCGCGCTCATCTTGTTGAAATTCGTTATGATAAACATGTCGCGCTCGTCGTTTTCCGACGGCGGCAACCCCATATAGCCCGGCAGGTCGATGACCGTGATTATGTTCGTGCGGGGCTTAAACACCCCCTCGATATTCGGGTGCGAGTTGGGCATGGGGTTGACTTTTGAGTATTTCATTATCTCGGTTACCTTGGCGACGTTTATGCCAAATACATTGCCGGCAATGGTGAACTCCATTATTTCAAGCTCGTTTGTGCCGCTCTCCAGCAAAATATCCGTTTTCACCCCGTCAAAGCCGCCGGATTTATCAGATACCGCCATAATTACGCCTCCTTAATAATACTCGGAAATCCTGTCAATTTTCATTATAAACCATATTTTTATGTTTGTACAGTGTTTTTTTATTTTTTTAATTATAACGCGCGACAGTAGGGGACGACGCCCTCGGCGTCCCGCCTGTATACAATGTTTTTTTGCCGCCGGCAGCCTGTAAGCCGCTCAATATTTCTTGTCGCTCCAAGTCGCGTTTTCCTGTGATAGGCTCAATTCAACAGGAGGTGACCCGATGGATCCCAAAAAGAAAGCGGCGGAAACCGCCTTTATATTCCTCGTAGACTCAATCAACGACCCCGAGCTGCCGGCGGAAATGCGCCGGAAATGCGCCGAAATGATTCTCTCTCTCGACGCGGCTAACGTTGGCGAAACGCAGCCGTCACAGACAGTAGCGGTAACCTATCAGGTGATAGAATGAACGCCGCGGCGCAATGCTTCGAGCTGCCCCCGCATTTGCCGGAATACGACTTCAAGCTCACGCGAAAGCAGACCGAGTTCATCGGTGCCGGAGCGGACGAGGTCCTGTTCGGCGGCGCGGCCGGCGGCGGCAAGACCTACGCGCAAATACTTGACGCCTTCAAAACGGCGCTGGTGTTCCCGCGCAGCAAACAGCTTATCATACGGCGGACATACCCCGAGCTGGATAAAAGCATCATCCGCGTCGCGCTGGAGCTTTATCCGCCCGAGCTGTACCGCTACAATAAATCGGACCGCGTTATGCGATTTTTCAACGGCTCGCTTATCGACTTCGGCTACTGCGAGCAGGACACGGATATTTACAGATACCAGTCGGCGGAATATGACGTCATCCGCTTCGACGAGCTCACGCATTTCGCTGAGGAACAGTATTTGTACTTCATGTCAAGATTGCGCGGCGCAAACGTCTACCCCAAGCAGATAAAATCGGCGACAAACCCCGGCGGCCGCGGGCATAAATGGGTCAAGGCCCGGTTTATCGACCCCGTGCCTCCGATGGCGCTGAACAAAACCGGAATCGGCTCGCGGCTGTACATACCGGCGACGGTGCATGAAAACCTGTTCCTGCTGGAAAAGGACCCCAAGTATGTCCGAAGGCTGGAAAACCTCCCCCTCAGCGAAAAACGGGCGATGCTGCACGGCGACTGGGATATATTCGAGGGACAGTACTTCAGCGAATTCAGAAGAGAGCTGCATGTCTGCAAACCGTTCGGGATCCCCGACAACTGGCGCAAATACCGCGCGCTGGACTACGGGCTTGACATGCTGGCGTGCTACTGGATAGCGCTGGACGAGCGCGGACGCGCGTTCGTATACCGCGAGCTGTACGAGCCGAATATCATAGCGTCGTCGGCGGCGCGGCAGATCATGGACATGACGCCCCGCAGCGAGAAAATAACGGTGACGTTCGCGCCGCCGGACCTGTTCAGCCGCGGACAGGACACCGGCAAAAGCGTGGCCGAAATCCTCACAAACTACGGCGTCACACTGTACAAATCAGACAACAGGCGCGTTACCGGATGGCTTAACCTGCGCGAATGGCTGGCGCCGTCGCCGGACCTGAACGGGGATATAAAGCCCGGGCTTGTCATCTTTGAAACCTGCCCCAACCTGATACGCACGCTGCCCGCGCTGTCGCACGACAGAAACGACCCCAACGACGCGGCCGTCCAGCCGCACGAGCTGACCCACGCGCCCGACGCGCTCAGATATTTCGCGTCAGGCCGCCCGTCCCCGCCCTCTCTTAATATGGAGAGTACGCAGCCGCTGATCGAAAAACTGAAAATAAGAAAGGAATGATAAACACAATGCAGGTCAACTATAAAAACCGCGAAGCGCGCGAGGATACCGCGCTCGAGCTGTACAGACGCGCAAGAGCCGCGCGCGCCGGCAAGGAGCGCGAGTGGAAAAAATACTCGAACTATTACGAGGGCCGGCGCAAAATCCCCGCGATGGACAATATGGGCTTTACGCCCGCGGTCTGCACCGACGTCTATATGCACGTCGAAACCCAGATAGACACAAAGATACCCATCTGCGCGTTCCACGGGCGCGACGGCGGCTCCGACGGCGAGCTTGCCAGACAGCGCCAGTACGTCGTGGAATATATTCTGGATAACAACAAGCTGGAGGCGCAGAACTCACGCAACGAGCGGCGGCTTTTGAAATACGGCTCGGCGTTCTGGAAATGCTTCTACGACGAGGATATGCCGTCAGCATACGGCGAAAACGGCGACATACGCATTATCGACGTGCCGGTCGAGAGCATATTCCCCGACCCGACGAACAAATCGAGCGACCTTGAACTCTGCGAATATGTGGACTATGTGTATTACATACACAGGCGCAGGGCCGTCAGGCTCTACGGCGGCGACCTGAAAAAGCTGAAAATGCAGGTCGGCGACCTGCAAAACACGCTGGGCGACACCGATGTGTTCGCCAGTCTCGGCGGAGAGGAGAGCGGCGAGACGATACGCGTTCTGGAACACTGGTACCGCGACGACGAGGGAGACATAGCGTGCAGCGTGCTGCTGGGCAACACCGAGGTGCGCCACATCCCCAAATACTGGGACAACACGCGCGCGCAGAACAAGGGCTATCCCTTTGTGCATTACTGGCGCATCACCGACGAAAACGGGTTCTGGCAGCGCTCTGAGATTGCGCCCGTAACCGAGCTTGTAGACGCGGTTGACCGCGAGCTGGCCGTCGCGCTGTATAACGACGCGCTCACCTCCAGCGACATGTTCTTAATCGAGGAGGACGCGCTGGCCGAGGGGCAGGAGATCACCAACATGCCCGGTGCGGTGGTAAAGGTAAAATCGGGCCAGAGCGGGCGCATACAGCGGCTTCTGGGCGCGCACTCCGGCATAAACTGTATGCCGATGATCTCGGCGCTTCAGGACCAGATCTCCCGCACGGTGGGAAATTTCGACTCGGCCCGCGGCGAAGAGCCCTCACACGTGACGTCCGCTTCGGGCATAGCGCAAATAAACGAGCGCGCGGACAAGCGCCGCTCGCTGAAGCAGGCGGACAGGATGGACGGCTTTAAGCGGCTGTTCCAGCTCTGCGACTGGTCGGCGCTGGAGTTTTACGACGACGGCAGGCTGGTGCGGCTGGGCGCGCCCGGCGCAAACGGCGGCTGGTTCGTATTCGACGCGGAGCTGCACAGGACCGACGGCTGCTACCCCGTTTTGGACGTGACCGTCACCGCGGGCGAGGGCGTCGGCAGCTCGGCGTCGTATACCGCGGGGATACTGGAAAAGCTGGCGGACATGCCGGTGACCGAACAGAATTACAAGCTGCTCTGCGCGTTTGTGGAGCTGCTGGACATACCGCAGGCGCAGGAGCTTACCGAGCATTGGACGGGAATGTTTGAGCCCCGATAACATTTTTAAGAAAACGGCATAGTATAGCGTATATTTATGGAGGTGCCGTTTATGTATTCCACACATTTTCAAATGCCCGAGCAAATATCCGAGCCGGTAAACGCGCCCATGCCGGCGCCCATGGCAATGCCAATGCCCGTGCCCGTCCCGTCTATACCAATGCCTATGCCTATGCCGCCGCCGATGGCGATGCCCATGCCCATGCCGCGTCCCATACCCGCCGTCACGCCGGCGCCCATGATGAAGCCGATGCCGATGCCCGTACCCGAGCCCGAGAAAAAACCCGAACAGGCCGTAATGCCCGAGGCGCTCTGGCGGCGGCGTATGATGCGGATACACTCGCTTGTCATAAGCGTTGCCGAGGGGCTGCCCGACGTGCAGGCCGGAACGCGCCGCGTTTCGCAAATCAACGCGGAGATAACGGACGGACTGAGATCATGCCTTAATAAAGAGGCCGCCGTGAAGCTCGCGGAGCTTTTGAATCAGGACCTTGTGTACACCGTCCAGCACGCGCAGACGGTGAGAGGCCGGAAGAGCGGCGCCGAGCCTTGGGCCCGTCTCGCGGACAACACCGCCCGCATGATGGATGCGCTGTGCGAATGCGGCGGGATAGACGGCGACAGGCTGCGGCGCGATTACGCGGAATATCATGACACGCTGAAGGAAGAGCTGGCGCACAGAAGCGGCGGCAGATCGCGGCATTCCTGACACGCCGGAAGGGGGGCGCTTAACGCGCCCCCCGTAGGAGTTTTAATGTTTATTGTGAGGCGAGCCTTTCCGCGCGCTCGCCCACCTCGCTCAGCAGCGCCGGCAGCGTGCCGAGGGATGAGAGTATGCTTTCGGAGTTGCCGGTTATCTCGTCGGCCTTTTCCATGATTACGCTTTTTATTGCCGCCAGATTTTGTGTCAGCGGTCCCATCTTCTCGTTGTTCTCAAGGGATTCGGACGCCGATTCCTCACTCTTTTTCGCAAGGCTCCTTACCTCCTCCGCCACCACCGCGAAGCCCTTGCCGTGCTGTCCGGCGCGGGCCGCCTCCACCGCGGCGTTAAGCGCCAGTATATTGGTCTGAAACGATATGTTTATAATGCTGTCGCCTGTCACCGCGTATTTTCTTGACAGCGCCTCCAGCTCGGGAACGATGGCGTTCAGGTCGGCCGCGGATTTAACCAGCGCCTCTATTCCGTCATGTATGTCGTTGACTTTGATTATTGTCGCCTTTGTCTTTTGGTCTGCGCTCAGAATAGCGTCGAGCATGACCTTTATGGCGTTTTGCAGCTCGGCGGCGCGCTCCTTGTCCTGGATGTGCATAAGCTCGACGGCCTCGTTCTTCTCCCGCAAAATACTGCGGTTGTAATCGACGCAGTTCTCCACATGGTTTATGCCCTTGGCGACGGCGACAGCCATGCTCTCGCAGGTGGCGAAGCCGCAGCCACGGCAGTCGAAAACGCGGGACTGTGGCGTATCCTTATGCAGAGCGAGGTATGCCGTCTCTACATCGCCGCGTCCGACTCTGATTGTATCGACGGTCTTCGCCGTGTAGCGCCGGATGAAATCGTCGAGCTTCAGCTCCCTGTCAAAGCGCGCGAAATCGGGGCCTGGCGGGCGTTTCTTCTTCTTCCTGCTCCTCATTGTTTCTTCCGTGACTTTATACATCGCCTCGCTTATCTCAAACTCGTCCTCCTCGGTGCGGACGGCGCCCGTTCCGGCGTTGCAGCCGCGCTGGCAGTTCAGAATATCCACGATAAACGGCCGGCCGGCGTTCCGTTTTGAGTATTTGTCGAGGAAATGACTGGCGTGGGGCTGGCCCTCGATCTGGAATATCCATTTGCCCGGGACATGCTGCTCGACGTTGACGCGCAGGCCGCCGGGCGAGGAATAAATGGAGCCCAGCCCGTGCGCTTCGTTGTCGTAGCCCGACGGCGTGCTTTTGCGCCAGCTTATCCCGTAATCGTCCAGATACTCCAGCAGCTTCTTGTATGTGACGTTATAGCCGACAAGGCCGCCGGTGTTGGAGTCGCCGAACTCGTCGGTCTTGGCCACGCATGGCGACAGGAACGCGTATGGGCCGGAGAGGTTTTTATACTTTCTCATGTAGACGGCGGTACACATCGCGGGGCTGTGTATGGGCGAGAGCCGGCTCAAAAGCTCCGGCGTGTAATGCTCGATGTAGTTAACAATCGCGGGGCACGGCTGGGTGACGACGCCGGTGACGTCATGCTTGGTTATGTAGCGGATATGCGCCCATGTGCAGATGTCCGCGCCGTATGACGTGTCGTAGGCGGCGTTTACGCCGATGGATTTCAGGTACCCCAGAAGCCGCTGCCATTCGGGAACATTGCTGCGCAGCGCGGGCGCCGCCAGCACGGGAATCTTTTTGCCGGCGCGCAGGTCCGACATGAACCGCTCGGTGTCGTCATAGTAATCGCGCGCGTTGTGGGCACAGCTTCGCAGGCACTCGCCGCAGACGATACACTTGTCCCCGTCGATAACGATGATGTTTTTTCCCTCTTCCATAACCGCGACGTTCGCCTCGCCGCACGGACACTTGGAAATGCAAAGATTACAGCCAACGCAATGGTCATTTGTGAAAATCTTACTTGATGCCATAACTACCCCCGCTTTCATATATATATTATTATAATTGTATAAAAACGGGCGGCGGCTGTCAATGATTTTTGTGGATTAAGTATAAAGTGATATAAAACGTATAGAAACGTATAATTATTGCAACAGTCTGGGGCCAAAGGCTTTTTCACGAGTGAAGCACCGCCGCCATATCCGTCGTGTCTATGCGGAAGGTGACGACGATTATGTCCGGCCTGTCGCGCTCTATATACTCGAGCAGGGTGTCGAGCGGCGGCGAATATCTGAAGTCCAGCGACGTCATGCTGTCAAACGACGGTATGCAGAAAAGCTCGAGCAGATTCGTCTGCGAGTCGCCGATGATCATAATTGACGGCAGCTCCGGGCGGTTTGTTTCGATTTTTGTCTCGGCGAAATCGCCCGACATATAGCCGGCATATGACGCGCGGGCGTCCATGTCCTTGTTGTTGTACACCGGCAGTTCGGAAATTTTGCCCGATTCATACCGCGTGTACGGGACAGCCCAGCCGTCGGGATATATCACCAGCTCCTCCGGCTCGGGCCGCGCCGACATGCCCAGCCTGCGGTTGTAGAACCCGACGTTAACCTCTTTTTCGATAATATACTTTTCCGGCCCGTATGCTTCAACCTGCGGGAAAAGCTCCCGCGTCAGGCTCATCACGCTCTCATACGCGATATGCGCGCCGCGTATGTTCCAGTGGTGGTCGGTTTTGAGGAAGCACGGGTGTTCCGCGGCGGTGAAGGCGGGCAAGAGGTCGATAAAGGTCACGCCGCGCGAGAGCGCTCCGGCCCACGCTCCGGCCAGCGCGAGTTGATATTCCGTGTTCCCGCCGTACCATGACGGCAGGTTTTCCGTGTCAGCGGCCGTTTTCAGCGGCGTGGGCATGAATATAAAACGCCCGCCGTACGACGCGGCGAGCGCCGCCGCCTCGTTGAGCATACCGGCGGCGTGTTTAAGGGCTTCGGCCTTTTCGGCGTCGAAGTCGCGGAACGTCAGGTTCGCGTGGTAGATATACTCATCGCCGCCGAACACAAAGCCGTCGATAGTATCCATGCCGATCGCCCTGAGGGAGGAGTAATAGAGACGGGTCAGGCCGTCGCGGAACGGGATCTGGTCGGCGAACGCGTTTGAGGTGTTGCCGATAAAGCCCCGAATATCCGAGAGCGACGGGGCTGATAACTTTGCGTATACCCTGCCCTCGACGGCGCTGCGCTCCGCCGGCGCCCTGAACACAACGGCGAGGAAGCCCGCTGATATAACGGCTATGAATGTGATTACAAGTAGTTTACGCATAAGCATCTCTCTTTACCGGCTGTATAATGGGCGCCTTTTCGATTGGAAGCATTTATCCGGTTATCCAGTTTTCCAGCCGGAGTCCGTCCATATGGGCGAAATGACGTTCGTTATTTGTAACAAGCGTTAAATTACCGACAATGGCAGTCGCGCCGATCAAGATGTCAAAATCGTCAACCGGACGGCCTGACTTGCGCAGCTTTGATTTAATCCTTGCGTATTCCTCAGTTATTTCAGAGGTCAGCGAAACCGTTTGGACCGTTTTTTCAAAAAACTCCACACGCCTGAGATTGTCTTGCACATGGGTTGAGTTGTATGCACCAAATTGCAGCTCGGCCAATGTAATAAGCGAAACGGAAATATCATCGGATGGTATTTTATCAATTTTCTCTTTGATTTTCTCGGTTTTGTTAAGGAAGTAAATACAAATATTGGTATCCAGCAAATATTTCATAGCCGTATGTCCGCCCTTGCGATCCGGCTGCCCCGCACATCGTCAATGATGGCATTGACATCCCTGTCGTCTTCCCAAGCGCCGTGAATCTTAAAAATATCTTTTAGCTCGGCTTTTTGGGGCTCGTTTTCCAGGAACACAACAATAACCTTTGATTCGTCCGCCTGAGGCGCGGGTTCATCAAGGAAAACCTGACCGTTCCGATATATCCCGTATGCGGCGTTCTGCATGAAAATCCCTCCCTGATTGTTTGCTTATAATAGACAGTATACCCTCACAGACGGCATTTTGCAATATAAGTCCGCATGTTAAACACGGCAAACATTGGTAGTTACAAGTTATAAGTTACAAGTTATAAGAGGACGGGGGGACGAAAAACGGCGCGATGAGGACATCGCGCCCTACGCACGCGGGCCCTGCCCTCTTTCGTGTAGGGGACGACGCCCTCGGCGTCCCGCGGCCGCTGTTTTATTTTTTCATACGTCAGCCCTGTCATGTTAAACCTCTAAAACCTGAAATATATAAACGGGCTGTATGTCGAGTTTATCATAAACAGCACCGCCGCGCCGAATATCGCCAGCAGCGCCGGCGCGGGCAGCCGCTTCTTCACGAGCGGGAACGACAGCGCGCCTCCGAGCAGCAGGTACATCCAGCCCTGCCGGAACAGCACCGCGAACTGGTACTGCCAGTTGTTAAGCGCCGCGGGGGTGAACATCACGCGCAGATAATCAATCGCCGCCGATATGCCGTCGGCGCGGAAGAACACCCAGCCGACCAGCACCAGCAGCAGCACGGCAAGCCGCCGGAGGATTGACGGGATTTTTTCAAGCGTCCGCGCGGGGATCAGCTTCTCCAGCGAGAGCAGCGCGAAGTAGTAAAGCCCCCACAGCACGAAATTCCAGCGCGCGCCGTGCCACAGCCCTGTCAGGAACCACACGGCCAGCAGGTTCAGCGTGCGGCGGGCCGCGCCGCGCCTGCTGCCGCCGAGCGGGATATACACATAGTCGCGGAACCATGTTGACAGCGAGATATGCCAGCGGCGCCAGAAATCGCTTATCGACACGGCGGCATAGGGGTAGTTGAAGTTCTCGAGGAAATGGAACCCGAGCATCAGCCCCAGCCCGATGGCCATGTCGGAATACGCGGAGAAGTCGTAGTATATCTGCAAGGCGTAGGCTATCGCGCCGAGCCACGCGGCGGCGGGGGAGGCCGGCCCCATATCGAACACCGCGTCGGCGATATACGCGGCCTGGTCGGCGATTATCACTTTTTTGGCAAACCCGATGATAAAGCGCTCGACGCCCGCGGACATGTCCGTCCAGCTGACGGAGCGCTCATTTATCTCGCTTTCGATGTCGGAGTATCTGACGATCGGCCCGGCTATCAGCTGCGGGAACAGCGAGATATAGAGCAGCACGTAAAACGGGTTTTTCTGCGCGGCGCACACGCCCCTGTACACGTCCGCGGTGTAGCTCATGGCCTGAAACGTGAAAAACGATATGCCGATCGGCAGCTCTATGACCGGCACGTTAAGCCCCGCGCCGAACAGCGTGTTGAGGTTGGCCGCGAAGAAGCCGGCGTATTTGAAATACGCGAGCAGGCCGACGTTCGCGGCGGCGGCCGCGGCAAGCAGCGCGCGCCTGAGCGCCGGTCTTCCGGCGGCGAAACGGGCCATGGCGAGCGCGGCGGCGAAGTTGACAAGCGACACCGCGATCATGACGAACACAAAGCGGGGCTCGCCCCAGCCATAAAAAATCAGGCTGAACAGCAGCAGTATGTAGTTTTTGAACCGCTTGGGCGCGAGGTGGCAGAAGCCCAGCACCAGCGGAAGGAACCCGAACAAAAACACAGGCTGCGAGAAAACCATCAATAAGCCTCCAGAAAAATATGCGCGAAGATGGATGTATTATAACATATGCTTGTAAATTCATCAATGGTGTGATATATTGATATATAGATGAACGGAGGTGCCCCATGCCGGAAATATCGCGCTTTCAGGGAATGATTATCAGAATGCTTTTCAGCGACAATGTCCAGCACCATAAGCCGCATATCCATGTTGAGTGCGGGGAGCATGAAGCGGCCGTCGGCGTTGACGGCGAGCTGCTGGCTGGTTCACTGCCGAAGAAAAAGTATGCTATACTGAACGCGTGGCTGATCATTCATGAGGATGAATTGTACAAGGCATGGAATAACGCCGTTAGAAATATCGAGTTCGGGAGAATCGCTCCGCTGGATTAAAAGGGAGGCTGCGGCCATGTATGAAATTGACGGCGTCCTGTACGCCGGAGAGAGAAAACCGATGATAAAAGTAAAAGCCGTGCGGGCGACCGACGATTTTAAGCTGTTTATTAAGTTTACAAACGGCGAAGAAAAAATTTATAATGCCGGAGAGCTTATTTGTCAGGGTATATTCAGGAAACTTCAGGATGTATCATTGTTTAAGCAGGCATATATAGATTACGGCACCGTTGTATGGGGCGATACTCTGGACATTGCGCCGGAATATTTATATCAAAATTCGGAGGTAATTTTATGAGCTTTCCAAGGACGACCGTGGGCGGGCTGTCGCTGCCCAGAATGTTGATCGGCACAAACCATCTGCTGGGCTGGGGCCACAAGACCGCGTCGCTGGACAAAAGCATCGTCGCGCGCAACAAAAACCGCGAGGTCATCTCAAGCATAATACGGACGTACATGGAGTACGGCATAGACGCCGTCATGGCGCCGATCGGCGGCACGCCCGAGATGACGGACGGCATTAAGGACGCGGAGGACAAAACGGGCAAACGCGTCATCCGTATCGACACCCCGATAGTAAACATGGACGACAGCGCCGCCGGCAGGGCCGAGGCGCAGAAGGTGATTGACCGCTGCAAGGCGGCCGGCTCGGATTTCTGCCTGATACACCATTCCAGCGCCGAACAGCTTGTCAACAAGAACACCCAGACGATAGACAGGCTGCCGGACTACACCAAAATGATACGCGACGCGGGCATGATACCCGGGCTGTCGGCGCATATGCCGGAGCTTATCGTCTATTCGGACGCGAACGGATACGACGTGGAGACGTATATCCAGATCTATAACTGCATGGGCTTCCTCATGCAGGTGGAGATCGAGTATATACATAAGGTTATCATCAGCGCGAAAAAGCCCGTTATGACCATCAAGCCCATGGCGGCGGGCCGCGTCACGCCGTTTGTCGGGCTGACGTTCAACTACGCGACGCTGCGCGAATGTGATATGGTGACGGTCGGCGCGTCGAGCGGCGACGAGGTCCGTGAGGACGTCGAGATCGCGCTGGCGGCGATCGAGCGCCGCCCGCCGGACACCGAGGGCAGAAACAGCCCGAACAAATCGTCGATAATGCTGTAGGGCGTGACGCCCTCGGCACGCCGCTGTAACCCCAATTCCCCTCCTTGGAGGGGTGCCGCGCCCTGCGCGGCGGGGTGGTTGTCACACACACCACTGCGCGTCAGGGATGCCGCGCTGTACAAAAACGCCTCGTAACCCTG